>JADJVA010000006.1:0-300000 GCA_016716765.1 Bdellovibrionales bacterium | reverse complement strand
GTTGGGCGCACAGAGCGAGCAAGCCCCGCCACAGGATCTGCCAAGGCCCATCAAAAGGAACAGGACGAAATTTTAAACAAGTGCTTTAGTTGATCCTAATAGGCAGTGTACACTGCTCCCATAAATGGTATCTCTTCAAAAAAAGGATATTTCGCTGTGAAAATTGAAATAAAAGTTCCTGCCGTAGGCGAATCAATTACCGAAGCCACAATTTCAGAATGGAAAAAGAAAAACGGAGAAACTGTTAAGCGCGATGACGTGCTCCTTGTCCTTGAAACAGACAAGGCCAGCGTTGAAGTCGTTGCAGAAAGTGACGGCGTGCTTGCAACAAAGGTTCAAGAGGGAGAGACCGTACAGATTGGCTCCATTATCGGAACAATAGATACAGAGGGAAGCCCTCGCTCCGATTCGACCCAAACTGGAAAAACCACATCTTCGGCCGCTCCTTCCCCAGCCGGACCAACTCCGGCGGCGGCCAATGGCAACGGAAATGGAAATGGTCACAGAAGCTCTGCGGGAAACCCTTCCTCTCCTCACTTAAGTCCAGCGGTGCGCAAAATTGTGAGCGAAAAAGGAATCGATTCCGCCTCTCTTGGAAGCGGTAGCGGCAAAGGAGGTCGTCTCACAAAGGGGGATGTTTTAGAGGTCGCACAGACTGGCCATCCAGGAAAGATGGATGCCACTTTGAGCGAAAGGACATCGACGCAATCCACGCTCGCAGCGCCCCTCCCTCTTCCGCAATCCAAAGCAAAAGCCAGTGGCGATGTAAAACGTGTACCAATGTCAAAACTTCGCCAAACAATCGCTCGGCGATTGGTTGAGGCCCAACACACAGCTGCAATTCTCACAACCTTTAATGAAATCGATATGACAGCAGTGATGGCCCTGCGGGCGAAATACAAAGATTCGTTCAAAGAGAAACACGGAGTCAGCCTTGGATTTATGGGATTTTTTGTGAAAGCCACTGTGGCTGCACTCAAGGCCTTTCCGCAAGTGAATTCTGAAATCGAAGGAACTTCAGTCCTTTATAAGGATTTCATCAATATGGGGATCGCTGTCAGCACTGAGAAGGGGCTTCTCGTTCCGGTGATTCGCGATGCTGATCAACTTTCGATAGCCGAAATCGAATTGGCCATTCGACATTACGCTCTCAAGGCGCGAGACGGAAAGATTTCCTTGGATGATTTGGCTGATGGCACTTTCACGATATCGAACGGTGGAGTTTTTGGCTCCCTGATGTCCACACCCATTCTCAATCCACCACAAAGTGGAATTCTTGGACTCCACAAAATTGAAGATCGACCCATGGCCGTTAATGGAAAAATTGAAATTCGATCCATGATGTATGTCGCTCTCTCCTATGATCATCGCATCGTGGATGGGCGCGAAAGTGTTAGTTTTCTCGTTAAAATCAAGGAAGGTATGGAAGACCCTTCACGCCTTCTACTTGATTTGTAAATAAAAAGCCTGGGATCCTCGGATGTAATTTCGCCTGAAGATAAATAAGGGCTTCAGATGAGGGAGTTTGTATGTCAGACACATTTGATTTGGTGGTGATTGGTTCAGGCCCTGGTGGCTATGTCGGGGCCATACGAGCAGCTCAATTGGGCCTTAAGGTGGCTGTTGTTGAGAAAAATCCAACACTCGGCGGAACCTGCCTCAACGTCGGCTGCATTCCGTCAAAAGCATTGCTTGATTCCAGCGAACACTTTTTGGCCGCTCGCACAGAATTCTTGCACCATGGGATTAAGCTTGATGGAGTGAGCCTCGACCTCCCCACGATGATGGCAAGAAAAAGTAAAATCGTGAGTGACCTGACAGGCGGGATCGCTTTTCTTTTTAAAAAAAATAAGATCGCCTCACTCGAAGGACTAGGGCGTCTAATCAGCGCAAACGAAGTCGAAATCACAGACAAGAGCGGGAAGAAAAATCTCGTTCAAGCGAAAAATATCATGCTCGCAACAGGGAGCATACCCAACGAACTGCCTTTTTTGAAGTTCAACGGCAAAACAGTGGTCTCCTCCACTGAGGCTCTCTGTCTTCCTACAGTGCCTCAAAAACTTGTGGTCGTGGGAGGAGGAGTGATTGGGCTGGAGCTGGGCTCGGTGTGGCTTCGTCTTGGCTCTGAAGTGACGATCATTGAGTACACAGGAAAGATTTGCGGAGGCATGGACACCAAGCTCAGCAAACGCCTCGAGCAAATTCTCACCAAACAAGGAATGAAATTTATCATGGAGGCCAAGGTCTCAGGCGCTGAGACAGCTCCTTCTCCATCACGAACTTTGGTCAAATACGAACGACTCAAAGACCAGAGTCAAAGTTCAGTCGAAGCCGATGTTGTTCTCGTCGCTACTGGACGCCGACCCTACTCGGATGGTTTAAATCTTGAAGGACTGGGGATCAAAACAGATAATCGAGGAGTGGTCCAAATTGATGACCATTTTCGCACGAATGTTCCCAATATTTACGCGGTCGGAGATCTCGTCCGCGGTCCCATGCTCGCTCACAAAGCCGAAGAAGAGGGCGTCGCTGTCGCCGAAATAATTGCGGGACAAGCAGGGCACGTCAATTACAACACTCTCCCTGGGGTGATTTACACTTGGCCTGAATTTGCAAGCGTCGGAAAAACTGAAGAAGAACTGCAGACACTTGGAATCAAATTTAAAGTCGGGACTTTCCCCTTTACGGCCAATGGTCGGGCAAAAGCACTGGGATGCACAGAAGGCATGGCAAAGGTCCTTGCCGACGAGAAAACAGATCAAATCCTTGGAGTTCATATTCTCGGGCCCCGCGCCAGTGATTTGATTGCGGAAGCGGTTGTGGCAATGGAGTTTTCTGCTTCGTCCGAAGATCTTGCCCGGAGCTTCCATGCTCACCCGACTCTTCCTGAAGTTCTTCGAGAGGCGGCCCTGGCCGTAGACAGTCGAGCTCGGCAGATGTGAAGAAAAGGGGAATCCTCGTTAGAAAAAAACCTACAGCTCCAACTCGTCTTGAGTCACTGCGATCAAGCCACGATCTCTGGTAGAAAGAAAGACTCCATGGCCCGTAAAAAGGGGCTGAGAAAAGTGATGGCTGCCTGAGAAACGAAACTCCGAAATACGATGACCATCTTTCAAAGAGAGAACGATCAGCCAAGACTCCTGCTCTTTATAGGGCTCATGGGCAGCAACGAGAACATAACCATCCTGACTGCCAGCAATTCTTATCGTGTTCAATGAACTCGAGTGTAAAAATCTCTGTTTGTCATCTGAATAGACCCACTGGTATCGAGGCTGACCCAAGTCTTCTCCGTACACAAGACGCGAAACCTTGAATCCGAGAAACTTCGATTCATGCCTTTCATATTCGTAAAAAGGCACAAGGCCATCATGCTCAAGGCAGGAATTCAATTCCTCTCGCTTTTTTGGACGCAAAATAAATCCGTTATCTTCAGAAAAGACCTTCCAGGTTCCGTGATACTCAGGCTCCTTTTTGTAGTGTGATTCAATCATGCTGACGATCGAGGTGCGAATGTCCACATTGGCCATCAGACGCATAGGGACCAAGTCAAATTTTGATTTGGAATAATTCGAGCCTTTTGTTGGTGAAAACCCGAGCTCCAACAATTTTCGATAAGGGAGTTTAAGCCCTCCCACTCCCCAGTAAAACTCCTCCTTTGCAGAACCAACGACAGACACATCCGAAGATGTCATCCGTTCTTGGTTTTCTAAGGACTCATTGACCAGTACGATGGCACCATTTGTAGGACCAGACTCGTACAATGAAAAAGCACGTCCATCTGGCTTATCGCGAACATATCCAACGCAATGACCTCTCGTATACCCCAGGCGAGACAGAACCTCTTCTGCCCCACTTGTCGCCAACAGCCTTCTTCGAGTTTGCCAAATCCGATGGTGATGAATCACAAGGTTAGACTTTGAATTCTCGTCCAAAAAAACAGACCCTTGCCCGTAGTGAAGTCCCTCTATTTCCAAATCTCTGCGGACATCAAGCTCCTCTCGACCAGACAAATGATTCCCTGACATTTTATCAGGATCAAAAGCTATCACACTTCCTACCTTATCCCTGAGAAAACCCACAAACTTGTTTGGACCGACCGCCAAAGCCGCAACCGTCCCAGATGAATAATCGGCATTCGAGGTATAACACTCTTCAAAATCATTAACATCTAAACTGATAAATGGAATTTCACCCGGCTTATTGACTGCTGGCCGAAATGTCTCCGAACTGATTTTTACAATGGAGCATCCAAAGTTGTTCATTTTGGGGATCAAAGGTCCATTTCCAGTTGTGACCAATATTCTTCCGTCCGGCAGAACGGGAGGAGCTCCTCCGGCACAGTAAATTCCGCTATCAAATCCGGTCAATGCATTGTCTTGGTGATATTCACTCGGAAAAAAAGCAAGTGGCATCTTTTCTGCAAATTCGCCATTTTTCGTTGTTTCAAGTCCCAAAAGAACGCCTCGAATCCCCCTGTATTGACGATAAGGTCTACGCTCAGAAGGGGGATGTGAGTTGTTGTTCTTTGTCATCGAGCAGCCGAAGTAAACGACTGAGCCTTGATTTTGCTCTCGTAATCCTAAGGCTGTTTTACAAACGAGTCCAAAGCGTGGATCCAAATCCCATTTTACATTGGGAGTGTAGTGAGAAAAAATCTCAGCTAAGTTAACTTGACGTTGACTCACAATTCGTCCAGTGAAGACATCAAGAGCCATCAGGATAATTCCGCTCTTTGGTGGAACCCCATTTTCCGCACTGTAAAAATCCTCACTCCTTCCAAGGGCATAGATGATACCCGTATTCTTGCTCACTACTGGCGTAGAAAAAAGTTGGAACCCTTCAGGAAAACCAGCTTCCCAGCTGACACTGCTCCTATTGAGATTGAATGATTGAATTTTTCCTCTTCTGTTTCCGAAAATGATTTGATGTTTCTGATTTGCGAACAAAGACTCCTTGTAGGAAAGGTAAAGCGGCATCGACTCGACAGCTTCCTTGCCCCATGCATGCTCCTTTGCTTTGAGTTTCCCCCAATCAACCCCATGTTTTGTATCGTAAACATTGGAACGGGTTTGATCGCGCGCAAAGGTCAGGACCGAGGAGTCTGAAATCAGAGGAAAGGATATCTCTTGCACAAACCAAAAAATGGACGCAAAAGCAAAACCGATCATTGCATAAATAAAAATCGCTAATCGTCTTTTAATACTATCTCTTCTCCTCAAATCTAATGCTCAAGACCAATGATTTTACGAACATCTTTCAATCTTTGACTCGCAATTTCGCGAGCTTCATCGCCGCCGATTCGAAGCAAGCGGTCAATTTCTTCAGGATGGGCCATAAGCTCATTGTATCTTTCTCTTGGACCTTTGAGTCTGGAATTAATAGCCTGAAAGAGAGCTTCTTTTGCATTACCCCAGGAAATTCCGCTCAGATAAGACTGACGAAGTTCAGCAATCTGCTCAGGTCTCGCAAATTCCTTGAAAAGATCAAAGACCAAACTCTTGTCCGGATCTTTGGGCTCATCCGGACCAGAGCTATCAGTTTTAATTTTCATCACAAGCTTACGCAATACTTTCTCATCGGAAAACAAAGGGATCGTATTGCCATAACTCTTGCTCATTTTGCGGCCGTCCAAGCCCGGTACAAGTTTTGACTCCTTCTGAAGCACACTTTCTGGAACCACCAAAACTTCTGAATTGTAAGTTCGATTCAGCTTCTGTGCGATGTCACGAGCAATTTCCACATGCTGAATCTGGTCCTCACCAACAGGCACTTTATGAGTCCCAAACATCAAAATATCGGCAGCCATCAGGATAGGATATGAAAAAAGACCCATGCTCACTCCAAAATCCAAATCCTCCTTTCCGGCTTCTTGATTTTCGGCTAGCTTGGCTTTGTAAGCGTGCGCCCGATTCATAAGGCCCTTCGCAGAAAAACAAGAAAGGATCCAATTGAGTTCGAAAACTTCAGGTACGTCAGACTGGCGGTAAAACACCGTCGATTTCACATCGAGACCGCAAGCAAGCCAAGTTGCGGCAACTTCGTAAACCATTTCATTTAAGACTTTTGCATCATGGGTGTTAATGAGAGAGTGATAATCTGCAATAAAAAAAAAGGATCTTGTGTTGGGCTCTTTAGCCATGGCTAATGCAGGTCGAATAGCTCCCAAATAGTTTCCGATATGGGGCTGTCCCGTGGGCTTGACTCCGGTTAAAACAATTTTGGAACTGGACATGAACTCTCCTATTTCATAAACTTCGGAAGACTTTTAGGATGTGACCGAAACATTTCCAATCAAGGCCACCTCGGGCCCAAAGTAGGTGTGTCCTCCACCCTCATCGAACCAATTCTCAACAACTGCGTCCCCACCCCACAAGACTGAAGCAAAATTAGTGGGGAAGTGACCGGACAGGTTGCCCCCTTTTATGTAGCTCACTTTGCCGGTGCGATTGTCATAGAGTCGAGCCAGGCGAATTTCTGAAGAATAGGTTAAATCCATAGAGTTCGTGAAGAGTCCAGAGAACTGAAGCACTTCAAGAACCTTGTCCTGCGATTTTATTAACTGTTCTTTGCTTTCAAACTTGCTCGGAACAACAACGAGGTTTCCAAGGACCGTGGTCACCTCATCCCCTAAATATTGAGACATCTGGCTTGAAGTTGGATTGAACTGAATTTTGTTTTCTTGAACAAGTACCTTGTTTTCTTGAGATAAACCCTCGGCACTAAAAGATCCGCTTCCAAAGCAATAATCAAGGCTCGGGTCCAGCCTCATGACAAATGGCATGCCCTTAAAATTATCAATCAATGAGGTTCCCTTGGGCTTAAACGGCAATTTGTAATATTTTTGCCGCGAGCTCAATTGACTCAAAACATCGTGAAGAAGTGCATTGAGAACGTCCGCATGAAGTAAAACATGGAACTCTCCGGAAGCTAACTTCGCCGTCCTTAAACTTGCCTGAGCAAATTGGGCCGACTCCCGACACATTTTATCAAAATCAAGCTGCTCAGGGTGGGAAGCCCAGCGAGTAACTAAAAATTCCTCCGATAGACCCGAAGCTTTCTCTTGTGAGGAAAAACAGACCTCCGCGTAAATTTTTGATTCAATCTGTTCTGTAGAAAATCCAGAAGACAAGGTGCGCACACGATGCTCACGGATAACAAAGAGTTCGCCTGAATTAAATTGCCCTTCTGTAGCTCTTTGAATTGCCTTTTCCAAGTCTCGATAGACTTTGAAAGAACAATCTCTGATCTCTGCTAAAAGGGGCGGATAAACCTTCAGAGGAGGCTGAGTCTCTTCATCCTCTTTATCTGGCTTCGGGAAAAGCCATTGCTTTTCGACACCGAGCAAAGCTTTTTTCTCAAAGGCCTCCAATTGCGTAAGAAGATCCAATTTCTGAAACAGAGGCCCCTCTGCAACGCCCATTTTATTGCCATCTGGACGACGGACATAAAGACGCAAATGAAACGATCGATCTTCGACTTCGCGAGACTGATCAAGAACAACTTTTTGAGTCACACTTTGAATCAAATAGAATTCCTGACGATCTTCCTGGCGCTCAGTTAAGGCCCATTGCAGCCAAGCCCTACCTTGTTGGCCTGTGTTTTTCTTAAGACACTCCAGCAGATCAGCTCTATTCCAAAGCAACATCAATTCACTCCCCTTTTAACTTAGTAAAACCTTATCCACCAACATATAAGGACCGCCGCAACCAGCCGCCACATATTCTTTGTGGTACTTTCCACAGCCTCCCACTTCATTCCAGGGATGCTGAGACTCATCAACTTCCTCTCGATGTGCTTCAATTTTCGATTTTGCTATGATGGATCCTAGGTAATCGGGAACATAACCAGTCATCTGGATGGCACCGCCGTTCGGAGCTTTGAAAGTACGCCCAGTCAAGGCTCCATCTTTGATCTCTTCCACATAGGCCATTCCTACCTGGATGCCCATACCCTTTGGATCTTCCATTCCTCCAAAAGCCACGTCCGCAAAAAATCCATAATCGACCATGGCAATTAGCTCCGCAAACGTTTTTTCGCCGGCAGAGAAATAGGTGTTTGTTTGACGAGTATAGATTCCATGAGTCCAGCTTTCTCTCTTACCATTGGCTGTGCGTGGAACATCCAAACGCACCGCCGAGATCAAGTGGGTCATGGGATTCTGAAGAACTCCTTCTTTAACTAAACAATGTTCCTGCGCCAACCAACCCTCTTCATCAAAATAATAAGATCCCCAGGCCGAAAAGAAGTCGGGTCCATTTCGGTAGACAGCCGGATTGTTAATAATTGTGGCATGTTGATTTCCTACCTTTTCCTTGCTCTCATACAGCTCTCGAGCTTTCGAACGACCGCGCGCCCAAGTGTCTCCCTCCTGGGAATGACCAAAAGCTTCGTGTGCAAAAACACCTGTAATAGAAGGATTCATGAGAACCTTATAACGTCCCGGCTGAATCTTCTCCGCGTTCAAGCTCTTTCTCAACTTTTCGTAGGCCCCCAACATTTCCTGATCACTCATCTCAAGGGTCTCTCGGCCGCCAAGTCCACCTTGAACACAATGACCCCTTTCGCCGGCTTTGATAACTGCAACAACCAGGCTGTTTCGCAATAAACTCTGGCTCATCCGAGTCTGTTCATCGATAAATACAAAATCTAATTTTTCCAAACTCGTTCTCACCTGGAAAAAATCAGGATTTTTTGAAGCATGGCTGTTAGGCAAAGTCGCCTCAGCCTCGCGCAGACGATCAAAGTTATCTCGAGTGAACTTCATAACCTCATCATTGGTTTTCCAGAGCTCCTGACTTTGAGGCGTACCGAAATGAACCCAGGTTTGTTGGTTAACCCCTGCCGGTATTTGTTGAGTTATTTCGGGATCTAGAGCTACTTGCAAACGCTCCGCCCATGTTGGCGGCCGATAGACACGAACTTTCTCTCCCTGCCCACCCGCCTGCCCTTGAAGACGGACCCGTTCGTCCAGCTTGCGAACCATTTCCAAAACTGAGGCTTCTGATAAATCATGGCTCGCCTCCTCAAATAGAGTCACTCCGTCAAAGATTCGGACCACGATCCCCTCGCTCAACCTCTCCGACATCGCCTCCGACTTGCTATTGACCGAAAAATCTCGCTTATAGCGCCGCTCAATAACAAGAGAAGGATACCATCCCCCCTTCGAAACCTCCTTCAGATGACTATATGCTTTAATCCAAACAGCCTGAGCCTGTTCTAGACTTGGTTCAAGCTGAGCGCGAATCAGACTATGAGACATAAGACCCCCTTCAAGGCAAACACGACCTCAAATTGTCACATGAACCGGACCCAATTGCCAATTATCGCCGCAATGCGGAGAAATATTCAAGGCTCACCGACCATCAACCTGGATGATCAGAACACGAATTGAAAAAAAAATCATCCTTGTGAGAGACCAGAACACCCTGCAATTTCTTCCCGTTCTTGAGATCACCGCACCCCAACTCAAGCCACAAAGGATTACGAGTACGTATTTTTTTCTCAGCCACTGCGCGAAGCTTGTCACCGGGAATTTTCTCCCATCCATTTTGAAGACTCCAAAAAATCCACACCGCGCAACAGACATTCTGGCATTTCCATTGCTTAAGAAAGCTGTGTAGGTACCGCGAATGAAGTCATGAACTGAAGACTCGCGGACTTAAGGATGAATTACCATCTACGTAACCTGGAGGATTGAACCGATGAATTATGTGTCACCGCTGGCTCGCTCAGGATTATTTATTGTGCTCGCTGCCTTGACCGCGACTGGCTGCGGTAATTCAGATCGAAAAATGCACCGCTCAAAATCAACATTGCCAGCAGCAGTGCTTGATAGCAAGCCCGTACAGGAAAAAGCTCAAGATGAAGTAATCCCTCAGGCCGTTGCCTCCGCCCAAATCATTTCCGAAAACGCTTTGAGCTTCGAAATTGAGATCAGCCTACCCCTCAGCAAAGAGCTTCAGACACTGCTCAACCAAGGAACCACAATTCTCTACAAAGGAACTCTGAGCCAAAACAACACAGATAAGGAATACCAGCCTGCTGAGTTAGTCAGTCCAAGCAACGAAAACGAAAAAGTTTCGGTAGTAACTTTGGATTCAAAACATCAGGTTTTGCTTGTTGTCAAATATCCAAAAGAGACATCTGACCTCAAATCCGGAACAGCTCAGGTCTTCCTGAGAGACAAAGATGAAAACAACCAGTATCTCAACACCTACAAATGGATCTGGACGAAGGAGAAAACAGACCTTAATGAAATTGCCATGCTCATCGAAGCCGAAGCAGAGCAAAATGTTGACGATAGCCAAAAAGCAACAAAGCTGACTTTGGAACAAGCTGCCGAAAGCTTGGGAAAAAAACCTGTTACAGAAAATGGATCCCCTTCAATCAAAGGAGGAAGTTAGAAGTCTCGTTGAGAAAAATAATATGAAGTTGTTTTTCTCAATTTTGTCCTAACCACATCGGGTAAATCCTCAATTTTACCCAACCCAAATGACCTATTAACTTGACCGAAAGGTCAGGTATCACCAACTGCCCTTCACGGATGAAGGGCAGTCACTTTATCCAGAGTCTTAGGAAGCAAATAGATCAAACGTCCAAGATTTTTTCAGACTCCCGCCATTTTCTCTGCCTCCTTCCCAGAACCCCAGAACAAGTCTACTCGTCCGGGCCCGCGAATAGCGCCACCCGTGTCTTGGTCAAACACAATGCGCTTCTCAATTGACCATGAAGAAGGATATTGATCTTCACCTTCCTCAAAAATGGGCCTTTCAAACTCTAGAACGGCCATTGCCCCTTTCGGAAACAAACTCTTATCCGTCGCAATTGTTCTTCCATCAGCGACTGGCGTTCCCTGAAAGGTGATGCCCCGATTCTGCGGCGATTTCCTAAAAAAGACATAACTTGGATTCTTGAACAGCAATTCATTTCTCTGAGGGTCGGCAAGTCCCTGCAAGTGAGACACTATCTTTTGGAAAGTTATTTGCTCCTTTGGAATGAGGTGCAAGAGATCTTTGCCGATAGGATAGTAAGCATGCCCATTTTGGGCAGCGTAGGTCAGATGAAGAAACGAACCATCTTCCATGACAACTCTTCCGGAACCCTGAATTTGAAGAAAAAAAGCCTCGATCGGATCAACGTAACAGATCTCCAGCCCCTGCCCCTTTAAAACGCCCTCACCGTCAATCTGACGACGATCCGGAAATGGCACAATTTCCTGAACCAAAGAATCACCGGAAGGAGCCTTTACCTGGCCTCGCAAAGAATAAAGGGCCACACTCTGTTCAAAGAAGCGCTGCCGCCAGTCAGCAAGAGATGGAATCACTTCGGTGAAAAGATCGAATCTGACTGTAACCAGATTTTTGGGAGTAAGATACAAGGGCTGAGTGTAGTTTCCCTGCGGACGCCTAAATCCCTTTAGAAGGGGTTCAAAATAACCTGTAACCAAAACGCTTCCCCATCCATTTGCCCCTCCATAAACCTCATAAAAGTCAAAATTGGAGTCGATATAATTTCGCAGTCCCTCAGCCGAAGTCGAGCTGTCCCCAATAAAATCAAATAATCGCATCAATCCTTGACGATATTGAGAGAGAGGCATGCGCGTCGGACCAAATATCATATCAGAACGAAGGTAGTCTTCTCTTTCTGAGCCCTTCAATCGGCCCAACTGGAGATCCCAGTGAGCGAGCTGCTCCTGTAGGGCCTGCCTCAACCCCTTCAATTCGCTGCCCTCCTCCAATTGCTTTAGTATCTGATCGCTTTTCTTGAGAGGCCTCATGGCCAAAGACCGATCCTTCACCTGTAATCTTGCGCAGGAAAAAAATAGGCACGCAAAAATGGCTAAACGAATTTGCCACTCTAAAACCGCATATGGCGACCGACCACTTTTCATACTATTCCCCTCAAAAAGCCCTTCAGAGAATGCCAAAACTCGCCCTGGTCGGTCATTTTTTCATATTTAGGCCGATGAAACAAGAACTGCTCGCTCAAAGATCTGGCATTAAGATTGCTCATTGTCTACCGAGGAGGCGCATGCTCGCACGCGCCTGCTGGTGATTATTTTAATGTGAGAGGTTATAATTATGAATCCCGTAGATCTCTGCCCCCGCTGCCACCTGATCATTCCCCAAGAGCGAATGATGGATTCCCTTGTTGTCTGTAGCCACTGCGGGTGGGTCCTGTCTGGACAGGAGAGGCGTATCGACAAGAAACTGGGCAGGCAATTTCGAAATCAGGCCTTTCTATTGTCAGTCGCCCTTGTTGCTGTCTTTATTCATTTGGTGACTTGGGACCATTTCTTTCTTGAAGTCATACCTCTCAAGGCACGCCAGATATTAAATATCTCTTCTGCTGCCGAAATGACCAGGCTTGCTCAGATCTGTGAAGAACGAATGAATCCCACTTGCAGTGAATCGGCTCTCAAGGAGGCCGCTCGACGCCAACCTGAAGATCTGGAACTTCTCGCACAGTTGGGTAAACTTCAATACAAACTAAACGCATTTGATCGAGCTGCTTATTCACTGCAAGGCTATTTCTCGCGCGGAGGACGAGCCGTTGAACCCGCCTATCATTATGCCCGATCTCTAGAAGAAACGGGACGAAATGAGGAAGCAGCTCAGTACTATGATTTCGTTTTGGCCTCAAAGGATGAAAGCCTGCAAATCACCGTCACTCAAAAGTACCTCAACTTTCTCCGAAAAACAGGCCAGTTCGCGCGAGCCGTTGAGGTCATTCAGAACATCCAAGCAAAAGGATCCAATGCATCCACTTTCTTGGACGCAGAATTACAGGAGCTAAAGAAAAAAATAAATGGAGATTCAGTTAGGGCCGACTCTTAGGTCTTTTCTTGTCCTCACGGTCCATCTGTTCTAAGACCCGATTTCTTTCCGCCATGTTTTTCTTGGCCTCTTTTATAGTTTCAACCATGCCCTTGATTCCTTCCGGAGAATAAGAACCAGTGATCGATGGAGCTCCGGATTTCACAAAATCTTCATTCGCAGATCCATCCAATTTCGCCAATTGAGTTTTTTTGACAACATCCGGGCGAAAGCGATTGTTCGAATCTCGCTCTTCATCTTCTTCCTTTTCGTAGCGCGACTGGGCATTATCAATGACTAGAGTAGGATTTCCCTCCGAGTCCAAATAGACGTTCGAATCAATCGCCCTATAATATTTCCCATCCCGATAAACATACTTCCGACCATTTGTTTCGACGCTGTAAGGATTCCCAGACTTCAATCGATTCGATTTTGCATCTCCTGGAAACCCCACATCTGTTCGTAGCAAAGACCCCTCCGAATAGGTGTTCGAGCGACTGAGCTTCAATCCACAATCCTTGCAAACGGAATCGAGCCCCTTCTGGGCAACAACAAGCCCCTTGTTCATCAAGGAAGTCATGGATTTCATTAACGGCGAGGAGTCCTTTGCTTCAAGCTCGTTCTCTTTGACCGAGCGATCACTCCCAATCTTTGAAGCCAGAAAATTGGGCTTGAATAGAGCCTGGACAATCGAAATTCCACCCATCAGAGAAAAAGTCCAAAACATCCTACGTATATATTTTCCCATACTCTAATGATAACAACTTTGAACAAAAACTTAAAGTGAAGGTCTCAACATCTCACGTCTCATAGTTGGGGTCTCAAACCTGACGTCTCACGTCTCACCTCTCACCAGCGATCACCTGGCGGTTCATACCTCAAGGCTTATCGCTAGGTAACTATCTGTGTTTCATTTTGAGGCGGCACAAGTCTATGCTAAGATGGACCCACCTATTAATCTCAACCAGGATCATCAAATGTCTTCAATCAAGACCTCCATGACAGAACTTCTTGGGTGCCAGTTGCCCATCATCGGAGCTCCGATGTTTTTGGTTTCGAATATCAAAATGGTGGTAGCCATCTCTGAAGGAGGCGGAGTGGGCACTTTTCCTGCTCTCAACTATAGACCCCTTGAGAAATACTCTGAGGCTCTCAAAGAGATCAAGGCCCGGACGACTCAGCCTATTGGCGTGAATATCATTGTGAACAAGAGCAATTCTAGGCAGACTGATGATCTGCGTGTCGCACTTGATGCTGGAGTGAATTTGTTCATCACAAGTCTCGGAAACCCCAAGTCAGTTATTTCTGACGCCCACAAAAACGGTGCTAAAGTTTTTTGTGACGTCACAAATCTTGAATTCGGTCTCAAAGTCCAGGATCTCGGTGCTGATGGGGTCATCGCCGTGGGTTCCGGAGCTGGAGGCCATGCAGGCCCCATTTCACCTCTGGTTCTAATCCCTTGGCTGGCCAAAAAGCTTGAGATTCCTGTTGTTGCAGCCGGAGGAGTGGCGAACGGAGCGACTATGGCGGCCTGCTTGGCATTGGGCGCTGCCGGCGTTTCGATCGGGACACGATTTATTGCCTCGATCGAGGCAGATATTGACCCTTCTTATAAACAGGCTGTGGTGACAGCCTCGCCTGAGGACATCCTTTTGACCTCTCGAATATCTGGAACACCCGCCTCTGTTATCCGGACTGATTACATCCAAAAAAAGGGGCTAGAATTGCCTCTTCCTATTCGAATTTTAAAAAATCATCCTGTTTCAAAAAAATATATGGTTCCGATAATTCATTGGTTGGGGATGAAATCTCTCCAAAAGGCCGCAGAGGGAACAACTTGGAAGTCGGTTTGGAGCGCTGGACAATCCGTTGGTCTCATCGATGAGATTCTTTCATGCAAAGAAATACTTAAAAAATTGGTCGACGAATATGAAGTGGCGCGACAGATACTTCCGCCACTCTCGCCGTCTCTCTCCTCAGTTCGACTTAGGTAGGACAAGCTCAGACTTTAGCACCTCATTAACGACAGAAGCAATTTGTGACAACTGAAACGGCTTTTCAATGAGTCGATCTATTTCTAAGGACTGTATTTGATTGTAAGTTAACTCGCTGTGGCCTGACATAAGGATGATGTATGGATCATAGTCCGGGATTTCCGACCGAATGCGCCGAACGAGTTTGTCTCCTGTGCCTCCAGGCATCAAAATGTCAGAGATAATAATATCGGGCCTAAATTCTTCTGCCATCCTGAATCCATCTGCTGTGTTATTGGAATTTCTCACCTCACACTCCAACTCTTCTAAAGCCATATTAACCAATTCCCGAATAAGGTCTTCATCATCAACAATTAATAGCTTCCATTTTTTTCCGTTATTAGAATTCACCATATTATTCTCCCTGTGACACCTTCAGCATAGACAAAAGAAGTCAGAGGATTATGAAGTCAAAATCAAAGTTTCATCACAAATCTGTATTAAAGTGAAACGACTGTCCGCACGAGGTACATATGTTCTCCCAGCCATTCTTCTGCGCTTTTTATTTATACCGAGACATCCGATAAAACAGAGATTTCATCTTACTTCGAAAAGTGACTTGATTTAATGAGGAAAAACGAAAGACTTATGTCGTTCAACAAGACAGAAAAATCTGAGGCCATTGAATCAAAAAATGTTTCTGCGTCGACCTCAAGTTTTCCAAAAAAAACGGCAATTCTGGCAATTATGGGAAGTATTACCTTCCTCGTTCTGCAATTCCTTTCTCTCAAATCAGGACATAACACCTTGCAAGAGATGAATCACTTCTATTTCCCATTGACGGAGCGCAACGCTATCTCGCTGCGCCTCCATGAGAAAGTAACCGCAACCATTCATCTTGCGGTCGCCACTCGCAAATCGATTTTTATCGATGAAATTCTCGCCTGCCGTGAGGCCCTTGATCAAAATCAAGGCGTTCTGACTCCAAACATTACAACTGAGACTTCGTCATTTCGTGCGCTTGCATTGCCGAACCGAAAGTTTGTCGACCATTTTGAACTTGAAACCATCAATTTAATGAAAAATCAAAAATTTGGTAAAGCCTCATCGATTTTGGATTCCGAGGAGTATAAGGATGAATTGATCAAATACTCAGAGGCAATGCAGTTACTGGTCGAAGAAATGAGCACAAGGCGAGACGCGATACTTGATGTTCAAACCAGAAAACTTTATCTGACAGGTTTTATCTCCATTTCTGTTTTTGTGTTAACAATTTTCTTCTGGGGATTTTTTATAAAAGAATACCTTGTGAGTATCAAGGCTCGGAAGACAGCAGAACGTCTTTTGGACGATGAAAAGGCCAAAACAATTCATGCCTCTAAGCTCTCAACACTCGGAGAAATGGCCGGTGGCATTGCCCATGAGATAAACAATCCACTTGCGATCATCCACGGCTATGCGGAGATCCTGACTCGCCAACTCTCAAAGGATGTAATAAACATCGAGAAACTAAAAGATGTGGCCCTAAAAATACAAGAAACAACCAATCGAATAGAAAAAATCGTGAAAGCCCTGCGAACTTATGCCAGAGACGGCTCAAAATCACATTTTCTTTCAAGTGATCTTAGAAAAATTGTGGATGAAACACTCACCTTGTGCATGGAGAAGCTGAAGAATCGTGATATTCAGCTGATCTACAATCCTCCAGCCCATTCTGTCATGTTGAATTGCCAAGAGGTACAGATCAGCCAAGTCATTCTAAACCTCATACAAAATGCGGTCGATGCCATTGAAGCGCAGACCACAAAGAAATGGATCAAATTGGAGATTCTCCCAGTTTCAAATACTTGCCAGATTCGAGTGACTGACTCAGGCCTCGGAATTCCAATTAGCTTGCACGATAAGATTCTTCAACCCTTCTTTACAACAAAGGATATTGGGAAAGGAACGGGATTGGGGCTCAGCATCTCAAGCTCGATCATTCGAGAGCATGGGGGTCGATTCTTTTATGACAAAGATAATCCCAATACCTCGTTTGTAATTGAAATTCCAATGACTCAGCAAGCTGCTGAATCGGTGGAGACAATCAAAACTGCTGTCTAGTCGCTTTTGTTTGGCTCCTCGGCAGGGCGTTTGGACCCTTAAAGTCCTCTGGCAAATTGTTCATGTTTGAAAGCCGACGTGCACTGACGAGCCGGCCTGCCTCATCAAAGAGGCCCAAATGATACTCCATGCTCCTAAATCGTCGAATCCGCCCGTCTTTCATATGCAATTGCAATCCATATTCACTTAAAAAAAATCCTCTCTGAATCTGACCATTTGGGTGAAACGAAACCTCATATTTGAATTTCAGCTTCTTTCCCTGCACTGGTATCTCTACTGTCTCGGACTTGAGAAGGGCATCACGTGGGACTCCTGTCGTATGAAAGGACAGTTTCACTGGCCCGCGCTTCCCACTGAGATCTATATCAAATCCGTTTTGACTCTTATAAATGTAAGATTTTTCTGATGGCGCCATCAGTCCACTTTCAACTTGGCCATTATTGTAAACGCGAATTGAATTGTTTGAATCTACAGAGTAGTCGACACCAGCCAGGGTCACAGTGGGAATCAAACTTTCAAGTCCGCGCAGAGACGACACGTAGTAGGATAGACCTCGCACTCCTCGCCCAGCACCCTGACTCCAGAGCCTCACAAGAGTTCTGATTTTGCTGTGATCAACTTGAGTCCCCCTATTCTGAAAGAACTCTGTCAAAAGGCCATTGAAAATAACTCCGGCCTGATCATCTGTACTTAATCTCTGCCACAAATGACTCTCGATAGAAAACTTTTGATTTTCGCCAGAATTGCGAAAAAGAACCTTTGCCAGCCGACAACTGAGAGGCAGGCCAGAGGCTCTCAATCCTTCATTTGGTGACGTCGCCTCGCCTTTTGAGATGTAGTTGACCCGACTTGGCATCTCTTTTAGGTCAGCGTAGAGAGCCCTAATCAATTCAGAATGAAAACTCTCTGCTTGAGAAAGCGCCCACCGAACCCTATCAAACACCCAAGCTTCATGCTTTGGGAACGCCGCATGAAATTCTTCTCCCTCATAGTAATCAAGAAGGCGATAAACTTCACGATTGCCATCTCGGCAAATCACGATTTGACCTTCAGATTGGACATCAACCTTGAGAGCTTGCGCATCAGAAATAAATATAAATAAAAAAATTAAGAAACCGGCCACAAAGGTAAAATCTCGCCCTATCATTTTCATTTATGCTCCTCCTGAGCAAAAACAGAAAATATTCCACATAAAATTATTGCAATCCTGCTCAGGATTGAACAGTCCCGAAAGCATGCAGAGGGCTGAAAGTCTCGCCAAGAGGAGAATTTGGCATTTTCTGAAGAGGTAAGAGTCGATATTGAGACGCAGCAAGACTTTTCTTGATTGATGCCAGGCCCTTTCTCGACCTATCTTTACGGCCAATTCCGGGGGCAAAGGTCCATGATCAGGCACTGGCGCGAGATAAAAGAAATTCGGAGTCAGTCTTCAGGGCTTCACAGGACCTTTGATGATAAGCCCATCACCTGGGAGATATATGAGGGCGTCCTTGATTTTCTTATTGGATTTCTAAAGCCCAGAATGAAAACTTTGGAAACGGGTGCGGGCCTCAGCACTCTTGTCTTTGCTCGCTGCCAGACGAGGCACTTGGCAATAACTCCTGATTCAAATGAAGTTCAGCGCATTCTTGAGGCATGTCAGAAAAACAACTGGCCCACCGCGGAGCTTCATTTTGACCTTGGCAGATCCGAGACTGCTTTGCCTTTGATCAAGTCAGATCCAGAATTTGATTTGGTCCTCATTGATGGGGGCCATGGCTTTCCCACTCCGTTTATTGACTGGTTTTACTCAGCTGGACTCCTTAAAACTGGTGGATATCTCATCATTGACGATATTCAGCTGCCCGTCGTTTTTAGTCTCTACCAATTTCTTTGTTCTCACCCCCATTGGAGGATAACCAAAAACTACGTCTGGCAGTCGGCCGTATTTCAAAAAATTTCACCTCATGCAGGCCATTGCTTTGAGGACTGGTACACTCAAACTTGGTTGAAGAAACCTCAATTTCCGAGATGGTTTGCCATCTATCTATGGGCACCACTTACTGGAAATACAATCTGGCAATCTCAGCTTTTTAGATTTTTAAATAAAATGGCCATTTATTATTTTTTGCGACCGATCTTTCACCGTTTGCTCCGTCCATTTTATTTTCATGTCTTTCGCAAAGCACTCTTCTTGTCCAGGAGCTATTCTCTCAAAACACGATCTTATTTTATGAAAATTGCTTACTACCACGGAATTCGTAAATTCTATTTCCATGTTGTGTGTCCGCTTTATTGGCGCATGAGTCCCTTATATTGGTGGATGATTAGGCTTGTTCCGATCTATTTGGCCTCTTATTCTCGAAAATTGTATGCCTATTCTGTGACGCTTATTTGGACCTTGCAGATCCCCAACCTGCCCGGACTCTTAAGAATGTGGTTTTGGCAATGCGTGCCAATGTGGATCCGTCGTGAAAATATCAGAGGTTTATTCAGGAAATACTGTTCAAAACAATCAAATTCGAAACCGAATCCACTTCTTTCGAAAAAAATATCCTATGAGCAAGGTGGCAACGAAAACCATCAACCCAATCGCCGTGGGGTACCCGTAGGGCCAATTGAGCTCTGGCATGTTAAACTCGGAGGCCGAAGGGTTAAAGTTCATTCCGTAGCACCCGGCGATAAAACCAAGAGGAATAAAGATCGTGGATATAATTGTTAACACCTTCATGATCTCATTCATTTTCTGACTCAAAACAGAAAGATGAAGATTCATCAAATCTGCCGTTTCATCTCTTAGGGCATTCAAGGTTTCCAACTGCGTCAGCACATGATCCATGCAATCGGAAAAATAGACTCGAGTGTCCTTTCCTACAAACTCGTTTTGGCCCTCGAGAATATTTTTAAGAACATCTTTCATCGGCAAAATCCATTTTCGGCAATAAGACAATGACAATCGAGTGTCTCTGATTGTACTCGCAACGTCTTCTTCGGGCATCGTGTGACCAAAAACTTCAAGTTCCATCGTGTCTACCAAGTCACCAATTTGATCTATGGCCGGGAAAGAGCTATCTATCAGAGTGTCCACTATTGCGTAGATCAAATACTCCGAGGACTGACGACGAATCTGTCCGATTCCGTTCTGAATTCTGAATCGAACAGGATTAAGAAATGAACTATCAACGGGCGTCAGAGTCACCACCGTCCTGGAGTCAAAAAACAAACTCACCTGTTGAACCAGTAATTCTGACTTGTAGAGCAAATGCTTGCCGATCAAAAAACAATACTCCTCGTGGGTTTGAATCCTGATTCGTTGTGAAAAATCAAGGACGTCCTCCAATTCAAGGCGATGCAAATTCATGATATCGCCAAGCTCCTTCAGAACATCAACATTTCCCAGCCCTTGAATATCGATCCAGGTCACTCGCTTTGGTCCCACCTCTGCAAAGGCATCCTTGAGACTGATATTATCCTTTTCAATAACTTCTCCTTTGTTGTACGAAAGGAGCGAAATAAATGGAGCAGGCAAGGCGGTGTCCGTAACCAAAGTGCCGGGGGAGTTTCCGGGGGGACTCTAGTCGTTTCCACTTGGCCAATTCAGTGACTTTTTTGAGATATGAAAGAGAATCCACGCTGTTCATAAATCTCTACCTCGAGGCAGTTTGCTAATTTGAGTTTAATTTCACTTTTTTCTCGACGTATTGAATGACTTTGTCAGCAACATTAACACCACAAATTCTGTCAATACCGACAAAACTCGGCGATGGCGTCACACCAATCACGAGAGGCCCTCGCTTGGAACGCAAAAAGTCAACTCCTGCAACTCCTAAACCAACCACCTTTGCGGCCCTGAGCGCAGTTTCATTTTCCTCACGTGTGATCTCTACAGCCGAAATCAAATCAGACTGCCTGAGAGCAGTAGGAAATCCTCTCTCACCTGCTTGTCTTCGAAGGGAGGCCACAACCTTACCACCAACGACGAGGCATCGAATATCGGCCCCTTCAGCCTCAGGAATATATTCCTGAACAATAAAATAGGCATCCATCCGACGAAAAGCATCGATCACGCTCTCTGCGGCCTTAGCAGTTTGCGCAAAGATAACGCTTCCACCCTGGGGTGCAGAAAGCAGCTTAATGACAAGTGGAGCACCTCCAACCAACTCGATGAGTTCCTTTGTCATTTTTGTTGAGTGAGCAAAGCTGGAAGTGGGCAAGCCCACTCCCTTCCGAGAAAGCATCTGCAAGACCCGCAGCGTATCTCTCGCTCTTGTAACACCCAACGAGCCATTCACCGTATACGTGTTCATCATTTCAAATTGCCTTACAACTGCGGCTCCGTAAAAGTGATTGAAGCCCCAATTCTTGGAATAACCGCATGAAAATGATCAAGACGTTTCTCTTTAAATTGGATCATCGGTCGCATGGACGCGATATTCATGAAACAGCGAATAGGATCGATGACCTCGACATAGACAGAGGTTTTCTTTTTTCTTCTCTGTTTTTTCTTTTTCCCAATGAGAAAAGATCTTCCCGGATCCACTAAAAATAGATTTCTGATGGCTTGACGTCCGATCAACATCCGAAAACCCATAATATCGCGATTAATCAAAGACAATTCAATGGAGAGTTGACGGTCACCAAAGCCAACTTGGGCCAAGACGACCGGACGCTGAGTTTCGTGACCCACAGAACTACGTACCTTGCGCTTTTCCAACAAATCGGCCTCTACCCAAACTGCGCCTTCGCGGCTGCGCTGCAATGGATAAAGACGAAATCGAACCCGGCGCTTTCCTTTCCTTTTAAAAACCACGATGTCCTCAGCATGAATGGCCGATGTTTTTGCTCCCGTATCAATTTTCGCTTTGACTTTAGCAGACCCGAAATCTAATAACTCCACCCATTCACGCCACCCAAGAATAGGTTTCTGATCGCGTTCAGAATGCTCTGCCTTTTTGCTCTTTGAGTCTTCAGCTACGAAAATCGAATCCTTTATCACCATAGGACGATCTTAGAGTTTTCCACGCAGCCAATCAAACAAAACCAACAAATTGACAACAAAGATTCATCGATAAAATCATTCGGGATACGAAAGAGAATCAGAAGACGGTGACACTGAGTTGCTCTCAGACGACCGAGTTCCATACCTTGGATTTCCGGGTTTAACGAGATGGAACTGAACTTTTCCGTTACTTGAGCTAGAATTTCTATTGCCTCGTCCCAATCCTCCACCCTGATAGCCGCTTCCCCCAGAACGATCTCCCTTTCCCGTGCCAAATGGAGTTCCACCGAAATCGTCACTCTGGGTCACTCCCTCCCCACCAAAAGCCCCATCAGCAGGTGGCGGAGGAGGTTCCTCAAAAACGGGCTCAGCTTCATCGCTTGATATACCTAGATCAGGATCTTCCTGTGAGTAGCCAGGTGGAGAAAAACCCCAGGCCGTACAAACAAACAAAATGCCGATGAGGCAGTGTTTGATAAATTCGAGCAACAAAACCTCACTCTCATTTTTTGGATCGAGACGTCTCTGAGCTTGGCTTGGAACCACCCTTTTGGTCCGGCTTGGCCATCGTCTCCGACGGCTTGGCCTCTTGTACATTTGGAAGACCATCTGTGACGACGGAATCAACGACAACCTCAGCTTCATTCTTCTTTTCAAGACATGCAGGTATGAGGAGAATCAGACCAAAAAACAAGATCCGTTTCACATTCACAACAAACCCCTCTGGCAAATGACTAAGAGCAAGTGATCATCGAGCCATTTTTTTTAAATTTAACGAGACCAGTGTAGCAAGACTCTTCGCTTTTAGCCACTCCCTAAGTAAAAAACCGGGCCAGAGAGCCCGGTTTAATTTTCAACGGAGGCTTAGTCGCGATTGACAAAGCCAAACTATCAGCCTGCATCTTCACTGTGATGCTTCTTTTTTTCCTTTTTTGCCTTTTTTTCCTTCTTGTGTTTCTTTTCCTTCTTTTCTTTCTTTTCTTTCACTTCTTTCATTTTAGGCTTTTCTGGTTCGGAGGCCCCGCTGCCACCGCCTGGGGGCGCTGTTGCCGCACCACCATCTCCGGTAGGTGCTTCCGTCGTTTCTCCGGCATTCCAGTCTTCACCTCCGCCTTCCTGAGCCCAACCTAGAGACGCCACAGATACTGAAATCAGTGCTGCAATCATAAATTTTAAAAGTGTCACGAAGTCCTCCCCTTTCATGGGTTAAATTTGTTCTATTTGACGAACGAACACGTCTCGTTCGTTCGTCGATTGATTAACTGAAAGCAATTGTGGCATGCGAATAAACACCAGTCTCTGAATAAATGGGGAGCTTCGCTCAATGCGACATAAGTATTGTAGCTAGATGTCGCGGACCTTCAGCAAAATCATCGTTAAATCGTCGGGCTTTCCTTTTTCCTTTCCCATTTGCTCAGTAGCCTCCTGTTTTAACCTTCTGATCTTCTCCAAAATGGTCCCCCGCCCTACGATCTCACCTATTCGAGAATAAGCCAGATTGTCCGTAAGTCCATCTGAGGAAAGCAAGATGCTATCCCGTCGCGCCAATTCAAATTCCTGACTTACTTCTATCCGCAAGGGGCTAAGCCCTAGGGCATTTAAAACAATTCCCGAAGCTGCATGACCAACGACCTGATCTTCAGTCAGGAATCCACCCTCTAAGCCATAACCAACTGGAGACTGTTCGATATTCTTAAACTTTAGAGTTCCCATGCCGCCGATCAACATGGAACAAGAATCTCCCACATTAAAAAAACGCACGGTCTTACGAGTCAAAATCGCCATGGTTAAAGTTGTACCGGCCCCAATCCCAAGAGCTTGAATCTCAACGTGGGATTGGTTAATTGCATCCAAGATCACTTCTCTTATTGGCAATCGTTCCGACTGTGGAGACGCCTCGTAGATATTTAGCGTTTCATTTAGGATGGATATAGCTAGACGCGAGGCTAGCCCTCCACCCTTGTGGCCCCCCAGTCCGTCGGCAACTGCCACGCAGGAAAACTCCCCATTTTCAATGACAAAACAAGAGTCCTCATTTTCCAATTTGTTCACGGGGCACATGGTTGTAGAAATAACAGCTTCAAGCCAATCTTTTGAGAAAATTGCTATGTCGTCAAGATGCTGATTGTAAAATTGCCGACCTCTCAATTCCAATTCATTTTCTCCAGATAGAGCCTCAGTTCCCCTGCATTTCGAAACTTCTTTAAAATAAGTGAACGCTTCAATCCACAACAGATATCTTTAACTACCTCTGGCTGGCGGGGGTAAAATCGGCTCCCCCCTAAACAATCATAAAAAATGCGAATGAGATTGCAAACATCGTCACGAATATTTTCTGGGGAAGCAGAACCCCAACGAAACATATCGAATACCTTTAATTCAAAAGCCAATCCGTAACGCTGCACCATTATATTTTCATAGTGCAAATCGCCGTGATATTCCTTCAAGCGATGCACCTCTTCAAGCCCGCGAGCCAAGGCGTAGAGCAAATGGACAGCCTGAAAAGGACTCATTCTTTTTCCAGGAAAGGTTTCCAAAAAGCTATCTAGGGTCTTGCCCTCCACAAACTCTGAGATCAAATACGTAATTTCATGCCCCCGATAGTAAATACGCTCTTGAGTCAAATACTGAACAAGAACAGAACAAGTTCTGAGTTTATGAAGCTTTTTAGCATAAAATTTGGCGGTGCGATTGTTTTGATTGCGATGCGGAAAAAAGATCTTCGCGGCTCTTTCGATATTCGTAAAAAGCTCTTCGACTATATAGACTTCTCCCTCCCAGCCCTCTCCAACCTTGCGTATCACACGATATTTACGCGAAAGAATAAATCCCTCTGGAAAATCAAAGGTCTCGATGGATCGCGCCATCCTCCGAGCAGCCGGCATTTCAGCTGATCTTTTTGGCAACAGGGTATCTGTTTTGCTGCCACCAACGATTTACCCAGAGATAACGCGTTCCCGATGCAGCGGCCTTAACTCGACCCTCAATAAAGATCTCCTCACCGCAATTTTTTTCGATTCCTCTGCTGTGTTCTGTATTGATTATTTCAAAACGCCCTTCGTCTTGATTGATCAATGCCAGTTCGGAACCACGATCTTTAATCTGAATAACACCAGATATGACTCTAGACTCCTGATACCAACGCATATGACCCTCTTCTTTTGAGAAACGTGGAAGACTTTTTACCCAGGTTTCAAACTCGATACGAGCATACACCTGAGTATCTGTCCTGTCATGAGCTCCCAAGTCTCGTAAAGATTCGCCAGCCTCCATATTTCATTTCTTCCCACAAATTGGCCCTTGGTCCAGCTTGCGCTGTCACCTCAAATATCCTCAAGGAAGTTCCAACAGCTCCATCAAAACATCAACCCGCGAGACGATTCCAACAACTTTGTTGGTTGAATCCACAACTGGTAATCGTCGGAATTTTTTTTTGTAAAGAATTATAATAATGTCTCTCAAGGGAGTTTCCTCTCTCACTGACAAAACATCTTTATTATACTCCAAAGGATCGGCAACATCTCGGGTTGCCGCCTGCAAGAGAAGATCATAATCGGATACGATCCCGATCAGACTCCCTGATGCATCCACCACGGGAGCACCACTGATGCCATGAGTTTGGAGCATTTTGACTGCAAAGTAGATCTTTGTCCCAGAAACAATGCTAAGCACTCTCCGCGACATAAAGTCGCGCACCGGCTTTTCAGATATTTTCTTCCGATCTGCGACTGCGTGCAGACTATTGTAAGCTGATTTTACCATGTCCCATTGTGCGAGAAAATGAAGTCAAGCGCCAGATCCGGCTTCAGAATACCAGACGTCCGCAGAGCCAAAATCTTGCTTAAACTCGCCAACTTGATTTCTAAGAACGCATATTTTCGAATTGCAGCGGTATATCAAGTGACTTGTCTTTCTTCAGGAACTGCATGCATTCCTGCAAGGTATCAATACTTTTTGATGTTACCCGAACTTTCTCGTCTACAATTTGAGCCTGAACCTTTAGTTTTGAGTCCTTCAGGATCTTGGTAATTTTCTTTGCAGTTTCCTTCTCTATCCCCTGAACAAAAGTCACTTTCTGCTTCAACATCATGCCCCCGATCTTTTCAGGGTCACTAAACTTTAAGGCACGTAAATCAACTCCGCGACGATGAGCCTTGCTTTGCAAGACGTCCTTCATGGCTCCCAGTTTGTAATCATCTTCTGCCTCTAAACTGATTTCCTTCTTGTCCCAGGCCATCGTGGCCTTGGAATCCTTAAAATCGTAGCGAGACTTAATTTCCTTTTGAGCCTGATTGAACGCATTTTCAACTTCCTGAAGATTTATCTCGGATATCACATCAAATGACGGCACTTTGCTCCCCCTTCTGGCTGGTCTCACCCAGGCTTAAATTTCCTCCTTATTACCAAATACACTTCGTTACAATGTACTAAATCATTATGACGCCAACCAGAATTAGGAGCGAATTCTCAGTCCAAGCTTCCCTTGTGTTCGCCAAAGATCGCTGGTAGCAAATAGGGATCATTTTGGGAGTTTTTTCTATGAACTACCTGCTTTGCCTCAGTCTCCTTCTCTTCCTCTCCGTTTCTGCCTGGGGCAGAGGAGTTCTCGTTCTGCAAACTGACTTCGGGCTAAAAGATGGAGCCGTGAGCTCGACAAAGGGCGTTATTAACAGTGTTGATTCCACAGTTTTGGTTTCCGATCTCACGCACGAGATACCACCTTTTAACATCTGGGAAGCTTCGTACCGCCTCATGCAAACCGTCCCCTATTGGCGGCCATCCACCGTGTTTGTCAGCGTGGTCGACCCAGGAGTTGGCTCAGAAAGGCGCAATCTTGTCGCAAAACTGAAATCTGGCCACTTGGTCGTCACTCCAGACAATGGCACCTTGACTCATTTGATTGACCGGATCGGAATAGAATCCATTCGGATCATCGACGAAAAAAAGTATCGGATGAAGGGCTCTGAACACAGCAACACTTTTTTCGGCAGAGACTTGTACGCCAACGTCGGGGCCTTGCTCGCTTCGGGAAAAAAATCCTTCGCCGAGATCGGTCCAGAGCATAAAGCCTCTCCAATAATACTTGAGTTTTCAAAGGCAAAATTGGAGGAGGGTACGCTGATTGGAAACATTCCTGTAACTGACCCCCAGTACGGGAATCTTTGGACAAATATTTCTTTGGATATGACGAAAAGGCTACAAATGAAAGTGGGCGAACAATATCGAGTGCAGCTATTCAATCGTGATCAAATAGCTTACAACAGGATCATTCCCTATGTAAAAACCTTTACAGATGTCCCACGAGGAGAAGATCTCATCTATCTAAATAGTATGTTGGATCTGGCGATAGCGATCAATCAGGGTAATTTTGCGAAACTGAGAGGTGCTGAATCAGGTCCCAACTGGACCGTTAAGATTTCACGTCCATGATGCTCCAAAAAGCGCACCCATGGTATTTTCTCTCAGGCTCCGGGCAAGTCTTTTCGTCGTTCCCGGTTTTTTTCGGTGACCAATGTGCGGAACTCCTTCTCAAAGGATTTTTTAGCAAGGCTGATGTCCTTTCTAGCTAAAGATTCGGCCTGCTCCAAAATCTGCTGTTGCATCATGAGCTCTCCATCATTTTGAGACAAGGTCATCTTCAAACCATCAAGAACCCTTTGCATTTGATTTTTCTGCTCCTTGGATACCACTTTGGCTAGCTTCTTAAAAAATCGCGCTTGGTTAGAACTCTGAATGGCTTCATATAAGAGAGACGCATAAGCCTCGGCCAGTCGATTTTCCATATACACGGTAATTTCATCTGCCCTGTCATAGTCACTTACCGAGTCACCTTCTGTCTCATTGGCGACCTTTCGCAAGCTTTTAACATATTCCTTTGCTGACCTCGCTACGAATTTTGCTCCAACGAGTGCATTCCCCCCGTTCCTAGACTCCGCCGCTGCCTCGCTCGGACCCGCAAAAAAAACAGTGACGCAAACTCCAAGCACACACGAAATGATGCAATTTTGTCTCATTTTAATATTTCTTATCAATCGCTCCATACCTAAGGACTGAGCAAAGACAATGCCAAACCAATGACCAAAACCCATTTCAAATAATCGTGAATCCGATAGGATAGAACTCTTGAAGCGTCAATTTGAAGTGAAGCGTTTAGTTGTTTGACACCATATTGAGAGAGAGCCCGTACAACTTTAAGACACCCCTTCAAGACATGCCTTCAAGACATCCCGGTACGAGACATCTCCAGGGTCAATTCGACTCCAGTTGTTGCGGTACAGTCTTTGCTTATTTCAAGATGGGGACTCTTGGTTGGACAGGCTTTGGGGGGATAAAGTAAATGAAGCACTTTGTTCTGCGGGATTTCATCCCCATTCTGCGTTGTCAATTCTTCTTAACATTGATTTCCTTGCTTGCGTTCCACTTTTGCTCCGAGAACGGATTTGCAGAAAAAATGCTTGATCCACCGACGAGACAAATGAATTCCGTGCAATCCAAAAATCCAATCTTCTCTGATATCTTTTAGACATAAAAGGATCAAATCCAGACAAACGTCGGTGACAAAGCCATGATAAATAATAAATATATTATCTCTGGTCGAAGGATCAGAGTTTTATTAGAATGAGCCAGAATTACAAATTGAGGGGGCCTCCAATGAAACAGTCAATCAAAATTTCTATTTCTTTTTCCATTTGCTGCATTCTAAGCTGGTCTTTAGCAGGCTGCTCGACTCCAAATAAGGAATCTAGCAACTTGCCTGAAGAAAAAAAAATGAAAGCAAGTCATTCAGCCACGCAAGCAGACGGGCCAATAGCAAAAGCTGAGGAAACCCCAAGATCAAATTCCTCAGAAAAGGATTCTCATTCGCCAGCAGCCGAAACCAAGCAGGCTCACTGGACCTACAACGGACTTACGGGGCCGCAACTCTGGGGGGACCTCGACCCTGCATTTCAGCTCTGTAAAACAGGAGACAATCAATCGCCCATTGACCTTAAGTGGACAAAGCCTCAAGAAAAGCGTCCAATCGAGGTGAAATATCAACCCTCACAACTGAGAATAATAGACAACGGACACACTATCCAGGTGAACGCTGATCCTGGCAGCTTTATTCGTCTCAACGGAACTGAATACGAACTCATTCAACTTCACTTTCACTCAGAAAGCGAACATACCTTGAGCGGCAAACGCTACCCCATGGAAGTTCACTTTGTCCATCGCTCCAAGGACGGTCAGCACGCTGTCCTCGGCCGAATGATAAGCATCGGAAAAAAATCAGATCCCTTTATCGAAAAAATTTGGTCTCATTTGCCCAAAGAGAAGAATCAGGAGGTCATAGCTTCTGGTCAGACCGTCGATTTTTCCCTAGGCCTTCCAAAAACAAAAACCTATTACAATTATTCGGGATCACTGACCACCCCACCATGCACGGAAGGAGTTGACTGGAATTTCCTGAATACGCCGTTAACAATTTCAAAAGACCAGCTCTCCACATTCCGATCGATCTACGCAAACAACGCACGTCCTATCCAACAGAAAAACAATCGGAAGCCGGCCAACTACTAAGAAAATCTAGGAGTAAAATCCATGACAATCGAAGTGTGCCATGCCTAAGCTGAATCTAGAATCCGCGAACAGAGGTCAAGAATCCACTTGAACTGCCTTCGCGGATTCATTAAAAGATCTCTCATGGGTCATAGAATCTAGTGGCGCAAATTTTATACAGAAATCAGGACTGGAATTCCGAACTGAGCTAGCGTTTTAAGGTAGGATATCATGAGATCACGTTATCCCGGAGATCACGAAAAATTTAAGGCTATCTTGAACACAGAACACGAGTGGCCCTGCGAATACATGTTTAAATTTATTGTCCCTAGAGAGGCATTACCTCAGGTGGAGGCTCTTTTCCCTCAACATTCTATGACCTTTCGCGATTCGCGCAATGGCAACTACGTCAGCGCAACTGTTTTTTTTAAAGCTGACTGTGCTGATATAATTATTGCCATCTACGAACGGGCTGCTAAAATTAACGGCCTCATCGCCCTATAAGCCACTTTTGGTCACTTCCTTTGAAATCCTTTCCTCGCTTCTCGCCCTAGCCATCAATTAAACTGTAGTTCGTCTTGGCTACAAGATTGCTGTTCCTTTTGCCTGGAGACGTATTTCAAATGACGACCAGGGAGTATGAGTCTATGAGATTTTTTTCGTTTGTCTGGATGACAATAGCTATAATTGGCTGTTCCTACCAAGCCATGGGGAGTCCGGAAGAATCCCCCCTTGAGGTAGAAGCCTATTCAAATGAGAGTAAGGCTTCAGAGGAGAAGCTTAACGAAACCTCCTTAGAAGCTGAAGTTGAAGACCTTGAAGTCTTGGATGAAAAGGAAAGGGCCAAGCAGACAGCCAATCACATCCAGTCTGTAAAGAAAGAGACAAATGGCCTCCGCCGTAAAATTGGACAAATGGAATTCGAGAAAAAGCGCTTACAAAGCCAAATTGAACGCCAAGTAAAGACTTTTGATCGCAGTTCCAAGTTAGCCGAAAAAACGGAATTGGAACTACGTCAGAAGGAAAGAGAGAGAGACAAATTGAAATTGAGACTAGCTGCCGCGGTCGAAAAGCTAGCTATTGTGGAAAATCGTGTAAAAGAATCAAAAAGAAAACGCGATGACACGGGTCGCGAAATCAAAATGGAACAAAAGAGAGAACGCGTCCTGATTCAACGACGCAAAGAGGCAGATGCGCTTATCGCCAGATACAAACGCCAGAATCAAGAGAATAAATCACGACTTCGCCGATTGGGTAAATCGAATAGAAATCTTGAATCATCCATAAATCAGAAAGAAAATCAGGCCTCGCGTCTGAGGAACAGAACATCTTAGCGCCCTCAGCCACCACAATCAATCAGATGTGTGATTCGAAGATGGGTATCTAGGCGTGTAGTTCGGGTAAAATTTCTCGATCATCTTTCTCCTCAACCGACTAGAATTCCATCTGTAAACGGAGGTAAAATCATAGTCCTCTGACAATAGACTCTTCTTTTTCTCAAAAAGGAGTCTCAGACCCACACCATCCGTAGAATCGAAATAGAAGAATTGAGCGATATCAATATAGCGAGAGAGTTTCGAATTGAATTTGAAATTCATTCCCGGCGGTCCATTCCCTTTGAGGCCCTTCGAACGCCCAAGAAAGGTCCGAGCTTGATTTGATCCAAGAGGCATCCAAGAAACAAAAAGAGGGTCCCACTCAGGCAGATAGGCCAATTCATACGATACTGGAATGGCTTTTCCTTTTGGGCCGTAAACAAGATCCTCCCCATTTATCCACCAATCTCCACGGCCGTAAATGGTAGAGAATGAATCTGCAGGATTTACTTCCGACTTGTAGACCAGAGGATCCCTCCCCTGCGGACAGGGGTAAGGCACGTTTGATCGTTCAGCAAAGCAAATTTGCAAACCCTTCTCCTGATCCCATGCAATGTCCTCGCCCACCAAGTAAGTGCGATATTGATTTGGCTGTGCAAGCATGACAATCTGGGGCCGACCATCCCAACTGTTCACAAAAATATGAACTGCGCCATGAATATCGGGCTCGGCCCAATTTGTGGAATCCCCCAAGAGTGAAGCCAGGAATTCTTGAAACAAATTTAGCCTTGCTGGCAATCCCCGACGCGGAAACACATAATTGTATTTCAAAACATGAAAGCCAATTTCAAGACCTTCATCCAGAAGGATTGTTTCATAATAGCGATTTCCATATCCGACAGAGTCAATCCTCTCACATGATTTCTCTGAACAGGTTCGAACACTTCCTCTGTATTTCAAACTCACATGAGGAGATCGCTCTTGAAACTGGAGATCTGTTCGACTTACCTGACTCGTTAACACATTTCCAGCCACGTCAATCAGATCACACTGAGGCAAGTAGTCACCGTAGAAGTCAATCGGCGCAAGTCCCCTTGGACTCACGTAAATAGATGGCTTAAAAGCCTTTAACAGAGCCCTTGAGTCGGCATCCTGAACTTCGCCGAACATTCCATTCCACCAAAAATTAGCTGGGGTAGAAAGAGATGAGTAGTATTTAGTCTCTTCTTCGGACCACTCCTTTCGAAAACAAGACGTCGATGCCAACAAAGATAAAGTTAAAATCAGCGACGTCACGGTCATCAAGAAATCTCTTTCTCTCAAGAAAGTGTTGCAAACTCAATCAATTCAGAAAATCATCTCGATCAAATTCTTTAACTGGAAGATTTCTCCGTCTCGCTTTTCTCCGTCTCGCTTTTCTCCGTTCGCACCTACATACTTCTCAAACGGCTCCCAAACCGATTTGTCATTCGATAACACTTCATCACAATTTCATTTATTCTCGACTCTTCATGACTGCTCAACCTTTCGAACTCGATACCCAAACGGAGAGAGAATTCCTTTTGTTGATGAACCGAGAGAACCCGCCTGATGACACCGGCCACTTCAATGACCTTTCCTCCCTCTATGGAGAGGCTCATCTCGATTTGGCTATCAACCTGAAATGAATGATTATTGCGTGGTTCAATGGCTAACAAACACCCCCCCAAACTGATATTCACAACCTTCGCACTAAATAAACGCTTTGCTTGGTTGGATAACCTAAAAGAACAAGATGGTATGACATGAACTGGCACATCAACTCTGAAGTTCTTCCGTCTTTGAACTAAAAACAATTCGCCATTCATGCCCAAATATTTCTGCCCACTCTCATCTGTTTTCAAATTTGATTTCAATAGATATTTGTTCAAATTAAATATGAATTCTGCCTCAACAGACCCTGAATAAGAACCGATCTCTAGTGCGCCCTCCAAAATCAACATAAGTGAACCTTGCAAACAGCTGCACTTGACACGAATCACCTTATCGCCAGGAATCGCAATATCTATTTCGAGGCTCACCACTTCCTTCAGATTTTTCAATAGATCAGCTCTATCGGAGGCTGACAACTGAGTAAAAAAGCTTCTGTCGTTAGGATCACCGGACTTGGAATTCTGATCATCCTCTTTCATTCTGCGCTCCCTACAAGTTGACTTGTGACAAGCCAAGTACTTCCTGAAGTTTGGGTTTTACAAAAAATTCTCTTGTAGCGACCTTTGAGTTCGTCCTCATTTTCCCCACTCCAAAGACCTCAGCTTTGTATTGACCTGGTCTCAAGGGTTTCGTAAAAAGCCATTTACCAGTCTTGATGTCACTCTGCTCCTCAATTTTTGTCCACTCCACTCCGAGAATATCACGGCGAAAAATGCTGATATTGTAGGCAACCTCTCTAAGAGGCCTCCATTCGACACCAATCGGATCCTTTGGTTTTATGATTTCCAATTGAGGAGTTGGCAACTCTTTACCATACAAAGTAAAGCTTTCTGGCGGGCTCCTTCTCTGATACCGAACGCCCGCCTTGTGAATCGGGTAAATTTCCCAAAAATATCTGTTCTCGGCTAGGAGACTCAATGACACATTCACTTTCTTTGTCTTAAGAGTATGCACTTCATTTTTCGTTTCGGACCATATCCGAAAGATATATCCTTTTGCCTCAGAATATGGAGTCCAGGAAAACTCAACACGTTCCCGCTTTCCTTTGGCTTCAATGGCAATGTTGTTCACAGGAGAGATGAGTGCCACCTCCTGACTCTGAGCCACAAGTGTTAATGGTTCACTCCACTCTCCTTTATCATTCATACTGTCTATCGAACGAATCCGAAAGCGATAAGATCCTGGCACAAGGGAGACCTTAAAAGTTGATTCAATAGTTGAAAAATTGAGTACCTCTCCAGGGCTCTCCACTGGCTGAAACTCCAGCTCATAGCCCTTTGCATTTGGCAAACTTTCCCAACTTACCTCAATCTCAGTTTTCTCTATTTCGTTCAATTCAATGCTCTCTTGCGCACGAGCACCAGGCCGTCCAAGAAAAATGGGTAAGGCGACAATAAAAAAATTCAAGAGAATCGAGAGAATCAATATCTCCCCAGGCTTTCTGTTCTCCATTTTACTTTTTTTGCGCCCTTTCAAATTTGAGTTCCCCGTCCTCCATTCTTGCCAAGGGGAGTGGATGTCCCGTCGCTGATCGTCTAGCCATCCGAAGAGCAAAGAGAAGAGCCTCCCTAGGGCTAGCTCTTAGACCCTTCTCGCTAAGTGCATAATCATAAGCTCTGTTAAAATTGTCGGGAGAGCGAGGTCCATATTTGAGAACCCTCATCACAACTTCAATTGAATCTCGTACGGACAATCCATAGCTTTCTCCGACACGCAACTTCTCATAAAACTCTGTGAACGGCTTAAATATTCCTGTTGGAAAATAGGGAGATAGTCTGACCAAATCCAAGGCCATCAATCCGCAAATATTGGCCGGCAAGGCCATGTTGCTTTTATCTAAACAAAATTTAACCAGTGAAATGAAATCATCGCGCGCCCGGACATGATTCCCCTTCAGGTCTCTTGAAAATTCAAATGCAATTCTCAATGCAACGTCAAAATCATAATCAAAAAATTCCGAAAGATAAGAATGCTTGAGAATCTCAAAAAAATTTCTTTGAATATCCGAGCCCAACCGAGAAAACTCAATACTCATCTCAAGACTTTTGATTTGAGAGACTCCCATTTTGGTTAACAATCCATAAGTTTCCTCAAATCTAGCGGCGGCACCATCGCAGCCACGAGCGACATGATCAGCCACCCCTCTTGCAACCTCATCCTTCATTCCAGCCCCACCGTTCTTTCTCAGGAACTCAAAGCTAGAAATAAATTCTGTCGTTGAATCACATAGCTTGACGTCTTGACTGTCTGACTTTGCCGCCGACAAAGCATGTCCGTTCTGAGTTTGGCCAAAAGCGCAGCCAAGGCCAAGAAGCAAACATACACTAAACTTAAAAGTTCTTCGATTCACCCTCACTCAATACTCCACTGTCCAACTCAGCATTGGGTAAGCTTCCTTACCTCCGCCCGAGTCCCCCTGAATGCCCATCGATACCACTGGAGCAAAAATATTGCGTTTGTATTCAAGGTGCTTATTGTAGTTGTACACATACCAGTCATCAAAAATAATTGGCAAAAAACTCAACATCCCGGTCACAGCCGCGGTAACCCGCCCGCGATCAGTTAAAAACGACCCTGCATAGCCCGCAACGGCCATATTCGTAAAAACAGAGACATAGCTCAATACTTTGAATTGATGAGCTGTTTTCTCTAATGCCTCTTCAGAGAGCCTTTCGCGCATGAGGTCATTAGATCTGCCAGAACCAGAAATTCCTCGAATTCTCTTATATCCTTTTTGATATGGTTTCCGGCTTGCCAACAACATTGTCCCTAAAAACCAAGAAACACCCACTGTTTTTGCTGCCAGTGCTGCTGATTTCGCATCGTTCTTTTCTGTCTCATTCAAATCGTCCCTCAGAGACTGCGAAGCCGTCGACCCGAATCCCGCAGTCGCGAGGGCCGAGACATACATTGGCCAGTGAATATACCACCAGTTATCGCCTTCCTCTCCACTTTCCATCTTGAGACGCTGACTCGCGCGTGGCACGACCTGAAGTTCTGGATAGTCCAAAGATTTAAAAAGCTCATGGAGAGAACCCGGCTGCTCGTCATCATCCTCCTCCGGAAGTGGAGAAGGCTGCTGATCGGGTGATGATGCCTGATTCTGATTCGAATCCTTCATTCCCTGGCCATCTGATGGCTTTACTGGCCTCTTTTTCATCTCTCCCTTCCGTTTTGATACTTTCGGCACTTCAGATTTCACTGCCTCAGGTTTTTCGTTTTCAGATTGCGCTATCTCATCATCGCCGGAGTCAGCTGCCATTCCTGGCCACGAGTATCCAAAACCAAGTGCCATCACCAGGATGATTGAAATAGAGTTTGCCAAGATGAAGGTGCCTCCATCAGAAATCCAGTCCGATTTTATCTTCATATATTTGCTCTTTGTTTTAGTTTCAATTACCCATCAATAAATGACTTTTAATTACCTCTTATCACTCACACATTATAAATTAAAATCTATCGCACATGCACCTGGACATATTCCGGATTGAGACAATCGTCGGTGATAAATAATATCAGAACACACCAAAGACCAGACAATGGATCAGTGAGGCGTACCACTGATTCCATTTGCCTGAGGACCTAAAATCCTTGATCTGGAGCATTTTTTTCAAGCTGTTCCCAGAGGAGGTCCCAGGATCTGAGATTATTCACAAGACCCATTGTCTCCTTTGACCATTCCATGTAATCAGTAATCTTTAACAAGTAGCAGTCGGACTCTGGCGAGTTATGATTTGAACTGAAATTTGTTGACCAACACGAACCCTTGCTGTTTTCTGAAAAATAATTGAAAGCCTTATTCCAATTACGAATCATCCAATGACTGTATGGACCACCTGAGAATTCAGACAAATGCTCCGGAAAGGTATCGATTGCTATTTCCTTCCGAATGAAAGGCCCTTCTATCTCCTCATAGACATAGACGACGCCAAATTTTGGACCGATGAGTGTCATCGATCTCGCTGGATACTTAGCTTTAGGATAGCAATAGTGCTTCAAGATCGAAGCAGAGCTTTGAGTGTACAGACACGATTGAAGACTAAAATACCCAACCACCAAATCTCTGTCCACAAAGGAGAATGGCGCAGAGTTCAACTCAGTTAAAACATTTGAGATGAGTATTGCGGAAGGACTTTTTGCCAAACAGGGCAAATAGACACAAAGATTGAAAACGATCGCTGAGATGATAACCGCAAGGTGGCGCTTATTCTTCTTTGATTTGATTTTTTCGAAATTGATATTATGGTTTCTCATTGACACTCATCCTCCAAAAGCGGTTGAAGATTGGCCGTGCGTTCATGAATTTGATTTTTACAATTTATCCTACAGCAAATGAGGGAGCCCAAACACCTGGCCGAGACCACTTGTGAATGTCTCGGCTAGCAAGAGTAATTTAATAGGAAAATATTTCCCATACCATTGGACGAAATAATGTCCCAACTGCTGACCTTAGACCCATTTCAGTCCCATTTACTGGGTAAAAATGACCTAGGACTCAGCCTCAAATATATTTCGCGATTGGCTGGAATAAATTATAATAATCCACAAACTGTAATGTCTTACAAATTGAGAGATGACGGAGGTTAATATGGGCGGATCCACTATAAACACAAATTCTACTGAGCGAACGAAGTCCATTCAAAGCGCGATGAATATTTTGAATGAGGCTATCAAGGAGAGCCGCAATGATGTACGCGAAGTTCTTGAGCGAGACTATGAGCAGCTTCGACAGTCTCTTTCTGCGATAAAGCCAGAGGTAAAGGCTGCCCTCAAGGAAATCGGAGACGCCTCTATGGAACATCTTCAAGAAGCTCGGCGAAAAGTGGTACAAAAGAGTACGGACGCTGCACATTTTGTAGATGAATCAGCTCACCAGAAACCTTGGATCTTTATCGCAGGAGCTGCCGTTATTTTTGCCGTGATCGGATTTCTGTTTGGACGAAAATCAAAATAGAAAGAATTTGAGATGACAATGAGCAATGTTTTAAAGCTGATTGATCAGTTTTTCGATCTGGCAACAACCACGTTGATGGACGAAGGCAAAAGGTTTGTTCAGGCAAAGGCAGTGGCTGCTTGGATTAAGGCCCTCAAAGGCCTAAGAAAAATCGTCCTCGGGTATTTTGTAAGCCTGATAGCAGTGATTGTCCTGACAGCAGTCACTATGGTCCTCGCCCTGCACTCTCTTTTTCAAATGCAGACCTATGGCACTTTGAGTTTTGACATACCCGTTCTCACATGTATCGGATTATTGACATTTACTATCGCTATTGTCTTTATCCTTCTGCGTGAGTCAAGTTGGCTTAAGGCCTTTGGTGTCAATGATCAGATGAGAGAAATGGCAATGAAATCAGATATGGGGAAGTCTGTAATATCAGACACTGCCACTGAAGAGATTCAGCAACAGAAACTGAGAAAAATGCTTGAGGAAATCCTTGATGAGAGACTGGGACAACATATCGGTTTCCAGTCTCCTTCTTCTCAGGACAAAGGCCGTCCAGAAACTCCCAATTAGCATTTTGTTAAGTTGCGCTTTATATATTGGCGCTATTCAGGACGAACCGCTTTCACAGCCTTTTCATTCAAAATAGGCTGAAGTGCTTTTACTATCTGATCGGCGATCAATTCATGACCGAAAGGAGTCAGATGCCCCCAGGTTTTCCGGAATCGATCCGTGAATATTTCCTCGTAGGGGTGATTCCTGAGTGCTTCTAAAAAGTTGTAGCGATTCTCAACAAAAAAAAGTGATTTGTCTGGCAACATCTGAGGAATTTCACCTAAGCCCAGGTTCTGAAAAGGCTTTTTTATTTCGTCAATGTCAAGGGTTGGATATTGCATAGCTACCAACGCAATCCCCCGATCTCTGAGAATACTATATAGCTCCAAATAACTTGCAGCTCCTCCATAATTAGGATTTGAAATATTTAAATCACTGTCAACGAGCTTAATGTTCTTCAATTTTGCTATCTTCACCAATTCCTTTGGATAGTTCGGCAGCCAACACGCCACCAAATGCTCAAAAACCTGATCTTCAAGGTTAATTCCAAACTTCAAAATCTCAGAGGAAATTTCCCTGCAACGTCCACGATTCTCGCTGTTTTCCAAAGCAAGTAGGTACCAGTACTGAGCCAAGCTACTTTGAGGACATACTTCAAACGCTCTTCTAAAGTAGCCAACAACGTTCTCTGGTAGAATTTGTGATTTAGTCTCTCCCCAACAATATGCACCCACCGATGCCAAAATGGCAGACTGAGAACAGGGCGCACGAAGACTAGCTTCCTTTTCAACCCAATCAACGCCATTAAGTTTAATTTTATCTGCTACAACCGACCGAATGAAGTGAGGCTCCATATCACTGCTCCACCACCGACCAAAATTGGTCGCATCTTCTGGGATGACCTGAGGAAATTGACTTTCAAGGTATGCCCGCCATGACAACTGCAAACCTCTAGCGATGCGCAATCGGTAGAACCAGCCTCTCAAACCAGACTCGTGGATATACTGCGAATATCGATGATCGTTAGTTCCCATCATCGCAATGACCAGATGAGGCCGGTATGTCAGCAATTGCTTCTCTAAGCGGCTCAACAAAATAGAACTTGTGATTCCACCGGTTGCGAGGTTAAAAACACTGACATCATAACCTTCAGATTGAAGCTTATTCTGAAGTTGGCGGGGCCAGGCACCAGGACGAGCCGACGCAAAATGATCGGCTGTGGTGGACTCCCCTAGAGCCAAGATGCGAATCTTGGCATTGAGATTGGCCTCCCCATTTAAATCCTGAGTTGGCAAAAAAATAATCCAACCCGTCAGGCGCATAGCGATCTCTAAGGCCAAACCAACAACAATAACCCAAAAAAGAATTCGACCCAACCACGAGCTCACGAGGATTAAGGCTATGGTACTTTTGGCGAAGATCCAAGCAGAATAGTCAGGGACGCACCTTGATTTTGTTGATGTCACAATGTATGACCCTCTGTGACGCAAGCTGAGCCGATAGGCTGACGCTTGAGGGTTGAGGGTGGATTTTGTCAGTTTCAAAAGTAGGGGGGAAAGAATGAGTGAAAAAGATATTCTGAATGAAAAAAAGGCAGCCTTTCTTTGTCCAATGGCTTGGCTAGCAACTGGGGTCTCTGCGCCAGGTTTTCTGAGACTCTGTTGCAACTCGGATGAAAAGAGCTTCATCACTGGACAAGATGGCTCGCCGCTTGAATTTCTTGAACAAAACTCCATCAGCGAATATTATAATAACGATTTCATGAGAAGTATCCGAGTGCAAATGAAATCTGGAGAGATACCTGCTGCTTGCAAAAGGTGTGCGGAGATTGAATCTCACGGAATTGATTCGCCTCGCAGTCAATACTTAAAAAAATTCGGCGATAGCCTAGATAAGGCAGTCAGCGAAATGTCTCCCGATGGAACACTGACTTCGCTGAAAATTAAATATTTGGATTTTGCGCTAGGTGGAAAATGCAACCTAAAATGTCGAATGTGCCTTCCTGAAGTATCAACCGCCATTGCACGAGATTGGACTGACTTAGGACTTAAATTCAATTCCGCTCACGTCACTGCGGCCGCTCGAGTTGGAAACGCTCCTGTAAATGATAAATTTGAATCTTTTATTCGAAGCATCTTGCCGCATCTCAGCGAAATTCAATTTACTTCGGGCGAACCCCTCCTCAGCGCACATCATTTTTTTCTTCTTGAGACAGCGGTCGCCTGTGGACTGAGTTCTCAAATATCTCTTATTTACTTCACTAATCTAACCCATGTGCCTACGGGAATTGAAAAGCTATGGACCCAGTTTCAACGGGTTTCTGTTTTTGTGAGCCTTGATGGGACCGGCGCCCTCAATGACTACATTCGCTACCCCTCGAAATGGGGCAAAATCAGGAAAAATCTTGATTTCTTAGTACAGCTGAAAAAGGAAAACCATCACTTGGATGTTTACGTCAACACGGTCTTTCAAAGCTACGGTCTTCTCGGATTGTCAGATCTCATTCGATTTTTGATCCCCTATCGGGAGATGGTGCCTCCGATACCTGCCCTCAATTACATTGGACATCCCGTGTACCATGATCCGGCCGCCCTCCCCGGTGAAATTAAATCGCTGGCCTTGAATCGAATCAATGAAGTTTTAAATGAGTTTCATCAGGAGTTGGAACCATTTCATCAAGTCCAAAACCTTCTTCGAGTGCACCTAGACAGGATGATCTCTGTCGATCGCTCCGATCTGCTTCCACAGTTTGTTGCTTTTACCCACGGCCTAGATCGCCAAAGAAACCAAAATATTCTGGACGTCATTCCAGAATTTAAATCCTTTATGAACCAAAATTTGAGCAATATTCATAGCGAAGAATCCCAATTCAGTACTTTCTCAATTTGATCGATGATGAAAATTTATTCATTGTCGCTATTGTGTGCATGTTTGCGTTAAAACCATGAAATGCCATCCTTTGCTCATAGCGCAATTTCAAATAGACACTGATCGTGTAAATGTCTTGGTCTATAAAGACACCGTTTGCTCCTTGCAAACACAACAGTAGAACGGCACAAACATTGCGAGGATAATTCCATTGGTGTAGGATACAAGTAGTTGAGGGGGTTGCGGTGGAACAAGCGATTCAAAATAAGACGAGCAAAATTTTTAGAGTTTGCGTCCTTTCTCCAAATGATATTCAGACCGCCTACGTCCCCCTCGAGAAATTTAGCATCGGCTCGATGCCAAAGTTGCCAATTGTTCTTCGCGAGAAGGGCGTCGAAAAAAGACATTTGGTTGTATCCTGCGTGCAGGATCAGATTTGGATTACCGATCAAAACACAGCGACAGGAACCAAAGTCAATGGAAACCTTATTCCATCGAACATTCCTCACCGTTACTGCCCGGGAGACAGAATTACCGTTGGCGAGAGTCAATTCTCGATTCAAATCGATCTTTATCATCAAGTTTTCGATGAGGAGCTCGGTCCAAATAGATTAATGGATGCAGCCCTTGAAAAGGTGAAGTTAGTTGAACAAGAAAAGCTTAAGGACATCGAAAAGCAATTTTCAAATACAAAACTTGAGTGCGATGCTCTGAAAACTCAGGCCCTTGATAAGGCAGACGAAATCATATCGATTGCTGAACTCAGAGGAAGGGAAATTGTAGCGAACATGGAGCAGGAGTTTGAATCAAGATTTCAGGCCGTTGAGCAGGAACGACTAAGAATCGAGGATGAAAGAAAAACGATAAACATCAATCTTGAAAAACTCCGCCAAGAGATTGTATTAAAGAGCGACCAACAAGCCGAAGAGTCCGCAAAAAAAATTATTGACGATGCGAAATTGAAGGCCACCGAATATCTTTCTAAAGTTAAAGTAGAAAATCAACTCAATCGCGAGAGAATGATCGCACAAGCAACCACAGATGCAGAATCTATTCGCCGTCAGGCCGAAGTTCAAGGTGAAAACATCCTGAGGGAATATCAGGAGAAAGCAGCTCAGGCGCTCGATTTGGCAGAAACCCATGCAAATGAAAAATGTTTCAAATTGACCAGAAAGCTCTACAGCTTCGCAAACAGGCTGAATTGGATGTCCAGTCCATAATTAATCAATCTAGAGATAAGGCTTCACAAATAATTCAGGAAGGTCAAAACCACTGGCGAGAAATATTTAACAGATGCCAGAGAGCGGGCTGCGACGATGAGATCTGAAGCACAAACATCAGTTGATGCTATTTTACGTAAAGCTCAGACAGCAGCAATTGAGATTAAAAATGAAGCGGATACTTATGCCCAACGAGTGTTATCTGAGGCGAAGGAATCCCAAATTGAACTGAGAAAAAATATTGATGGGGAAATCAAAAATGACTTAGAACGGGCACAAAAGGAGAGCTTCTTGATACGCTCAAGAGCTGAAGATGACGTTACTCAAATCATAAAGGAGGCTCAACAAAGATCTCTTGAGATTTTTCAATCAGCACAGGCCGAAGCCAGTGCATTTCTTGATGAGCGAAGAGAGGAAAGCTCCAAAGTGGTCACACAAGCTCAAGAGGATGTCACCCAGATTTTGAAGGCGGCACGCCAAGCGGCCACAATCTTACAGGTAGAGGCCGAACAAAAGGCCTCGGAGATTCATCGCCAAAACCTGCGAATGAGCGAGAAAAAAGCGAAGGAGATGATTGACCTGACTGAAAATAAAATGATGGATCTTTACAAGCACAAAGAGCTAAAATGCGTTGAGATTATCGATGAAGCCAGAGCTAAGGCAAATGTGATTTTGGAAGAGGCCAGAGCAAATTCACGCAAACTGATAGAAGAGGCACAACTCAATGCTGCCGAAATTCAACATGTTGAAACAGCGAGGATCATTGATGCGGCCTCCATCAAAGCTGAGGAGACACGGGAGTCCGCTCACATTGATGCTGAAAAAATTAGAGAATCGGCTCGGAGTGAAGCCGCAGAGCTCAAGGCAAATGCTAATATCTCGATTGCCTCTATTTATTCTGAAGCTCAATCAAAAGCAGATGAAGTCTTTCACCAGAGAGAAATTGAGGCGAACAAGATTGTCGAGTCGGCTCAGTTTCAGTCAAATGAGGTGAGAGCCAGAGCGCAAAGAGAGGCTGATGAAACCATCCAACAAGCCCATCACCTTCTTTTTGAATTTCGCCAAAGGGCGGATAAGGAATCTGAAAAGATTATCTCCCAAGCAAATTTATTTGCGAAAAATTCAACGGACCAATTGGAAACTGAAAGAATTCGAATTCTTGAGGACGCACGCGCTCAAGCTTCTCAATTTTTGGTTTCCCGCCAGACAGAGACGAACGATGAAATTCATCGCATGATGGAGCAAGCAAGACTGGAACTTCACTCTGCAAAGGATGAAGCCAAAGAAATTTTGCTCGAAGCCAAATCGAGGTCTGATGAAATGCTGGATAGTTCTCAGAAGGAATGTGAGAGCAGAAGAGAAGTATTAGAAAGGGAAATGGAGAGATCCCGTGAACTTGAGATTTCCAGAATTGAAGAGCAGTGGCAGATTCAAACTAAAATTTTGGAGAACAAAAGGCGCCACGAGTTCAGTCTTCTAGTTGAAAATCTTGAGATCGGCATTAGGTCAGCATTAAAAGGAATTATTTTGGACTCTACAAGTGAAGATGATTTAAAACGATTCTTTGAAGAAGTAAGCATGATTGTTCAACACTCCATATCCAGTGGTCAGACTGAACCAAATGGAGAAACTCCCGTTAACGGAAGTGAATCAGAAAAGGAGAGCCTATCAAAGCGTCTCTTTTCGTTTCGACGTTCTGAACCGTCCGACAAAGCAGACAAGAAGAAGCTTTCAGTCGTACCCGCTTAGACGATAAATTAGCTGGTACGACGCGAGGGCTGTGGGGCCCTAGGCCCCTACTATCTTTGTGATTCTGACCTAACTTGATTATTGCTATCAGCTAGAATTGGATTCTTCGATAGAGCCGGACCGATGGCAAATTTGAACTTTTCTTGAAAGCCACCTGCAACTTGACACGAATGACCTGAAAGCCAACTGGGACCATTCCCGTCGCCGACCACGATGAGCAAGGCTAAGTGCCGTGAAATCGCATAGGTGTACTCAACGCCTAAACCTCGAAACTCAATAAAATGGCTTGATAGGCCTGAACTATAACCCTGCCTGTTTAGCTCAACCGAAGAATCCTCTATAAGGCTTCTGAGTTTCCCCTCATCATAATAGTAGGCACTTAATTTGAACTCAGGACCGATCTGATACACGACGATTTTAAAGGAGGCCGACCGACAGAGTAGAATGAGCTTTCTTTCATCTCGACCAGAAGAAGGGGCACTGGATAACAGAGCGATTAATAAAATTGGTATCCATTTTTTCATCATATCCACCACTTATTGAGAAGATTATTTCGATTGATGATTTTCACTGCTGACGAGCTCAGTCATATTCGTGAGCAAACTGAATGCCAAATGGGTCGACGTAAGAGACAGCCTCCTCCACCTGAAGAGGCGAGCTCATGCCATATCCATAGCTTGAGCTTGAAAATAATATCAAATTGACCATTTAATTCTATTTTTAGAAATCGAAAGCCATTTCAAAGTCAACGAACCTGTGTTGATTTATTGTCAACGTGAATGCTCGCGATGGAAAAGACTAAGCGCGCGAACTTTTCACTGGGCGATAGGCATTTGCCCATGAAATAAGGGAAGCTGGTTTTTTCGTCTGAATAAAAACTTTTCCCTGACCGCGAAACCTGCAAACAAAGCCCTCTCCGGAGAATAATAAAGACTTGTAACCGCCCAATCTGACGACATCGTATTCGACTCCTTCGGTAAACGCAACAATGTGTCCGTTATCAATAGTCAAATTGTCCGATACATCCAAAGACTCAATAGCACCATATGAGTTAAACCAAACATCGCCAGTTCCCACCATCTTAATCAAAAACCAGCCCGCTCCGCTCAATAACCCCTGACTCAGCCTTTGAAACTTGGTTTCGTAACTAACACCCTCTGTGTGCGCCACATAGCTTGATGATGAAATATAGACAGTCTGGCTATTGAGCGAAAGATGCCCAATATCTCCACTGGGCCCCGGAGCAATAGCTACCTCACCAGCAAAACCCTGAGCCTCAAATTCAGAGATAAACAGACTTTCCTTGGATATAAAACGACGAAGTCCACCCTTAAATAAGGCTCGCATCTTCATATTCGCAGACATCCAGGCCATCGCAGAAGCCTCTACAAAAAGCTTTTTTCCTTCTGGCACTTCAACCGTCAGGAGAGCGAATTCAGGCCTGCACTTTATATCAAAAGACATCATGAAAATTCTCCCGTCATTGCTGTCTCGGCCTCAAGTATTCTTTCATCTCTCCTCCAAAAACCCGTGGGCTGTGACTCTGACACCAAACAGTCCCCTGACCGTTAAAGCGACAAACAAAACCTTCTCCACTTAAAAAGGCGTCAATCCACGATCTGCTGACTTTTGAAATGCTAAATGAAAGGGTTTCCTCAAAGGCCACAATATGACCCGTATCAACGATATACTCACCGTCAACTTGAATTGGGTAGATGAAGCCAAAACTTCCCAATATTACCTTTCCATTTCCTTGGGCCTTTACCCAAAAAATGCCTTCTCCTGAAAACAAGGATTTAAAGCCCTGCCACTCCAAATCAATATGCACATCATCTTCACAGGCAATATAGCTCCCACCCGAGATCACCAGCTTCTCGCCTTTTAATTCGTGAACAATAATATCTCCGGGAAGCGGAGTTCCTATCCAAACCTGGCCTGGCTCTATGGCCTTGAATCGATTAATGAAAAAACTCTCACCGCTGACGATCCTCCTGAGGCCCGCTAAAACACCGCCGCCTTTTTTCTGCCGTGTCGTCGTTTCGACATCAATCTTGCCCCTCATTGCTAACAAAGCACCAGATTCTGCGGAGAGAATCTCTCCCGCCAAAAGATGGCAAATGGCTGCGGTTCCTGCTGGTGCATATTTGATTTCAACTTCCATATTACCCCCAAAACCGCGGATTCAACCACTGAGCCAGACCCTTCACACTTCTTGTCTGCAACTGAATCCTACCAAACCCAGAAAGGCGCAAGACAAATCCTTCACCCGAAAAAACGCTAGAAAACAATCCTCCAGCAAGAGTCAGTTTAAGCTTGACTGTCGGCGGATAAGATAACAGATGGCCCGAATCGACGATCAGGTCCCCCTGAATGTCACGTTCAATTACGGCCCCATAAGCCCCATACCACAGTTTGCCCGTCCCCTGGTAACACAAGCGAAACAACCCCTCTCCAGCAATGAGACTTGCAAATCCGGCCCAGGACACACTGGCCCTTACTGTTGGCGATCGCGCGATAAATGAACCACGCTCAATAAAAATAGTCTCATTTTGAAGATTTCTCTCCACTATGTCCCCAGGTGTTGGCTGAGTGAAGTGAATCTCGCTGCCTTGGGCCTTTGGATTCCTATAATAATTAACAAAAAAACTCTCCTTGCCCAAGAATTTTGAAATCAAACCCTGAATGATTCCTCCATTGATGAACGTCTCACATTCAATGTTGGGGTGTTGACTTGCCATCGCTCCAGGCTCAACAACCAATACCTCACCCGCGGCCAATGAAACCCTGAGCATGCGAAACGAATCGCTTCCAATTCTTTCGATTTGAGACATCGAAAATTCTGTTTGAGGAACAGAAGTATTCATCTTTGGCTCCCTCCACTTGGGCAAAAAGAATTCAAATTCAAACTCAAAATCAGAATCAAAGTCAGAATCAGAATCAGAATCAGAATCAGAACTTATCCTTAACTTCTCTCTTAAATCCAGAATAATCAAATTCCATTTCTCTGTATTCAACACCCTTCGACAATTCATTTGATTTTTCAATGATTTGCTCAATTCTCTTATCAACTTCTGGATGCGAACTAAGCAATTCAATTTTGTTAAGCTTTTCAAGCACTTCTGGGGCTGGAGACTGCTGAACCATCTTCTTTGTCTCAGCATTTATCCGATTCAAGGCCGTCGCCAACCCAGTTGGACGTACCCCGTTCTGAATGAGAAATTCAATCGCTAGGCGATCGGCCTCTTCTTCTAGTCTCCGAGAGTATTGCAAATTAAGCAGAGGTCCCCCTTGATCAATTGCCACAGCCACCAAGCCAGAAACGTCGCCAAGAAGTCCCTGAAATATCACAAACATACCAAGCCCCTGAAACACGGAACTCATAACATGTCGGCGCTGCACATGAATCATTTCGTGCGCCACAACTCCCATCAGTTCCTCTGAACTCTCAAGCAGCTGAATCAGACCTTTGTTCACAAATATGTGCCCGCCCAAAGTTGCGTAAGCATTGGGAACAGTATCGGAAGAAATGTGAAAGGTAAAAGAATCCGCATTCCATGAGCTCCAATCCCTTTTTCCTTTTTCATCCTTGGAAAATTGAAGAGGCGAAAACATTGCGCCCAGTTTTTCTACGACAGATTTCTGTTCAAGATTAATGATTGGATTAAAAACTCTATTTCCTAAACTTCTCTCCCATTTGTACGGCACCAGTCTTGCTACCGCTCCAAAAACGTCCGCACGATATACAATCAATGCACCGAAAAGAGCTACCATCATTACGACTAAAAACGAAACCAAAAAAGCTCCGCCATTTCTGTCTGAGCTCAAGAATTTGATTTGCTCCTCGAGCCCCTTATTCTGCCCCAAATATTCACAGTTCTTTTTGTTGAATTCGACATAACAAATACTTTGATCCAACACAGGCGATTCGATAAACAAGAGACTGTCTCGATTTCCTCCTCGCTTGAGAGTGACTTTAGATAAAGGAATACTTAGCGATGATCCATCGACAGTTTTCCCTTCCTCACAGACCTCGATGAAAAAAGAGTCGCCCCGGATTGCAATCTGGGCAGAGGACCGCCTGTTCGCATCTACTCTATGAACTAATAAGCCACGCAAAAACTCCAGAAGTAGGCTCCTTCAACAGATTGGGGAGTCAATCTAACTGACAAACAGTCAATGCTCGAAATAGTGTTGACCAGCACGAAGATGCATCACATCATGAGCATGAAAATGCTTTGTTGTAGCAACTGAACTGATCGACATCATTTTCTCCCCTCGAAAATGGATTTTCCACCGCGCAGAAAATTTAAAAAAACCCGCTATCAGTTCTTATCTTATTTTAGGTGATTGAGCAAGCAAGGCCCCAAAGTACAGATTGAAATACCCTATTTTCAAATAGTTAGTAAAGAAAGGAGACCAAAACCATAGTTGTTGCATTTCTCTGTCATTCACATAGGATGAGGCGCAGGTCCTAAGGAACACTGACTTGGAATGACAGGACTCGATTTTGTCAACCACCCCCGACTCCAAAATGAGGAATAACCAAATGGCAAAAAAAATAAAAGTGAAAGCCTCTGCTAAAAAAACAACAGCAAAGGCCACAAAAACAGCAGCAAAAGCCAATAAGACAACAGCATCTAAGAAGGTCGCCTTAACCAAAAAGACACAAGCAGCCAAGAAGGTGACTCTATCCAAGAAATCCACTGCGACCAAGAAGACAATCGCGACCAAAAAAGTGGCTTCGAAGGCCAGTAAACAAAATGTAATAAAATCAGTACAATCCCAGGTTGGCACTGTGCCAGCCGTCTCATTGGGCCAGCTGGTTCCTGACTTTTCTCTACTTGCAACTGGAGCCAAGCAGTTCCAATTGTCCGCGATGAAGGGAAAAAAAATAGTACTTTATTTTTATCCGAAGGATGCCACTCCTGGCTGCACTATCGAAGGACACGATTTTACAAAATTGCACAACGAATTCAAAAGTAAAAATGCAGAGGTTTACGGAGTGTCTCGAGATTCGATTTCATCTCATGAAAAATTTAAAGACAAGCAATGCTACAGTATTGATTTGATCAGTGACCCCGAGGAAAAGATCTGTCGAACATTTGGAGTTATCAAAACTAAGAATATGTACGGGAAAAAAGTCTTAGGAATTGAACGTTCCACTTTTGTTCTCGATGAGAACGGGCAACTTGAAAAGGAATGGCGCGGGGTATCTGTCGAGGGTCATGCTCAAGAAGTCCTTGATTACCTTGGAAGTAAAAAACAGTAAGCAGACACCTCTTTTAAGTGTTTACGCGCCTGTTTCTGTCTCTGGTCAGAGCTAGAGCTCTGACTCTGACTCTGACTCTGACTCTGCAAGTATCACTCAGACAATGGCGAACTTTCAAATGATCAATTTTACGCATAGCTACTCACAACTCCCCAATCGATTTTATCAAAATGTGATGCCAACGCCGTCATCTAACCCCAGTTTAATACTCAAAAACGATGAGTTGCTGCATGAGCTACAAGTTGACCTCAGCGAACTAAGTGAAAAAGAAATCGCTCAGATATTTTCGGGAAATAAATTGGCAGAGACTTGTGTTCCAATTGCACTTGCTTACGCTGGCCATCAGTTCGGACATTTTACACCAAAACTGGGAGATGGCAGAGCCATTCTCTTGGGTGAGGTCATCGACACGAAGGGCAGAACACGCGACATTCAGCTCAAAGGCGCTGGAAGAACCGAATTTTCTCGACAGGGTGATGGACGGGCAGCTCTGGGCCCTGTCATACGCGAATACATTGTGAGCGAGGCCATGAATTCCCTTGGAATTCCGACAACCCGATCACTGGCGATGGTTTTAACAGGAGATCGAGTGTATCGGGACAGGGACATGCCGGGCGCTATTTTGACGCGAGTTGCAGCCTCCCACATCCGCATTGGCACATTTGAATATTTCGCCTCCCGCAAGGATTGGGAGGCCGTTAAAATACTAGCCGGTTATGTCATCGATCGACATTATCCCAGCGCCAGAAATGCCTCAAATCCTTATCTTGGATTACTCGATGCCGCAGTCAAAGCTCACGCTCATCTCGTCGCTCAGTGGATGCTCGTTGGCTTTATCCATGGTGTGATGAATACAGACAATATGGCAATCTCCGGCGAGACTATAGATTATGGTCCCTGCGCATTTATGGACTTCTATGATCCCAATATGGTCTTTAGTTCGATTGACCATCAAGGCCGGTATGCTTTTAGTAACCAGCCTGCCATCGCCCAGTGGAACCTCGGAATGCTCGCCACTTGTCTGTTACCTTTTGTCGATGCAAATGAGATGAAGGCCAAGGATCTTGCCAAAGAAGTCATCCATTCATTTGGTGAGATATTCCGTTCACATTGGTTGGCTGGGATGAGAAAAAAAATTGGACTCGATAACTCACTGGACAATGATGTCTCTCTTATTCAGGCACTCCTCAATTTGATGCACAAGGACCGTGCCGATTACACCCTCACATTTCGTAGTTTGGCAAACTGCCACGACGATAACTCCGATCTGACTGACCTCTATCATCTTTTTCCTTCGAGGTCAGAAGTCGAAATTTGGGTAAAGTTATGGCGCAGTCGCCTTCGCCAAAACGAAAATCCACACACAGATGTGAAATTGTCAATCCAAAGAGCAAATCCATCTGTCATTCCACGCAATCACCAGATTGAAAGGCTTATAAATGCGGCGATTGAAGCAGGTGACTTCAATCCCATGAATCAACTGATTGATGCCCTTTCAACTCCCTACGAAAACCCTTCAAAAACCACCCAGGCATATATTCTACCACCAGGGCCAGATGAACAAGTGGTTGAAACATTCTGTGGAACCTAACCTAACCTAACCTAACCTAATCCCACATATTATTTTTATTTCTTCCCAATTTATGTGACGACATTCATTGACGAGGTTCTCAGGCTTCAATAGGCTAAAAACAACCGGCATCAAAAAAGGAGGGGAGGAGCATGATTAGGCTCAGTGCTTTAGTTGCGTTGCTTTTGACGAGTGGTTGTGCCACGGCCTTAACTCGCCAGTCTGAAGCGAAAACCGAACAAATGAAGGCGGCTAAAAATCCCAGAGAGCCAAGGTTAGACAGCGAGAGAAGACTTATCGGAAGTGCGAATTCCGAAATCACAATCGTCGAGTACGCCGACTTCGAATGTTCCGCCTGTCGATCCGCCTTTGATGGATTAAACCGATTTAAGATAAAACATCAGGGAAAGATTCAGTTTTACTTCAAACATATGCCTCTGAATTTCCACAAAATGGCCTACCCCGCTGCTCAATATTTTGAAGCAATCCGAATGCAAGACAAAGCAAAGGCTATGAAGTTTTTTGAATATGTTTTCCAAAACCAAATGAGCCTCGCCGAAGAAGATTTTTTAAAAAAGGCAGCAGAGAAGCTTGCGGTAAATATGGTAAAATTACTTCAAGATATTAAATCCGAGCAGGTGAGAAGAATCATTGAAGATGATATAAAAGAGTTTCGTGAGTTTGACTTCAACGGCGTGCCAGTCCTTCTTCTCAATGGCACCGTCTTGGAGGGAGCCCATGATTTTGAGTCACTTGAAAAGGTTATGAATTCTTCAATTCCGAGTAAATATCAATAGGTATCGTAAGATGAAATGGTTGGACTTTATGAAAAAAAGAATTTATTTTTTCGTGGGTTTTTTTTGTTTTGCAATTGCCTTTTTGGCGGTTTATTAAAATTGTGAAAATGGATTTCAAGTTAGAAGGGGAATGATTTCAGGAAATTCAATCGAGAACCAAGCCCCGCTCGACGAACCGCCGCCCAACGAACGCCCACCCGATCAACCTCCACCCGATCAACCCCCGCCTCCACCCAATGTCTCGAAAAACCCATGGCAATTGATTGGCCCCTCCTCCGGGAGAACCACCAGCGTGTCTGTTTTGGCCAATGGCAATTTGATAGTCAGTACTTCATCCGCGGGCATGTTTAAACAGATCGATAGCCGTCCGAGCTTTGTTCCGATCAACAAGGGTTTGACCTCTCATTCTTCCCGTCGCGTTTGGGACATAAAGAAGATTGGTGAAAAATTCTACATCGCCACAAGCGATGGAATTTACGAATTGAATTCATCGGCAACAGAATGGGAGTCCCGTTATAAAGGAAAACAAGTCAGGCGAATTGCGGGGAACTCAAATAACAAAATATGGGCCATCCTTTCTGATAAAATCCTCAGATCGAACGATGGTATCAATTGGCAGGAACTCCCCACCTTGCCCACAGGTAAGCTATTTTGGGATCTTGTTGTCGGTAAAGACAATGATGTCTATATTGTTGATGCTCAAAAAGGTCTATTTCAGAGCAAAGATCAAGGTTCTACTTGGACCCTCATCGGTGATCAATGCAACCGCCAAACAACAATAGATGATAATGGAAATCTCTATTGTCTTTCGTATGTTCAAGGGGTGTCCACTATTGATCTTCTCAAACGAGAGGCCGGACAAAGTGTCTGGAGAAAAATCAACGATGTTGGATTTATGGGTGGCATTGCGTGGAAGTTTGGAACTCTCATTGTTTCGAAATCAGTGCCAAGTCTTGCTTTCTCCCGTGACAGTGGAAAATCTTTTTTTCAGTTAAATAGTGGAGCATTGGGTGCTATTTCTGTTGCCAATGCTTTTTGGGATATTAATCAGTTCTATTTTCTATCAGCGACAAGAGTTCTAGTCCCATCGGATAACGGTCTCGTTGAAGTGGATATCTCTACTGAGCCTTACCATATTGCAAAAAAATACAATCTAGACCATTACACCGAAACCTACTCATTTACCCTTGCCGGCAATACCAGCTCCCTTCAAAGTAGACCCAATTTTGTACTAGGTTTTCAGGATCACCAAGCTGTTGTATCAAGTGGACCCAAGTGGAGTGAATATTTCGGCAGTGAATCCTCTGTTTTGGATTCGCCTTTAGACGACGGCAGTCTCCACGTTCAATCTGACTGGGGAATGGGCGGTATCGTTCGCCTTGCCGACTATCCCAATAAGGAAATTTTGCTTGATAGGACGTGTATTCCCACGCCTATTATTGCTGTTAACACAGTTGGATTCGATAACCAGTCGCTCCCTAAAATCGCGTATGTTGCATGCAATAATTCAAAAAGTCTGCTTTCTTTTAGAATGACCACAAATCCTGCGGGTCTTGAAAAGAAAAGCATCTCCACTCCTGGAACGCCCTTTGTAATTGCTGTGGACCCAACGAACGGAATTCGAATGGCTGTCTTGACATCGGAAAGGGAGTTGTACTTGTCCTCGGATAGAGGCGCCAAGTGGTCCAAGTTGAGCTGGCCCACAGTAAATGTTAAATCCATCTCTTTTAATCCTTTTGACACAGATGAATTGATGATCACAATCTTAGTAGGAAGTTCCACAGGAGCATTGGCTCACAATATTTTGTTCTACAAAATATCACAACAAGCCATCACTTCCTACGCTGACCCAGACAAACCTGGAATTGATGGTGGATTTAACTTTAGTGCCACCTACGACCCATTTGAAAGAGGCCTTATCTACGCTGGTGGAGAGAATGGCTTTTTCTTTAGCGTAGATAGTGGAAAAACCTGGACATCAAACAATGAGGGGCTCTATGGCTTTGATGTTAGAAAAATCATCCCAACCCAACATCGTATTTATATTGGTGTTTGGGGATCAGGAATTGCCACAATTTCTAAAGCTGCTCTGTTAACAGACAAGTCTCCTATTCCGTGCACCTTTAGCTATTCTGACTGGAGTTCTTGCGATGTCGATGGACAAGAAACTCGAGAAGTCCTTTCGTCATCGCCCGAGAACTGCATTTCTTCACTCCCCGTTATCAGTCGAACCTGCGTATATTTATGCCCTAGACGGCAAATTGTGGGACCGTGATTCCTGTAAACTTCCCTCTGCCTTCGGTTTCAGTTCCAGCGATTCACGTACCCTTGAAAATTCTACCACCAGTACTCCTTTCAAGAATACCGACGGCTTTGTATTTGAATTCAAGAAGAAGAAACATGAGCTTCGGCAGATTCGAGATGAATATCGCAAAGACGCAATGGAAGGGATCTGACGAAAAGCACCTTGTCTTATATTGCGGAGCCAGCCACCCATAAACGAAATGAAACACAATGAAGGAGGCTAAAAATCCTAAATAACCAAGGCCAGACAGTGAGAGAAGACTTTAAAGAAAAACATCAGGGAAAGATGATGTTTTACCTCGGTCCCGCCAGTCTGGAAATCGCCAGGGCCAACTTGCGTCCATCAGCTGGCTTGGCCACATGGGACTGAAAGCCAGCTGAAAGAGCACGTTGCACGTTCTCTCGCCCCGCATAGGCTGTGAACGCGAGTGCAGGAATTTGCGCAAATCTGGAATTCAAGGCCCTGATTTTTTTTATCAGTCCGTATCCATCCTCAGTGGGCATAGCGATATCACTGACCAAGATATCGGGCATAAACTCCTCGATAGCCCCAAGAGCCTCGGAAGCGGACCCCACTGCTTTCACCTGCGCACCAAATTTCTGAAGTACAAGGCCAAAGGCCTCCCTGGCGGTTGGCTCGTCGTCCACCAGAAGAACTCGCAAGCCCTCGAGAGTCACCTCTGCCTCTGTCTCTGCCCCTATCTCTGCCTCTTTTGCTGCTAATATTACATTCACCTTCTCTGGGATCAAGACCCTAAAGCTTGCACCCATATTTTCTCCCGCACTCTCGGCTTCAACTTTCCCTTCGTGCATTTCGACTAGCTTCCGGACGATCGCAAGTCCAAGACCAAGACCAAGACCACCATAGGCACGCGTGCTCGTGCTATCTACCTGCATAAAACGCTCAAAAATGTTCGAAAGAAATTCTGATTTGATCCCTTGCCCATTATCTTTTACTTCAATTTGAATGTGCCTGCCGGTTGGGGCATTCACTAGATCAAGCAAGATCCATATTTTCCCTCCTTTATGGGAAAATTTGATCGCATTGACGATGAGATTCCACAAAATTTGCTGCAAGCGCGTAGGGTCAGCAAAAATATCCTTTATCGACGAATCAATTGTCGTCTCGATTTCGATTGATTTGCTCGCGGCCAGATTTCGAGTTGAATCGATAACAGCTGAAATGATTTTTTTTAGATCAACTTTTTGAATTCTTAGACTGAGCTTACCCGCCTGAATTCTTGAAATATCCAACAAATCATCGATCAACTGAGCCTGAGTCTTGGCACTTCGTTCTATCGCTTCAAACGCCTTTTTCTCCTTTTCGGCATCAAGGCGGCCCCCTTGAAGCATCTGGGCCCAGGAAAGAATGATGGAAATTGGCGTGCGAAGCTCATGGGAAAGTGTTGCCAGAAATTCGTCTTTGGCTAGATTTGCCTTCTTTTCCTTTATCAAAAGCTCTGCGCGCTTTTTTTCAACTTCTTTGCGTTCGGAGATATCTCGAATAATCTTGATATATCCTTTCAATTGTCCAGTGCTGTCATGAAATGCGGATGTAATAATATTTGCAAAATATCTCGATCCATCCTTACGTACCCGCCAATTCTCAACTTCGTAGCGTCCCTTTTCCTTTGCTTGCTGAAGCTCTTTCTGCATGAGCCCTCGATCTACATCTTCAGAACTATAAAAAAGGGCGTTTGTCTTGCCAACTATTTCTTCTTCCTTATACCCCGTTAGGTTTTCGCCGCCCTGGTTCCAACTGAGAATTTCGCCATCTGGACTCAGCATAAAAATAGCATAATCTCTGACAGTGTCCACAAGCGTCCGGTATTTTTCTTCAGAATCCATGACGGCCCTGATCGTCTTTTGGCGTTCAGTTATATCCTCTATTGAAAAAAGCGCGACGGTCTTACCTGAACCGTTCAGTTCGGCCCTCCTGCAGCTGATCAACATTGTTCTGTGCCCAATTTCAGGAAAATCGTGATCCACCTCGAAGCTTTGAAACTTTGAACCCTGTTCAAGAGTGAGCCGCAGGAGTTCCAATAATTTTGGAATATTCCACTCGCCAGATCCAAGTTCAAAGATTTTCCTGCCCTCCGTCTGGGACCGTGAGGCCTTAAAAGTTTCGTAGAAAATCTCGTTTGCCAAGAGAACTCTTTTGTCGGAATCAATGACCAACAAAGGAAGCGGCTGAGCTCCAATCAAATACGCAGCATCGTCCCCGGAGCGCTTCAGGTCCTCCGCCGCCTTCATGAGAAGATCTGCATTTGCCTTCACGGCATTTATATCGATGAGAGCCACAACAGCACCTTCAATCCTATTGCCTGCTGTTTTGTAGGGTCGTACCTGGAGGCGATACCAATAGCCATTCATGTCCTGTGTTTCAATCTCCTTAGCCGTCATGGATTCAATGACTTCAGAGACAATTTGATTGAGATCGGCCACCTGTATGTTCGGTTTGATGTCGCCGATCGGACGGCCCACATCACTGGGAATCAACTTCAGATCCTTGCCAGCCTTTGGGGTAAAACGGCGAATATTTCCATCCGCACCGACCATCACAATCGCAATATCAACGCTTGCAAGCAAATTAGTGAGATCATCATTGAGTCGAACCATTTCGATATTGTGTGCCTGCGCTTCATCGTTGACCATAATCAATTCTTCGTTCGCGGATTGCAATTCCTCCTTCGCCGTCTCCAGCTCTTCATTGCTACTCTGCAATTCTTCATTTGTACTTTGCAACTCCTCATTCGCGCTTTGCAGCTCTTCATTGCTGGCGATCAGCTCCTCCTGCGATGTCTCATATTCCTCAACGAGTGAGCGCTGGTGCTCGAGGGCAACCGAAAGTTTTCCCTCTAATTCAAGGTGAGATTGACTTCTGGCAAATCTCAAATTCTGATTTCGCCCCCTCTTTTTAGAAGTCTCAGAACGGGCTTGATGCTTCCTTCCAATTGATTCCCCTCTTTCCTGATCTGTCTCTTCAAAAAAATGGTGAAAAAACGCTCTTTCACTACCGGCAAAGCTGGGATCGGAACAACGTGGATGGAGAGGGTTCTTATACTGCCCTCATCATGAATCTGCAAATCTGTCTGGGTCACCGGACCATTTTTAGTACGTGACCTTTGAATGGCATTCTTTAGTTTTGCGCTCAATTCTGGATGGGCCATTCTCAAGAGATTGAGACTTGCATGCCCCGGAGAAAGCTCAAGGAAGGGAGCTGTGCGTCCACGCGATTGAATGATCTCCAATGCCTCACTGATAACGACACTTGGCGGCGCATATTTGATCAAGGCAATCCGATCTGATTCTCTTTGCAGATCAACACGAGCTGAACCAGGCTCAATCCGGCAAATCGCAGGTTCAAATTGTTCCGCAGACCTTGGTCTCAAAAGCGACATACTCAATTTAAGTGTTTTCGCGATATTTCTCTTTTGGTAGATTTTATTTGTCTTATCCGTCGCCATAAAGAGTTCAGAAAAACCACCTGTGGATTCTGATCTTCCAAGCAAGAGGATGCCACTTGGGTTCAGAGCATAATGAAAAATCGGCAAAACAGTCTTCTGGAGTTCTGTAGCAAAATAAATGAGAACATTGCGACACGAAATCATGTCAACTTTTGCAAAAGGGGGATCCCGAGTCACATCGTGACGTGAGAAAAGGCAAATGTCGCGCACACTTTTCGCGATTTTATAGCCGCCACCTTCAACTCTCTCAAAAAAAGTTTCCAGACGTTCACGCGAAACATCCTCGGAGATAGATTCCGGATAGACACCGAGGCGAGCCTTGTGCAAGATTTGCTCACTGATGTCTGATGCAAAAACTTGAAGTGGCATTCGGATTTTCGCTTCACGCTGAAACTCCATCAAGGAAATGACGAGGGAATAAACCTCTTCGCCCGTTGAACAGCCGGCCACCCATAAGCGAAAGGGAACACTGGGATCCCGGCCCTTCATATATTTGGGTAGAACAGTGTTCTTAAGTACCTCGAAAACATTTTGGTCCCGAAAAAAACTCGTGACGTTTATGATGAGATCCGAAAAAAGATCTTTCACTTCAATGGGATTGTTTTCAAGATAGACTGCATACTCTGCAAGGTCTTCAATTTTGCAGAGAAGCGTTCTTCTGGCTAGGCGCCTCTGAATCGTGCTGTTTTTATATTGAGCAAAATTAACACCAGCTTGAGCTCGAAGAAGAGAAAAAATCTTCGCAAGGTTTTCGCTTGTCGTCCCCTTCGGCAGATTCTGTTCTCTCTCACCTTCGGGCAAAACGACGTAGGAATGTTTGGCAATTCGAGCAAGTTCGGCCGCCAGTCCTTGAGGAGGACAAATCAAATCAACAGCCCCAGAAGCAATGGCGCTTCGAGGCATACCGTCAAATTTCGCCGTCTGAGGATCCTGAACAAGTGCAATGCCACCCTGATTTTTAATCGCAAGCAGTCCCTGTGTTCCGTCACAAGCCGTCCCGGATAAGACAACCCCAATGGCCTGACTCTTGCGATACTCCGAGAGCCGTCGAAAAAAGAAATCCAGAGGCATGTGCTGGCCACGTGTTTCAAAACGGGGCAAAATCTTGAACCCACCCCCAGAAAGGTCCAAATTGCAGTTTGGCGGAATCACGTAAACGTGATTCGGTCGCACGGGCATCCCTTCTTTAACCTCTATCACGGGCATTTTCGTTGATCTGGAAAGAATGTCAGCAGACATGCTTCCATGCGTCGGATCCAGGTGCTGTATGATCACAAATGCCATTCCAGTGTCGACAGGAAGGGAGGACAATAGGTCTCTGAGTGCCTGCAGTCCCCCCGCTGAAGCTCCGATGGCAGCAATTGGAAAATTTGCTTGTTCTGGGGCGGATTTGAGCGAGGAAACCTTGCCGGACTTTGATCCCTTGCCTTTATAGCGACTCGCCACCTTTGGCGCACTCGCACCTCGAACTCTCCCTAAAGATCTTCCCTGAGAGACTTTCTTTTTGGTTTTTTTCATTTTCCTTTTTGCCAACCCAACCTCCCTGCGTCGGTGGAACTTGCAAATGAGACAAAAAAACCCACGATAAAGCGCGGCAGAAGCATCCCTGGTTCTTGCTTCTGCTTAAGAGGAATAAACCAATTCAACCAACATACAACAAACCATCAGAGGAACAACATTAACATAGTATTAAAAAAAAAAAAAAACATAACATTAAAACCGAAGAGGGCAAAAAAAGCCCGTAGCAATCGAAGGAATGGGGGTTGTAGGGATTTTCTCGACTACTTCGCCTCGTTTAAATCCCAGTTATAGGGCAAATATTGAACTTTTATCTGACTGGAGATTTCTCGCGGAAGGGGATCCCTCACGTATTTGTTTATAACATTGACCACGCCGCCGCCCCAATCTTCAAAATCTGCCTTGTACCAATCAATTATTTTTGAAACCTTAAATACCTTGGTTTGATAATTTATTTGGTTTCGGGTCTTGTCGTTTAGCCATAGCTTCATTTGATCATCAAGTTGGGCATCCAATTTAGATGCAACAAAGGCCTCGCTCCTCAAAGGCGGACAGGATACAGAGGCACAATTCACAGCTGCATGAATGCGATAATCTTTAAATGTCGGTCGTAGCCACTCATGTTCGATAGGATCAAGCTTCTTGATCTTTCCTTCAAGAAGAGAAAAAAATTCTAGGCTCCACGGCTTTGTGAAGATCCCACCGATCTTCTTAATGCTCGCGACAGGATAATGATCAACAATCAACTTAAACGTCAGCGCATTGTATGAATTAATTAGAAAGGCCTTCTTCTCATCATTGGTCCAGCGATCATACTCAGACCGCTTCACTGCCTGAATTTCAGCGAGGTACAGATAGAATTCATGTTTCTTATCAAGAGCCGCGTCTTCCTTCAGTTTTCTATAGCTTACATCCCCCTGAGTGTTCTGATATTTTTTTAATACTTCGGACCATCTCAAGTGCATATGATCAAAGGCAGATGCCGGGATTGAAAGGAAAGAAAACACCAACAAACTAAGGATTTTGTTCATAGAGGCCCCCGTCATCTTCAGTAGAAGGTATATCATCTATTGAATATCATTGGCAGCAACGATGCAATTCCTATCTTTCCTTTCACATCCAATTTTCGGGGATTTTTTTCTCTAGAATACGTTGCCGAAAATGCCGTTTTAGCGACGTTCAAATATTAACCGTTCATTCCAATTTTTCCGCCTTGTTTTGGCCAGTAAGTTCCACATAAAGATTAAATCCCTTAGCACTTGGCCTTGGTATTGCAATCTCTTCTATCTGAGTTGTTTAAAACAGAAAGACGGGAGCTGAAACAGCTCCATAAGGGAGAGATTTTATGAAGTTCAATGAGAATACCATTAAAGGAAAGTGGCTAGAAATAAAAGGAGAGATCCAGAAATCCTGGGGAAAGTTAACGGATGATGAAATTGATAAAGCGCAAGGAGATCTGAAATCTCTTGCCGGTTTGATTCAACAGAAGTACGGGGAAAGTCAGGATAGCTACGATAAGAAATTATCAGATATAGTGGATCGCTTTGAAACCAAAAAGGAAAAAGTGGTAGAAAATATAAAAGAAAAATTTAAAAATTGAAAGGAGGGTCGAATGTCGAGTGTTATGGCAGAAACGACAAGTACATCCAACGGGAGTACTCAAGGTATCGAGGGTAAAATGGCCGATTTAGAAAAGCGATTAGAGAGAATGTCTCACGAAGCTGGTGAGAAATTGGGAGAAATGGTTTCTGAGGTAAAGGGTTCTGCGGTGGATTCTGTGAAGAAAAGTCGCGAGTATGTCCAGGATCATCCAGGAAAAAGCGTAGCCATCGCGGCCGCAGCTGGTCTGGTGGCTGGTGCTCTTCTGAGCTATGCACTTCGTAAAAAATCTTAGTTGAATTTTTTATGAAAGTCTTGAACTTATTGGAAGTCATTTCGTCGGTTCTATTGTCGCAAGTTGAGCTCTTGAGCGATAGTCAGAAACAAAAAATAGAAATGGTCAAAACTGAACTTCGTCGTGAGGTTTTGACCATTATATTAAAGGTTCTCGTTGGCTTTGCTTTGACTGCGGGATTTGTTATTTCCGTATTCCAATTGGGTGAGTCGTTGCGTCTCCACCTGAGCCTGATCGAGAATCAGTTTTTTTTGGAGCTGTTGACATTTGGTGTCTTTGGTTTGTTGTGCGCCGCACTTCTCATTCTTTTGTTTCGAAAGGACTTGATAAAGAGGAATGTTGTGGCGGTCCCCAAAAAAAAACAATCTGAGGGGTCTTTTGATTTAGATATTCTTCTGGTCAGTTTTTTGGAGGGCTTTTTGGAGACTCTAGACCTCTGTGCGGAGCCTCAAAATATTCCAAAGAAAGAACGGGATTGTGAAAATGATGAGCAGCGATTCAGTACCTAGGGCAAGAACCTTTCTATGAATGGCTGGTTTTGCACTCATTTGATCGCAGTCTTTTATACAGTGTCTTTCGGTCAATGCCTAATTCTATAGCCGTCTGATCCCGAGCACCACCGTTCACTTGAACAGCGAACTCTATATACTTATGGATGACTTCCTCTAAGGTCAAAAGTTCATTTTTACACGAAACTGCAAATAAATCCTTCTCATGATGTTCCTTGCTACCGTCTTGGTTATTGCTCTTTCTGATTAGACTCGGGATAATTTCATCGATGGATATTTCGGGTCGGCAGGACAGAACAACAACTCTCTCTATTGTGTTTTCTAATTCTCGCACATTCCCCTGCCATTCGTTTTTAAGTAGATATTCGATGGCAGCTTCTGAGAAGGTCTTTGCCCTTGAGCCATTTGCTTGGGCATATTTTCTTAAAAAGAACTCAGCGAGGGGCCTGATGTCTGCTTTGCGATCTCGTAATGGAGGAATGTGAATAGGAATGACATTGAGCCTAAAAAACAAATCTTCTCGAAATCGCCCCTCTTGGACTTCTAGGAACAAGTCCTTATGAGTTGCTGAAACAATTCGACAATTGACCGGATTATATTGGTTCTCACCAACACGTCTGATTTTTTTTCTTGTAAAACTCGCAAAAGCTTTGCCTGCAAAGCTAAATCTAAATCACCAATTTCATCCAAAAAAAGTGTCCCATTCTGGGCCTCCTCAAATAATCCCATGTGTTTGCTAATGGCACCAGTGAAAGATCCCTTTGCATGACCAAAAAGCTCAGATTCTAAAAGAGCCTCAGGTATCGCCGAGCAATTAATGGCTACAAACGGTCCATTTCTACGCTGACCTTCACCATGAATATATTTAGCTATCACTTCTTTGCCAGTTCCACTTTCTCCTGTGATTAAAATACTTGCCGTGCTTTTTGCAACTCGCTGCGCAAGACTCAAAACTGATAGGAGTTCTTGGCTGCAACCGATAATTCTATTCTGACTTGAACTCGAGCTATTAACAGGCTCACCATGTCCACTTGAAGATTTATTACTGGCGGTCTTGCCATCTAGGACTCTCTCATCAGAAAGATGAACGTCATTCTCTAATGATTCCATCCGATTCTCCTTTCGCACCCCCCCCTCGGGCGCAACATACCACAGGTTCAAATAATCCACGAACAAACGAACGTTTTATGAACGAATATTAACTCAATTGCAGTCAATTCGAATCTAGATCCGTCCATGGCGGCATAGGAATTGCTCTCGTTGAGTATGAAGGTTCAGTGTCACGGGAGTTGCACCTGAAAAAAATACACGAGAGAACCTCTTGTTTCGAACGACGGTCGATTTTACTTAGCTATCAGTTTTGGATTTTGTTTTTGGCGCCTACGGTATCGCTGATCTTTGGGTAAGCATTGGGAAATTAATTTTGGGTGTTTTATGAGTCCTTTCTTTGATTTCATTTTTAGTCACAGCGGTTGAACGCGAAGTTTTAGACAGGCATTTTTAAAAATATTCTTAGAATGGAGTTCAAAATGAATCGCAGATTTCCAATAAGTCTAATAGTTTTGTTAACTTTCGGTTTGGTTATGGGTTCGCCATATACTTCCTCGGGTGAGGAGACGAATTTGGAAAAAACGAAAACTGTAAAAAATAAAACTATTGATGTTGTTAAAAAAAATACCGAAAAATAAAGGACAAGACCTGTCGGACGGTTAATGGAGAAATGGAGTGTGTAGAAAAAGAGATTAAACACAAAGTTCAGGATACCGTGGATAAAGTTAATACAAAGGCAAAAGAAGAAAAAAACAAAATTGATTGACAACAGTTTACAATTGAATGGAGAAATTATGAGAAACAAATATTTTAATCTTGAAAGTGTGATTCTGGGTTGCGGGGTTTTGATGGCGGTAATTCCGACGAAATCCTGGGCTGCTGAGACCCGTGGCGGTTTGCTTGTAGAGCCTGCAGTGACTTATGAAATTGGTAATACATCAACTAATTATCCGCCTCCTTTTACAAGCTCTACAGGTCGAGTTGATGGATTTGGAATAGGAGCAAGGCTTGGGTTTCATTTTAATGAGTCTGTCTTCTTGGCGATGGATTGGCGCTTTGCCAAACCTCATGTTAGAGATTCCATAAATTATAACGCCAACGCTACCTCAACTAATTATGGACCTGTTTTAGGATTGGAGATGCCAGATATTGGGTTGAGAATTTGGGGTGCTATGATTTTGGGTGGTGATTTGGATCCGGATAGCAGTAACAATTTTGATGTGAAGTTACAGAATGCATCTGGCAGTCGTTTGGGCGTTGGGTTTCATTTGGCCTCAGTGAGTTTAAATTTGGAGTATCAGGATATTGAATATGGACGGGTCAATCTGGAACAAATAGGACCTTTTGTCTCCACTGCAAGCTTTAGCAATGTCGAATCGAGGGACAAAAGTTTTATTGCGAGCGTCTCCTTTCCAATGGAATTCTAGTCCTGTGAATTGGAGATGAAGTGAAGGAATCAGGTCAATGTTCAGAAATTCAATCTCCTCTTAAATTGCCTCGAACCAAAGGAAACCTCGTCTTCTTTGGTTCGAGGTTTCATTTTTTTAATCTGATACTTGTTCTCTCTGGCCTAGCCGTTGCATTTCTTTTCAGGCCTTTTGCGAAATCGGCGATGCTGGCGCTCATTTTTGCTTTAGCTTATCTAGGAGCTAGAGATAGATTTGTAAAACTCAATAAATCCAGGAAATACCTCGTCGTCTCGTCGGCCACTGTGACGGTTGCACTTTTGCTTTCATCCATTATTGAAATGATGAAAGTTGGCTTTTCATCGGTCGCTTCTTTTCTTGATCCACAAGGTTTTACTGAGTTAAATCTTAAGATATCGGAATTATTTTTACCAACTATTCGAATCCTCAGGGACTCCCTCTCTACATATTTTATGCAATTTGACAGTTCCAGAACTATTGAAACAAAGCTGATAGAGGCAATTGAAAAGTTTCTGACTTCTTCTGTATCCATTGCCTTTGCCTGGTTGTCGGAAATTCCAAATAGCATTTTTCAAGTGATGTTTTTTACTTTTCTGTTCCTATTTTTGATTCAGAAGAAGAAGGCAATCAAAGATGTTGCTGGATTATTTTTAACTCATAAGAAAAATAATATCTTGGTGTTTTTAATAGAAACTGCCAAATTTAGCGGGTATAGGGCTGTTGTGTTAACGAGTTTTACAGCTTTAATCCAAGCCTTTGTGCTAACTTTAGGTTCCATCATTGTTGGAATGAAGGCCTGGCCTTTTGTTTTTTTAATTGGCTTTATTTTTTCTCTAATTTCCGTTGTAAGAATCCTACCCGTGGCTATTGTCTGTATCATTTATGCCGGGGCAAAGTTGGGTTTAGAAAAAGCCTTTATTGTTGGTATATTCGCTCTCGTTGCATCGATACTTGATATAGTTCTACGGTCTCTTTTAACCTCAAGAAATAGTTCCACTCTAAATCCAGTTCTTGTCTTTTTTGCCCTCATCGGTTCGCTTTTTGTGTTCGGGCTTTCCGGTCTGTTTCTTGGCCCATTCATTCTAATTTTTAGTGCGGCGGTTTTTAATCATCAAAGAGCCCCTGAAATTTAGTAAAATGACCAAATAGAAAGCCGATACATAGCAATTCGTAAGACAAGACCTACGGAGAAGGATCAATCGTTTCGATGACTGGATTCTCTAGATTCTCGGTTGCCTTATCTATCGTTGCCGAAAACCCCCAATTTCCCTGCTTAGGAAAAATCTGAAGAATAAGCTTTTTACCTTTGTCTTCAATGATGAGGTTGTGATCGGGAAAATAATGAGTCAGACCTTGAGAAAAGTTTCCCTGAGGTCCGAGATCGCCATGCTTCTTTAGCGAACGATCGATGATTTTCAAATCTTTCAGTAAAATATGTGGAAAATGTTTTCTCATCTTTAAAAGTTTCCTGTCTATTGTTAATTGCATCTTAGATTGAGCTTTGGCTTTCTCTGCATAGACAAGCGGAAAATCCAACAGAACGTAGGCCATTACAATCGCTCGAATTGTCAAAAATAAAAACTTTTTATAAATTTTCATACCCTAAAGAATACTCAGACCTACTTCAACTAGGCAAGAGACAAACCCTGATCGACTAGATTTGCTTTACAAACTGATCTCGAGAAAAACGAATCTGAGGCCCATAAACACCGTTTTCAGCGCGACGACCGGCACTGATAACCATGCACACCTCAGCGTCGAAATCCAATTTGAGGATTTTCCTTATTCGATTTTCGTCCATCCCCTCCATCGGACAAGTATCAAAACCCGCCGCTCGGAAGGCCAACATCAAATTTTCACAGGCGAGAGCTGTGCTTTTGTGAGCCCAAATTCGCATATCGGCTTTCCCTACAGGCGCGCGCGGAGTCGGCCGAAAAAAACCAACAAGCCAAAGCAAAGGCCTTTTTATCAACCCAAAGATTCCAACGGGTCCTTGACCATAAACGAGAGGCACAATTTTTTGATAATAGGCCGGCAACGATTTCGGCGAACCTGCGAGAGACTCATAGAATTTAAGGTTCTGGCGCGCGTTTCGTTTCCAAGTCCTGATACGCGCCACACAGACGATCAGCTCGGCCGCTGTTCGAGCTGCACTTTGTCCCAAACAGGCTTGAACCAGCAAGGCTTTTTTCTCTTTGGAAATAACTCGATAGAATTCCCAAGGTTGCAGATTTGACGAATTGGGTGCGAGCAAAGCCATATCAAGGCACTTCTGTACGACTTCTTCCGGAATAGCTTCTCCCGTATACAAGCGAACACTTCGTCGACTACGGATCACTTTTTCAAATTCTGTCCAGTTTGTCTCGACGGCAATTTCGCGATACTTTGTCTCGGGGTTTTTGGTTAAAATACTTCCGCCATCCTTAAAAGAAGAACTCATGACGCCCTCATTTCATCAACTAGTGAAAACAATCTGGGCCTCCCTTTTTTCCAAGAAGGTGACAAAACTTGGAATACAATACGTGTGACTTGACCCACCCTTCGATAACCAAACGTTCGGCCTCGACCAGCCGATTTTGATCAACCAAAATGTCATTCATACTGCTGCGGCCTGCCTGCAAGCGCCTCTTGTTGTCTTGATGAAGACTCTTCGCTAACTGAAGGCTTTGCTCACGTTCCTTTGCAGATTTGATGGCTTCGACCAAATTGGTTCGCGTTTGCTCCCATTCAACTTGAATACTCCGCCTCACTCTCTCTTCTTTCACCAGTGCCAGTGATTTCTCCTGAAGCTGCAGTTCATACCCCGCATGTTTGCCGAGATCAAATAGGGGGATCGTCACAGTGAGAGTCGTTTCAGAGTGAATGTCTCTGCTCCTATCATAATCAGGATAACCATATCCCATCGTCAAATCGATTGAAGGCAGAAAATAACGAAACTTTGATTTGAGTAATTCTTCTTCCTTTTCAACCAACACCTGCGTGGCCCGCCAAACTGGAGAGAGCGACAGGTTCAACTTCTTAGCCAAAAATTCATCTTGAGTGATTGAAGTCAAAATATCCTTCCATGGCCAAACCAGCTCTACTTCATCCGCCCCTAATTCACCGTCTAATTTTGCTTTGATCTCTTCCAAGCCAGACTTTGCATCACTCAATCTTGCCAGAGCATTGCTTTTTTCGACTTTTGATCTTTGCGACTCCTGCAAAGGAATCAAACCTCGACGGTAACGTGCCTCTTCAATGGTATCTAACTCTTCGCTCAGCTTGAGTATATTCTCGGCCAATTTCATCTGAAAGGAAGATTGAAAATATTCGATGATTAAATTCACATTTTTTTGTTCAGCATCCAATTCTGCTTGTTTCAATAATTCCCTTTCACGCGAAACCGTCAGTCGTGAACTTCTCAACGAAGCCACGTCGGCTCCAGATCTAAATAAATTAACTCGGCCAACCAGCATCCCTGTTTGAGTTCTGGAAAAACCTGGGCGAATCACCTGTAAATCCGAAAGCTGACCCTCGATGGATGGAAAAAAATTAGCTCTTGAAGCCAAATGCTCCGATTCGATTTTTTTGATTTGAATGCGCTGAGCCTCTAGTTCTGTATTTCTCTCCTCCATTCTCCGAAGTGCTTCGGTAAATTTAATCTTCCTATTAGGAATTTGTGTAGCTGCTTGAGAAACCTCATGAGTCTTAACTTCTTCAGCTGTGGCTCCTGCGTTCAATAAAAGCGGGATCATGAGGAGGCAGGAAAAAACAAACAAAAATAGCAAAGAGATTTTTCGCCACCGAAAATTCATTGGATCGCCTCGGGAGACTCCATTCTTGCGAGCGCAAATCCCCTGACAGATAACCTGTTCTTGCGAAATTTCCAGTAGGCCACCTGCAGAGAAGGAACAAAGTAGAGCGTAAACAACATGGAAATCCAAAGCCCACCGCTCACGGCAATTCCAAGCGGCTGCAGCACTCGCCCTCCGTCTCCCAAGCCAAAGGCAATCGGCAACATACCTATGGTGGTTGTCAGAGAGGTCATCAGTATCGGGCGCAGTCGCGCCCTCGCTGCTTCAAGAGCAGATTCGGTGATACCTTTTCCTGCTTTCATGAGTTTGTTAAAGAAATCGACGAGAATAATGCTATTTGCCACAGAAATTCCATTGAGTAGAATGACTCCCAAAACAGAGTTAAGAGAAAGTGTGCTTTGGAATACAAACAAGGAAAAAATGACGCCGACAAATCCCAATGGAATAGCAACCAGCACCAACAATGAACTCACAACGTCACCCAGCTGAATCACCATTGTCACAAAAATCAGCAAAATCGAAAGTGCCACAGCCCAACCCAGCTGATTAAGTGCATCGTTGAGTTCAAATTGTGCATCTTCAAACTGGACTGTCACGGGTCCCATCGCTTCCTTGTTCTGTTTGATCCATTCTTTTAGAACGGATGTGGCAGTACGAACGGCTTCCTCAGGTTTATCTTCATTTCCCTTATCCTGTTTCGCCGAGAGCAATACAATGTCCTGTTGGTTCTTGCGAAAACGAGGTGAGTCCCCCTCCTGGCTGTAGATCTGAGCAAGGGCGCCAAGCGGAATAATCTTATTTTTAATTCCAAGAGGAAAGGCCCTTAGATCCTCCGGTTCCTGAATTGTTCCCTGTGGATAGGTCAAAATCATGTCGTACATTCGATTGTCTAGGGCCCACTGACCCAGAGAACGGCCTTGCGTGGCAATTCGCGAAATGTCGGTCAGATCAGTGGGCATGAGGGACACTCCTGCTCCTATGAGGGGTGTCCATTGATCCAAATGAGGACTGATCACCAAATCCTCTCCGGCAGAATAAGTGGGCTTTTGCCAACTACGACTAAATAAATTTTTTATTGATTCCAAAACCTCATGAAGCTGATGTGCGATCTCCAATCGCTGACGTGGCGTCCCGCCCTGAACTGAAGCTTGAAAATGTGGCGGGTCCGGAATTGGCAACTCAGAAGGATTCCAGGGTTCAACAAAATACTGAACAAAGGGAGTGTTTTGGAAAAACTCGAGATATTGTTTCCAAGTCTCCTGCATTTTAGATTTATCCTTGAGTCGCGCCATGATATTTGAGTTATTAGCGCTTCTCACCTGAGTGAAGGTGTAGGAGATTTCATCTCCAAACTTCTTGAGTAATTTGGCTTCTTCTTCAGAGGTCTGGTCTTCCATTTGACGAAGGAGAGTATTGCCTTGAGTGCTGAGTCCAACGACCATCCAGTCTGTATCAGGAACACCGATGACCTCCCTCGGCAATCGAGGCAATGCAAAGAAAACTAACAGGAGCAACACACCCGTCAAGGAGCCATAGACAGCCAGTTGTAACCGAGGTCGATTGAGAAACTCACCCAGACTCCAACTGTAAATCTGCTCCAACTTTCTTAGCCAAGCCTCAATGGGTGACCGATGAGTTTCTCTCTCCTCAAGAGACATTAGCTGCATGCGAATCGTCGGAACCAAAATGAGTGCCACAATGGCAGAAAATCCATGGGAGAAAACAACCGTCTTGGCCAGATCACCTAAAATTGAATAGCTCAAAGCAGATGTGAAGGCCAGGGGAAGGAACACAACAATAGAGGCAATTGTTGAAGCAATGACTGGCAATCGCACTTCGGAAACTGCGCGACACAGTATAGCCAATCGCTCGTGGTAACTCAGAGGTCCCTTGTTCAATTCAAAATGTCGAAAAATATTCTCCATGACAACAACTGAGGCGTCAACATTCATGCCGGCTGAAAGCGCCAATCCTCCGAGTGAAATCAGATTGATGTTGATCCCCCAGTACCACATGAGAATAAAGGCCAAAACTATGCTCAGTGGAATTTCAATCGCAGCTGTCGCCACATTTCTTAAGCTCCCGATAAACAGAAACAAAATCACCACAGCAAGAAAAGCGGCCAAAACAACTTCATGAAAAACATTGCGAATGGAATTACTGATAAATTCTGAAGGATCAACTAAAACTTTCATCTGAACATCTTCTGGCCAACCTGTCTTCTTCTCATTTACCAAGGCAATGATGTCCTCAGACATTGCCTTGATGTTTCCACCGGGAGAAGGAGAAGCAAATAAAATCAAACTGGGAGAACCACTTGTCTTAAAGCTCTTTGATCCGCCAATAGATGGCCTCAACTCGACATGAGCGACATCTTGCAAATGGGTGGCTCGACCCGTTCGCGACAAAATGGGAATTCGTTTTAGCTCCTCAATGCTTTTTGCCTGTCGTGGCATTTGAATTCGCTGACTTGTCGTATTGATCAAAAGGGATCCACCACTTTGGGCTGTTGTGGCCTGCTCTACCGCCAATCCCACTTCGCGCGGCAATACTTGAAGTGCCGCCATGGCCTCAGGAATGAGCTCAATCTGAACTTCTTTTCGAGAGGGATTCCAGAGCCCGGCCTGATCCGTATCACGCACATTTGCCAACATTGGCGTGAGAATCGGCTCAAGGAACTCGTAAAGTTCATCAACGCTCCGCTTTTCACTGTAAAAGCTCATTGCAAGAAAACCCTGATTTTCAGACTGAGTCCATACGTTTAAATGATCTCGCATTTCCTTAGGAAACTGTCCGCTCATTCCGTAGATAGCTGCTTCAACTTCCTTTACAGCTCGCCTTTGCTCTGTTCCCCAATCAAACACAACCTTAAATTGAGCCTGATCGGCCTGATAATTGGTTTCTATGGAAGCAATCTTCATCTGACTATCTGACAGAGATTGCAGCCGATTCTCAATGTAGGCCCCGTAGGCTTTGGAGAACTCCTCAGGGGTTAAGTTCGTGTAAGGAACCTGAACGCCGACCGTTGGTTTGGAACTTTCAGGAAACATAGAAATGGGAAGCTTATTTCCAGAAAAAATACCGAACAAGGCCAATAACCCCAACGACAAGTAAACTCTTAACGGGGAGCTATAGAGTGATTTCAATTGCCCTCTCCGGGAGTCTTAGCTTCTTCGACTAACACCTCATCTCCATCTGCGACAAAGCCGCTCGAACGCGCCACAATTTTGGATCCCTCTTCAAGGCCTGCCGTCACCTCCACCTCTCCGCGCTGGCGATCTCCAATCGAAACCGGCACTTTACGAGCCCTTCCGTCGACAACAATTCTCAAATACCTGCGGTCCTCAACCTTAATGATGGCATCTTCAGGAACAACAAATCCAGAACGAATGTTGGTTTTAAATGTCACCTTTCCAATCATTCCCGGACGCAAGAGAAGAGATCGCTCACCCTTTTGAGGAATTAATTCCGACGAAGCGGTGCCCGTCGCTGGATCCACATTCGGACTCAAACCGGCGAGATGAAGAGGTACCTTGTCAGGAATTGACGGACTTTCGAAGCTTCCCGCCAACCCAACTCGCAATGAGGAAATATCCTGAGCTGGCACTTCGACAAGAATCTTAAGATTTCTTGGGTCCGTCACAGAAGCCAACTTTTGTCCTTTTGTAACCAAGGCTCCTTCTGTGACGCTTATTTCACTCACAACACCCGTAACAGGGGCTTTCGTAGAGACCGTAGCATATTGAAAAATGGGATCTGTCTGCTGCAAACTCAGAAGTGGACTGCCTGCCGCAACTTTCTTCCCGAGTGCAAAATGAATTTTTCTTACAACGCCATCCGCCTCTGCAAGTACTGTTGCATGAACTCTCGCCTCAATCAAAGCAGGATAGCTCAAAATTCGACTGATCTCTGTGCGCTTAGCAGTCAATACAAAGACGGTTGGCTTCTTTTCAAGATGGACTGCAGCTAACAGGAAATTTGAAACAAGCATCAGAACACACAGAAAAACAAATTTGCATTTTCTGAGTTCCATCGTCCTCCCTGCCAATCCTCAATCAGGATACTTCCATTGGTAATCCAAAATAGCGAGTTCAACTACATCACGGCAAGCGACGAAATGAAAAGGACTTTTTAGCGATTGAACTCCTATTTCTTTGAGGCCTTCTGAAAGAGGGAGGCAAAGGTTCCGAGTCCTTGGGTGCTTGGTGCAGGCAGATGATCTCTCCAGGATTGATCCTCTCCTTCGCCAGGGAGACGAAGACTTATCTTATGAGCCTCCAAATCAATCTTCTCGATTTCAACCCATAAGGAATCACCGGGCCTCTTCGCCTCAATTGATTTTCCATCGAGAGCATCGCGCCATTTGGATTGATGAAGAAGCCCATTGACACCACTCGCCAACTTCACAAAAAAGCCAAATGGTTCTTTTCGTTCTATGAGCCCTTCGATTTTGGTACCGAGAGGATTCTGCTGAGTGAATCGCATCCATGGATCTTGTTCTCCTCCGCCTTGCTTGAGAGACAGAGAGATGTGCAACCGCTGATCACTCTCCTGTATCTTGAGAATCTTGACTTTGACTGGAGCACCCACCTCAAGAACTTCGCCAGGATGTTTGATGCGGGCCCAGGACAACTCAGAAATGTGAATCAATCCCTCAACCAGAGGCATAACCTCAACAAAGGCACCAAAACTCTCTATCCGCGTCACATGCCCTTCAACGAGATCCCCTTCTTTCAACTTTGAAAGCACCTCTCCCTCACGATCAGAGCGTAAGAGCTCGAGAAGTTTACGTCGAGACACAACGATATTTGTATGCCTTTCATCTATTTGGGTAATCAAAAATTCGAATTTTTTATTGACGTAGTCCTCTGGGGTTTTTATTGATCCCAAATCCATCTGACTCATCGGACAAAAGGCTTTGTAGGATTGAATTTGAACCCGAAATCCGCCTTTGACGAATTCCAAGACACGCCCCTCAACCGGAAGCTCCATGTCATGAGCATCTTCTAGATTGTCGATCTCTTCTGTGCCGCTTCGAGAATCCGCCGGCTTCGCTCTGATCACGTCTTCGCGAACCTGAGTTACGATGACTTCAAGAATCTCTCCTTTTTTTACTTTGACCTGACCCTGTTCATCAAGGAGCTCTCTGCGCGCAACAACAGCATCCACAGGCCCTTCAGTTGAGACATAGATTTCTTCCTTACCAACCGAAAGAACCTCGCCCTTGAGTCGATCGCCTACCGAAATTTTTCGAACCGGCTTGGATGTCTCTGCCAATAAACGCTCATAGTCTTGAGCCTTGCCATCAACAATTTCATCCCCAAAGATATCCTTTTTTGCCATCCTGCCCTCACCACTGCTGTGAAATATTTCTGCCGTTTTTTTTCTTTCTACTGTCGCTCTTCTCGCCGTCATTCTATCGGTTACCAATCAGACTCAATTGAAAATCCAAATCAGGCACACCTAACAAACGCCTCACTCAACCACCAAACCGATCGCTTATATCGACAGCTGCAGATAGGCCCAAGCCGCATCAGAAGCTCCAAGCTTCGAATTTTTCGTTATATCCTGTTCAGAAGGATGCCCTGCCTCAGCCTTTTCAAAGCGCACCAGAGTGAAGAGATTGGGTCCAAAATAGTATTTAAATCCAAGTCCGTGCCGAACATAGGAGTCCGCCACAAAACTCAAGTTCGGAATATATTGATCGTATTTGTAGCTAAAACTCAAGACCTCACTAAATTCCCAATTCAGCAAGGCGTAAACTCCACGGGACTCAGAGTTTATTACAGTATCGCGGTAGTCTGTTTCCTTAAACATGAACCTCTCGAGATCAGTGTTTGAATTGAACCCTTGGGCGCTCACATATTCGACCAATAGTGACCCCTTAAACACATCGCGAGTGAGGCGATCCATGCTCACCATCACGTAGGCCGCACTGGCAGATGGACTGTCTTGATCCTTTACCTTCTCGTAATGAAGTCCGCTCAGACCGAAGCCCACCGGAGAGGCCGAGGTCATGAGCCTCAGATTCAAAGCACCGCCCCAGATGGCTGCATTACCGTCTCCAAAACCTGTCCCGTTTGTCTTCTGACCATTGACCAATGAGAAATCATAGTGAAGAAAGCTGGATGGATTTCCTGAAAACAAAGCTCCAATATCGAGATTGTTCCAAGTGCTCTGAGTTTGAAGTTTTGTGTAGGTGCGATGTTCATCTGTAATTATACCAAAGGGCGACACAAATCGTCCCAAAAGAACATACTGAGGACTGATTCCTGTGGCAGAATCATCCTTCAACTCCCATCGCAGATAAGCTTCTCTCGGCCCACCGGCTCCCCCAGGAAATCCTCCCACATTGTGAGTCAGTACAGCTCTCAGAGGTGCCTTTCCCTCTTCTTCAGCGGTCACAGGCAGATTCGCGCTTAAATTTCCCGCCATGATTCCAGCACCTCCCTTTAAGGTGTTGGGCCCCTCTGGATTATTCAAATATATTCCCCGGACATCCAAAGACCAAACGTCCTGTGTCGCATAAGGCCCTGGGCTGAAACCTCGCAGACCAAACGACTTTCCCATCAGATTTCTGGTCCCACCTCCAACCGGAGAGAGATGACAAGTCGTGCATCGAGTGAATCCGTGGCGAATTGCGTACTCAGGCCGCGCCTGCCCCAACATGGGAGATAGCCCAAATAAAATGAAAAACAGATAATAAATAGGTTGTTTTTTCCCCAATAAAAAATGTAGAGCTCGCTTCACGACGACATCCTTTCGCTTCAATCACAATGCCAATCAGTATTCAGAGAAATATCATGACTGCTATGCGATTAACAAACATGCACAGGCAAACAAATAAAAAGATAAAAAATATAAATTATACAAACATTCATCCATTGTTTTTGAATAAATGAGAACTGGCTCGAAAGTTGCTGTTGTCATCGGAGGAATTCGGTTAATGAGAGTCTATTAACGATGGAATTTGGATTGGAGCCTTTATGAATCACAGGATTATCGGGAATTTGACCAACCCCGTACCTTTTTTTGTCTTCCTTTTAGCGCTTCTTGTCTTCAGCATCCAATGCGACCGAAGAGGGCCTCACCAGAAAATAAGCCCAGTAGCCCAAAATGGAACAAAAAAGGAAGGCACTAAGACTGGCGCTGGGGGCGCTGGGAAAGAAATAAAGTATTCAGACGTTCAAGCCATTTTTAAGAACCGCTGCGGACGATGCCACAATGGAGCTGGCTTGCCCAATTGGAATGACGAGAAAGTTGCGGAGGACTTTGCAAAAAATAGAAAGTTGATCCAGCGAATCGCAGACAAGGGGGGCATGCCTCCTGCAGGCACTGCCGAGGCGACTGAAATAACGGCTGCGGAAAGAGACCTGATCCAACAATGGGCCTCAAGTGTTTCTAAGCCAAAAGAGAGCGCCACATCCAGCCCGGACAGCGGTTCCGCAGCAGGCCAACCACCAGGTGCCGACGGGACTGGAAATAGCGGCGGTGGCACTCCAGATCCGGTGACTGAAGTGACTGTGGCTTCTCCAGCTCCTGCAGCCCCCCAGAGTCTTGCCTCTACCTTGCAGCAGTGTGCCGCATGCCATGGCGAACACGGTCTTTCTTCCAGTAGCGGGTTTCCTCATTTAGCGGGTCAAAGTGCGAGTTACTTAAATGAACAGCTCAATCATTTTCGCGAAGGAATAAGAAAGGACTCATCAGGGGCGATGAATGGGATCGCAAGCAATTTAAGCAAAGAGAATCAGGACGCTGTGGTTTCTTATTTCAGCAATCGTCCGCCCCCTGCTGCCACTCCGCTTTCCGGTAAAAAAATAGAAAATTTTGATGTTCTGTTTAAAAAGGGCCAAGAGCTTGTGAAAAACTTGGCTTGCACTGGCTGCCACGATTCGGGGCCAAATCTGCTTACGGTTGCGCCTCATTTTCCAAACCTCGCTGGGCAAGACCCTGTTTATATTCAGAAGCAATTGTCAGCGTTCCTGTCAGGCGAGCGCACAAATGCATCGGTAATGCCCAACCTACTCAAGCAGGCCAATCCGCCTCTCACAGACGAAGATCTGCAAGCGCTAGGGATATATTTTCAAAATCTTCGTCCTGAAAAGACGGAGAGCAAGGATTGAAATACCCTCATTGAAGGAGCGTTCTCACTCGATTTGTTTAACGATAACAGCCGCCTCTTTCTCTGTGGTAAAAAATTGTGCTCTCCCAAATGAGGCCACCCTGAACATCTGCAACTCCTGTTTCGGAGTTAAAGTGGGCTGTTTTGGCATCAATCGCCTGCAAGGTGAGAGCACCATTGCGGTACTCTCCGAGTCTACCCGGTTCGTTTCTCACGACACAACCTGTCTCTGTTCCTACCAGCCCTCCAGCCAGAATCGCGTCAGCTGAAAACCCAATTCTTAGATCCGACAGCATCTCCCCTTTCGAACCGTTTAAGCTGTAAGCCGTCAGGGCACTTCTGTTTCCGCTTATAAAATCTCTGACTCTACTTTGATAATCTCCCACCGTCTGCGACACCCCATTGATGCTCAAAACACCTTTAGGAGAAAGTTGCGCGTTGGCAATAACCAATACAAATTCCGTGCTCGCACCCACTCTTTCATGGATATTTTTAATTTTGGAGTCCTTCAGTCGGAAAAAATCGGCATAAGTTATCCCAAATCTGTCATCATATTCGTGCACGTGGTGATCTGTTTTTCCCATACCTGCAGCATAGACCTGATGTGAAGTATCGAGGTCAAAGTGTCCTCCTTTTAGTCCTTCCTCTGTGTCGTAAAAGGATCATCGATCCCCTCTTTTCCCGCTCCATCATTTTCTTTCAATGAATCATTAGTGGCTGAATTGCTTCCGAAGTTTACACCAGAGCAATTCTGAAAAAATGCAATCAAAACGAGTCCAGACGAAATGAAAATCAAGGCCCCTTTTACAGTCTTCACGTCGGCCCCTCTCCCTTAAAATTAAATCGAACATCTGCTCAATGTAAAAACCCTTTGAACCCTAGTGCTTCACTACTGCAATTCCCGGGCTCTGCTGCCCTATTGACGATCGTCCTTTTTAGGGCACAAGAGGCACAGGCCCCGTTCCCTAGCTGTCTAGTCCATTTTCTCTGACCATAATTTATACGGAGGCCATATTTATGAAGGAGATTTACTTGCCTTAAAATGAGCCAGTTATTGTCACCGGTATTCACCATTTTTCAGGTCGCCTCTCATGAGACCCTCAAGCTTTCTAATCTAGGTCGGCACAAAAAATGGAGAAGTATCGACCTGGTAAAGAGTTGTTTGATCAATGAAGCATTTTGCTTTTAATCGAAAAGGAGATAGAAAAATGAAGAATCTGATAAATGTAAAATCAATTGCTCTTGGAGCAGCGGTCTTTTTAACCTTGAGCTCGACCATCTGTTCAAGCGCCCAAGAAGATAACAACAGGGAAACCAATATTGTGGAGTACATGAATACAAATCGAATAATTGGTTTGGCAGCGGGATCCCTCAATTCACGAGGGGAAGGCATGCGAGCTATGGGAGATGCTGGTGGCATAAAAAGCATAACAATCGATGATACGCCTAACCAGCCATACGTCGTCTATATTGCCACAAAGAACAATTGCCTCATCACCATCACCTTCAAGCAACAACCTGAGGTTACCAAAGACTTGGTAAATTTCAGTGTGGGTGAAAAAACTGTTGAGTGCGAAAAATAGTTATTGATATGAAAGGAACCAGAAAAGGCAGAAGAGTATAATTGAAAGATCAAGGACCAAAATCAAGAGGCCGCAGCAAATGCTGTGACCTTGATGATTGGGGGGCATCGCAAGGAAATGAAATGCGGATAGAGATGTTTTTTATCATTCTTAATCTTGTTTTGGCGCCTCTATCCCTAGCTGGTGGAAAAAGTGCTGAGGGTGATTTCACCCTCAGATCCAGTCGAGCCACTTTTGCCGAATTCATGGGCGACCCCTATTTGAGAGGGGTCTTTTCGGACCTCCAGCGTCGCTACCTCACCTCGAATCCAGATCAAACTCTACACGAATTTATTGCCAGGCAATTTACTTTGGGTTCGATTGTAGATGATTTTATTAAAAACGAAGAAGCATCCCTCCGTTCTTTCGAACTTGAAAAGGGAGCCGAGCTGCTCGAACTCGGCCCTGCTGCAAAAGGACATTATGCCGCGATTTACTCACTCCTCACTCGTACGGCCGTGGACCTTGGATTTTCTCCTCAGGCCATCGAAAACCGTAGAGTCTATGTCGAGTTCGGGCAAAACGCATTTGCAGTCAGCAAAACCGCTGAGCATATATTTGTTGTTCTAAGCTCCCAACTGATCGAAAAATTAAATTTTGTTGAGCTAAGATCTGTTTTCGCGCACGAACTCTCCCACATCAAAAACCAACATGTCATTGAAAGACATATTGAAAGCATACTGAGCAGTCTTGCGGTCGAAATATATTCAAATGGTGTTCCCGATCAAATTGACAATGACCTGCTTGGGCGCCTGTTAAAATACATGAGGCACATCAACCTTGGACCAGAAACGAAAATCACTGCCCACTCTGTTGGCGAAGATGGAACCCAGCCATCCTCGAGAAGCAATTTAAGAAACATCATTGAGGATGCCTTTGAAAGCTTGCTTACCCTCGAGAGAACTGAGTTTGAGGCTCTGATGAGAGATTTTCTTGAAATTCAACTGAAGCGATTGAAAGAAATGAAGGCCCAGGAAGAAGACATTTCTTTCCATAAATCCTTGTTTGCTCTGGACCCGTTTGATAAATCCCACAAAGACAGATTGCCTCTCGATGCTCTTCTCCAGAAAATGAATAGGGCGTTTAATGCTCTTTCGCAAGCGCAGGAGGAGTCCGCTGATCGATTCGGAACCAGTGTGACTTCCAGCGATCAAACAGCTGCCGCAACTCTTTTTGCAACCCTAGATGTTCGCTTGCAGCGAAATGATCGAATTTCCATGCTCGATCAAGTGCAACAGCAGTGGCAAAGATTTCAAACCAAGTTTTCACAAGATGAAAGAGCTGCTCACTCTTTCGGCTCTACACATCCCGGCAACATTCCTCGCATTTCAAAAATCATGCAGACGCCAGCCTACCCGGCAATCCTCTTTGCCAACCCATTTTTGCGACTGCTGCTCCTGGAAGATGAGTTAAATTTAAGGCTTAGTCACCTCTCATCGCAGTCAGCGCCCGCAAACCAGTTGAAGCGGGTCTCTTCGCTACTTTCAAAATTACAGAGTCGACTGTTCTATTTGATCACTCATGCTGGCACTGAAAGCCGCTCTTCTTTGGCAGCCCCTGCCAATCCTCACTTTGATAATTTCGTGCAATTTATCACTAGCCAAATTGAATTGAGGCGCCAGATCCAAAGAGCCAACGGGGCGGTGGAGACCACACTACAAGAGAATGGTAGAAAATATATAGAAGCTAATAGATTGTTTCAGGGACTTTTGTCCTCGCTCAATCAAACCCTAAACACAACCCCCGTTTGGCACTACAAAAAGAGATCGCGACTCAAGGATCGGCTGAATATTTTAGAACAAATCGCAAGGGCCGAGACGGACGAGGACTTGCGATTGATTCGCAGAAGAACAAGTCCCGTCTCAACAGATTCCGTTGACGGGATTCGTTCTTCAAGAATTCCGATAAGTCTGTTAACATCTTGCAGAAGCAAATTAATTTCGAAAAAGTAGGAGAAATTTAACCTTGAATCAATGGTGGGATGCTCACTGTCATTTGTCCTTTCTCAAAGACGAGCAATTGGCCACTCTTTTTCGTCATGTTGATTCCCAAAACCCAGACCTAGCAGGGCATTTTATTCAAGGCGGCTACGATCCTCAGGATTGGAAACGCCAAATCGAGATTTCGAGTGCCTACCCCGAGCACCTGTCACTCTGTTTTGGACTGCACCCCTGGGCACTTATGCAGTTGGACTCAACCTCGCGAAATAGAGCTTGGGATCAGCTTTTAAGTATGGCTCCCCAGGCTCAGCTGATCGGAGAAACCGGCATAGACCACTTTGAGACTCAAGATCCCGTGGCAAGAGCCACTCAAGTTGATTTTTTTCGGCGGCATTTGGATCTTGCCAGAACTCTCAATCGTCCCCTGGTCCTTCATATCGTTCAAGCCCATCAACTCGCCATTCAGATACTGAAAGAGCATCCTCTCCCTTCAAGGCCAGGGCTTATCCACGGTTTCTCAGCCAGCACAGAGATGGCTCAGGAATACATCAGCTTGGGTTTTTTCATTTCAGTCGGGCCCAATTTCTTGAAAAAGGGATTCAAACAGCTTAAGAAGGCGGTCATGAAAATTGAAATGAAACACCTCGTGATTGAGAGTGATTCACCCAGAGACCGCCTTGAACCTGAACTGGATCTAGGAGTTGTAAACAGAGTGGCTCAGGAGCTAGCGAAGATCAAGGGACTGTCGATGACTGAGGTCCAGCAGGGAAATCAAGAAAATCTTGAGGCTTTGTGCGGCTTTTCATTGTGATTTTTAATTTGGAACCAGTGTGCTCTGATCGAGGGAGAAAGCAGTGAGCTTTTCTGATGATTATGCCTTTAGATTTGGCGGAATGGGTCGACTCATAGGAAAGCCAATGCTGGAAAAATTGCGTCTCTCTCATGCCACCGTGATCGGAGTGGGTGGCGTTGGAGGCTGGGCCGCAGAGGCCTTGGTGCGCAGTGGAGTCGGCGAAATTTCTGTGGTCGATTTCGATGAAGTTTGCCTTTCCAATACCAATCGACAGATTCAGGCTCTGTCCGACGAGGTGGGAAAACTTAAAGTTCAGGTTTTGGCGAATAGATTTCGCCTCATTAATCCCGAAATTAAAATTAATATCTTAGATTTTGCCTTCAATTCTGATTCAGTTGAAGCCGTGTTAGGCGGGAACACTGACGTGGTCATCGATGCAATAGACCGGGCGTCAAACAAGTGTTTCCTTATCACCGAATGTAAAAATCGAGGCATCCCTCTCGTCGTCACCGGTGCCGCTGGAGGCAGGAGAAACCCAGCTCTCATTAAGATCAGCGACATCACTGAAGTTCAAGAAGATGCCCTTTTGGCACGAGTGCGACGGATTCTTCGCCAAAATACGGATTCCCTCGAGCTCCAAAACAAAAATTTGGCCTTACCGTTGTGGCGAGCAGTGAAAGACCGACTTTGCCACAAGAAGATGGCTGTGAAATTTCTCCAGATCCTTTCGCGTCTGACCAGATGGACCACATCACTCAAGCTGGTCACAATATCCAAGAGTCTCCGTCTGGGCGACTTGATTGCCGCACTGGATACGGCACCGCCAGTTTTGTGACCGGCGTTTTTGGTTTTTATACCGCTTCAGTTGCGATTGAATTTTTAGTCAACAAGAATATGAAATAAATCGATTTTGGACCGGTTATTAATGGCGTATCAAAATGAGAAAGAGGCTCCTTAATGTCGAAGGTCTTTACAGAGGGCAGCTTCATTTTATTTGAAGCCCTGAATCCTATTAAAGCACAGATCCAATGGCAACTCACTTGCAGCGTTACATTGAGTTTGTAATATAAAGAAAGGGAGAGTTTATGACTGGTGTGTGGAATCCAATTTTGGATGAGGTCCTTTTTGGCCTCGGATGCTATTGGCGGCCATAGTTATGACAGTGGCGGGCCCAATCTCTAGATAAGCGGCTTTTCATCTGATCCATAGTGAGGCTTATACAATGAATCGAACGCCTGCACCTCTTTATAAAATAAAACAAGGTACTCAATCGATACATGGCCAAGTTGAGGCGCGAGATAGAACTTCTCCAAGCCCTAGGTGTCCGAGAGAAGAATCTTTCTCCGAGGGAATTTCAATGCAGATCTTAATATGCCTCGGTTGACTCCACGAAACCAGCGAGCTTTCATGAAAACAGGCCAGCCCATGATTGATCAGTTATCTACTTGGCTTTTAGGCTCCCCCTCTATTACGCAATTGAATGAGCAATCAACCGACAAGCCAGGCAGAAATTCTCTGCTCGGTCTTTTGCCGATTTATCTCTCTCTGCTAGCTTGATGCTAAAGGACGACCGCTTCATGCGATGAGATGGAATGGGATGAGTCCAGATGTGGAGGAGACCGAAACCGGTCAAAACTCGAGTCGAGGCCGTCGCACACTACAAGAACCGGCGAACACCCATTGGGTCCAGAATCGGTTCCCCGGTGCAACTCAAACTACAAACAGATCATCGTTTGACGACCTCTTACTTACAGCAAAATGGCACATCGTAGGCTCTGCCAGCATCAACTTTTCCGTGATTGGAGCAGGCATCCGCAAAAGCGGATGTGCCACCAATGCCACCGCATGAAGCCAAACACTGACCACCTTTCACTCCCCAATGAGGTGCCGGATGATTTGCATCGCACACAGAAGTAGGTGGTGGCGGCGGCGGTGGTGGCGGCGGTGGCGACACAGGGGCTGGATCCTTACAGCAAAATGGCACATCGTAGGCTCTGCCAGCATCAACTTTTCCGTGATTGGAGCAGGCATCCGCAAAAGCGGATGTGCCACCAAGCCCACCACATGAAGCCAAACACTGACCACCTTTCACTCCCCAATGAGGTGCCGTATGATTTGCATCGCACACAGAAGTAGGTGGCGGCGGCGGCGGTGGTGGCGGCGGCGACACAGGGGCTGGATCCTTACAGCAAAATGGCACATCGTAGGCTCTGCCAGCATCAACTTTTCCGTGATTGGAGCAGGCATCCGCAAAAGCGGATGTGCCACCAAGCCCACCACATGAAGCCAAACACTGGCCATCTTTTCCTCCCCAACTGGGTGCCGGATGATTTGCATCGCACACAGAAGCAGGTGGAGGTGGTGGAGCGACATCTTGAGTCCACCAGTTCAATATTGCACCTTTAAAATTCATGACAGAATATTCAGAAATACTCGCACCTTGTACAAACTGAACATTGCGAATTGAACCTGGCGAAATAACCAAAGCGGCCGCAGTTACTGGACCTGCGCTCGAGAGAAAATTTCCGCCACAATTGGATACATTATTGGGTCCAATTTGAATAGGCACATTGACATCGGTTGCATCATTGATCAAAATTCCTACCTGCGCCCCAGTAATTTGATTATCAAAATACAATCCACCTTTGGTCGTCGCCTGATACCAAGGAGAGGCTCCAATCATAAAGCCAAAGCCACAACGAAAGTTTGCGCAATCAACCTTATTTCCAGTTATTGTCGATCCCGTGTAATCTCCAGGTCCTCCTGGCCAAGCATGAAACATCATCGCAGCAAATGTGGAGGAGGCAAAACTGGCACTGTGTTTAACTGTATTTCCAGAGATATTACAATTTGTGCAACCGCCGAAAATCAGGTCTACATCAGTGTTGTCTCTAAAATAGTTTCCTGTAATCGTGGCATTGATAGCTGACCCAACTGTCAAACCATCGGACCATAAATTTTGAACATTATGGACTCCATTGGCTGTAAAATAACTATCTTGAACCAAAAGATTCAACCCACCGCCAATCTCAACACCCGTTCCGCATAGGGCATTTGTCGAAGTCATGCCTACCAGGGATAGAAAATTGGAAGTTGCGGAAATATTCATACCATACCCATTGTCTCCACGTAAGCAGCCGTCGGCCTCGGGACTTGAGTACCTCTGATCTTTGTTACCGTCGATAACGATGCGATCTAATTCCACCTCGTTGCTTGTGATACGCAAAAAACTGCGGGAGATATTTGCCATAGGAGAAACGGCGCGAATGACGGCACAGTGTTTATCGACGTTGTCGGCGCAAGGGGGCGAAGCCTCATCAAGTCCCTGAGTTACAATTCGAACTGGCTTTTGAATATGAAGTGCTTGAGACACAAGATGCACCCCTGGCAACAGCTCTATAACCCCATAGGCGTCGGCCCTATCAAAACAAGATTGCAGGCGCCGGCCAACCTCGGCCGGAGTCCCTCCTGCCAGATCATCGCAAACCAAGGCTCCACCATCAAATATCACCCTAATTGCAGATGGCAACGAAGGTGAGAAACCCCAAAGAGAGTGATGCGCGCGAAACCCTTGGCAGTTATTAAAGGCAAAGACGACGACCAAAATCGAAAAAAAATATAAATTTTAGTTCTCATATTTTTCATAGAATCACCCCGTGTGCATTTGTCTCTGCACGCCGCGAGCCAATGCCAAGAAAGGGATAGAATGCGAGATATGCAAAAAATCGCAGCCAACGTATCAATTTGAATCAAAAATAAATAAGGTGACCAAAGTCTTTTCCTTTGCCCAAAGGAATCACACCCAATTCCTTCTTTCCATTCTTGTTATTACCAAGCGATTCTGCCACAAAAAATAATTGCCAAGAAAAAACGATCGCTTTTAAATTCATTGTGCGACACTCTCTGACCTGATTTCAGCCAACCACAATAAGGCGATTCTAGGCAGAAGTGTAGTCATGGAATCATGGGATCAAGGGATTTAGCTCAATCGCTTTAGATGTCACATCGCCCAAGCTGAGACAATGTGATAAGCAAGAAAAGAGCCAATTCAAAAATGGATTTTCACTCTTCCACTGGAGGAGATGGCGGCGCCGGCGGGTCCGGAGCTGGTGGTCCTGGATCCGGACCGGGATTTGGCGAACCCGGATCGGGATTTGGTGAACCCGGATCGGACGGTCCCGGAGGCGAGGGCGGATCCGGAGCTGGAGGCGAGGGACACGGGTCGTTACTGGAGTCGATGCTGTCACACATTGCTAAATCAGGCGAACACTCATTGGGTCGGATCACTCCCTCAGTACAGTTCAAACTGCCAGGGGTCGTCAGGCGATGATTTGGCGTAAATCCTGGGGCCGCCGGTGGCGCGCGCCAATAATCAGCAGGGGGACACGAGGCTTCGAAGCAACATTGGCCGTTCCGCTTCAGCAACCGCGATATGAAGGTCTTGATGATAAGATCCGTTTGACAACTCCTAACGTGGATCCCACAACACTGGCGAGTTTCATTGGACCCATTCACACACTTAACATATGCCGTCGCCGATAGAAAAGTCTCGGTCGTACCTACAGCATAAGGGCAAGTGAGCGGAGAGTCTCGACGAATATCCTCGGGACAACAGTGATCAAGCGGTGTCCCCTCAAGTTTTGGACAAAAATCATCGAGCTGCTCGCGACGATCTTCCGGTCGACAATCCTGATAAACTCTGGCCCAACCTCGGATCGCCGACAAGGTCAGAAAAGTGAGACAAAGATGTAGAAATAGTTTAAAACTCATATTGACCGTCAACCTCATGGCAAGACCTCTCCTGCCAAACTAAAATCTGATTGAGAGAAATGCATCTCTTGGTACATTTCTTCAGGCGCATGAACTGCTGTCTTGTAGAAATACCAAATTTGATCATTTCCTCCTCCTATTACAGAACGAGTCTTAAATGTCAGAAGAATCACATTGCCGCGCACCGGATGAGACAGCTTCAATCCAGGGCGGAACTGATCACCGGGATCATTATACGACTCCGTTCCCACTGTTGGTATTTGTTTAACATCTACCGCCCAAATCTGTCCTGTGCATTTTTCTGAATCGTCAGGACGCTTGTTCACCTCGACGAATGTCCGATAGCGATCGGGTAAATCACTGTCATAACGACGGACTTCTCGCCCCTGCAGATACTCCTCACGATTAATTAATCCATCACCATCCATATCGCTTTGATCATCTTTGATCTTCGGAAATCCACCCTCACGAATTTCAACCAAATCAATGATGCCATCCTTATCGGTATCCAAACCCTGAGCAGGATGATCATAAAGAATGTCAAGACCGGCAGCCTTGATATCGCAGTCGTTGAGGCCCAAGGCCGTCTCCACACCCGAGCATTGAACATCCACATCCGTGCAATCGGCTCGTCCAGTCAACCCCAAACACAAGCGATCGCTGAGGAGCCCACGACTGCGAAAAGACTGATGGTCAAATCCCAATTGAATTTCTTCGTTGTCGAAAAGTCCATCGCCGTCAGTATCTGGCTCAAGAATTCCTCCCCGCAATACGGAATTCAAATTCGTTGCTTGAAAAGACACCATGGTCTGATCATCCGCCAGACAAAATTCTCCTCTCCAAAAACAAAGGATGAATCGTAGCGCTCGAAAGAACTTAAGTCCTCCAAGCGGACATTGGAACATCCAATCAAATTCAGAGCAAATCCCAGAAATAAGAAAGACCATTTCTTAATCTTGGTCATTTAAGTGTCTCCCCCAGTTGCTTAAAGTCCTGAGACTTCAGAGACGTCTGACCAATAGGAATGAGACGCTGGCGTAGCACCACCGAACCAGTCCCATCGGGACCCGGGACTCTTTCTTCAAAGAAAGAGTATTGCACCTGCTGGAAGGTCCCGAAAAAACGGCTGGCCTCACCATTTGCATTCATCGCGTTGAGCCGGTAAAACAAAAATAATAGATGAGTGTTTTCACCATGGGCAAATTCAGGCGAGTGAGCTTGAGTGACCGCAGAGGTAGCAGAAACCGGAACAAATTCCAAATCCATGCGCCACGCGCCAAAATTGCAAGTCGGATCGTCTTGGGCTTGGCCCACGTATTTGGTTTGTATTCGAGCACGATCAGCGATCGTCAACGGGCCTTCATTTGCAAAGGGATCCGTGCCGGCAAGAAGTTCAGCTTGTGTTGCCTGGCCGTCGCCATCGGGATCGTCATTCATGTCCCGAAAAACTGGATCGGTTCCCTTAACCAGTTCAATCAAATCTGGCATACCATCGCCATCAGTATCCAAGCCAAAGCTTGGGCCCTTACCCAGTTTGTCTAGTTCAAGAATTTTTATGTCGCAGTCACTTAAGCCCGCACTATTAAACAGAGTTGATTCACAAATGAAGAGGGATCGCTTTTGTTGGCAGTTCGCTACACCGCCAAGACGATCGCAAATCCCATCGAGAACGCCAAGAACCTGACTGCGCGGATTCAGGGGATCAAAACCTTTTGCGATCTCCTCTCCGTCAGGTAAGCCGTCCATATCACTGTCCGCCAACAGCTGCCCATTGCGCCGGATGGTCGTCATGTTGATGGCCATCACGAAATCTGCCTGGTAGTCCACCGCAGCTTGACTGGCGACGGCTCTGCAGAGCGCCTCAGAAAAATCAGAGACTCGGGCCAGCTCCACTGCCCGACCGGTGTTACCATAGCGAGCGATCGTGTCCATGTACTCAACTTGTTCCAATCGATCGCCCCCACCCCCGTAGGAAATCGCATGAATCCGCATAGTTTTGTTTTTAGCGAGGCCCAATTGCATAAGGTAGCTCGTCGAGTCCGCGATTCCCGATAAATAGCAATCTTTGCGCTCCAATTCTGGCTTGAGGTTACACCCCTTTTGATACCCGTCATTCGGTACTCCATCGGAGACCATAAACAAATGATAGGTTTCGGTTCCGAGATGTTGGTCACTCGTCAACTCTTGAGAAATCAAATTTTCGCTGCAGGACAGGGCTGCACTGTAGCTGGTGGCGCCCAAAATCCCGGGCCAATCACTCGACGTCAAATGGTGATTCGTCCATTGCTCATACCAGGGGCGCTCTTCTTGCTGAGCTAGTTTGAAGGCATCTACGACTCCATTCGAATTTGACTGATCTTGAAATCTCGGATCGCAAGACAGGACTTTTTTAGCGCCATTTCGAACAATCGTTCCTGCGGAGTGACTCATTCCCATGATCGAAAACTGATTGCCGAATTGAGCTCCACAACCATTTAGAAATTCCTTTAGATAGTCGAACCGAACACCCTCTATATCCGTCTGCTGAGATGAATCCCAATAACTCATCCTTTGCCCCTGGGGTCCAGCTTGGTGAATCCAACCACCAATATTAGAAACCGACATATCAATCATGAAAATAAACTTGGTATTAGATGCAGGCTTCAGGTCGGTTTGCGGGCATATCAAAGCCGAAATGAGAAATGGAGCCTGGGAAACTTGACTCCCATATTCGGGGCTCTTCAAACGAACATCAGAACAGTTTTGAAAAAACAGCACAGCGGTAACCAAAGCGAAACCCAAACGAGAAGCTCTCCCCTTCGCAATCATTCCTCCACCTCGTAGTGAAGGTCCATCACTCTCATCTGCTCAAAGGCCGACAAGTCCAACTGCACACCACTGGCATTTGAGGCATCCGACATATTGAATTTGAGAATCCGCCAATTTACAACCTGTGGTTGATTCTCATCGACCAAGCGAACCAACACCATAATGCGGTTGGAATTCGCACGAATACTACAATTGAGGAGTTGGTGGCGCTCTGGAATGGGAATCGCGCCAAGATTATCAGAACTCCGCCCGAGCCGACTGAGATAAAGCAGATCTCGACTCTCAATATCTAGAACAGGGATGGGGGCGGCTAAAATATTCTTGAGCTCGACCCGGTAATTTTCGACGACGACGCCACCGAGCTGTTCATCTTCTAATCGCTCAGTACCCAGAAAATCGATAGCGGAATGAGAACGTTGCACCGAGGGAATCTGCTCGAGATAAAGTTTGGGTCCCAAACCTGCCGAAAAATTAACAAGATTTGGAATGCCATCGCCATTGGTGTCTTGGTCTCGATCTAATTCCAACGGGTTGAAGCCATAAACCCACTCTAAAAAGTCTGGAATGGTATCTCCATCCGTATCAAAGTCAAATGGATCTGTACCGAGAACGATTTCATCGCACTGATTGAGCCCGTCGCCATCGGAATCCAATTGAGGATCGCAAGCTGACCCCGACGCAAAGCTCTCACAACGCGAAGCAAAGGCCTGTCGCGCTACCAAACTATCTAGGCAATATCCATTGGTCCGGGTTTTGAGCGGATTAAGCCCACTTCTGACTTCCTCCACATCGGCGAGGCCGTCACCATCAGAGTCGATCTGCACCTGACCATTCAGGTCCAACCGCACATTGGGATTTAAGATGAACATTTGACTCATTTTAAAGAACCGAACATCGCCGGCAGTCGTTGCCAGGTTAAAGGGCGGAACTCCATCTCTCATTTGCCAAAGACCAATGCGACTATGACGTTCTTTAGCGATTTCCTTAAGACGCACAAACGCGTTTGATTCATTTGGATAACTCTGCTCAACCCGCTCCTTCTGGATCTGTAAAAACTCAATTTCGACCAAGCCAGCACCATAGAACTTCGGCAAGGCTTGAATAAGTGAAAGCTTGAGATCGAGAGCGGAATCAGTATTCAAATTGTGATCTCCCCATGAGCGCGTCATCGAGGCAACAAGAGAAGAACAAAATCCGGAGGCCTCGTTGCTTCCGCAAAGACTGTGGATCTTAAGGACATCCTTGACATTTTCTTGAACGGGATTAATGAGTCCATCTCCAAGATAAATAATCTTATAGGAGGTATCAGGGAGCACTCCTGTGTCGTTCAGATTTTTCATATCCTCACTCATGCGCGTAAAGATATCGGTAAAGACCTGACCGGGAGCACTGGTTCCCATCGTCAAATCCATCCATCGACCAGCCAATGTTTTATCAAGAAGCAAATCCTGATTTTTTTGGTTTTGGGTTTTCATCATCTCGAGCGATTGATCCAAGGCCAAATCATCAAGACCAATAAATTGACGTTTGATGGGATCGATCAAGTCTAAGGCCAACTGAGCGGTTCCACCAGATATCGGAATCACCATAATCTTGGTATTGCGTTGAGCTCGTGGCGTGAGCCCCTGTCGCAATTGAGCTATCCACTTCTCGAGGATTTGAAAGCGATAAGCCTCAAAATCGCTGCCGATGAAGGTTCCATATTGCTGACCTACCTCATAGGGTCGGGGAATAATTTGAGCACCCGCCTGCACAGGTAAGTTTGGATCAACATAACAACCGCGGGCGGCACCTCGCCCATCATTGATGTCAGCACCTGTATCTTTGTTTGGATCATAGGGACGATAGTAGGAATCGGTATGGAAAGTTGGTGAGACACCAACGTCGAAAGGGCAGGGACCAGAAAGCATTGAGCGCGACATATCAACCATGATCACATATCGTCGATACTGCTCGTAATCGGAAGGCGGAGAGAGGCGATAGGGATGACCGTTACTCTCAAAATCGCTTTCATAGTTATAGGCGAGTGAATGAAGGCGAACGTCGGAGCACTGTTGAGTCACAAATAATAGAGACGTGATGACAATGACCACGAGGCCAGTCACCCGATACTGTCTTGAATAATAGAGGTCCTGCGACACTTCCTTCTCCCACCCCTGCCAAGCCTCTCCAAATGAGGCGCTGGCAAACCAATCACTTTTTTGCCTATCTCTGTGCCTGTCCCTGTCGTTAGATATTCATAGAACTGCAAACTCAAGACCAAGCAGATCTAAGCAATGCCTCTAAGCAAGGACTTGAACCTGTCTATCCTCCTCAAAGTGTCTAAAAAATATCTCTCAAAAATGCTCCTTCAATAGAAACTTAATAAATTGGATCAAAGTGAGATTTCGGAGCTCCTGAAACTGTCAAAGCACAACGTCACATTTTAGAGCGACACCATTGCACGATTGAGCGTCGCCTTTTGAAATTTAAAAAATCCGACCTACCAAAATAAAAATTGGTTCTACTCTCCTCTCATTTGGCAATTGACATTCTGCGCTGCCGAGGGATACCTACACTGAAATTAACAGTCTGAAAAGGTTCAGTTCTCTCATGAAAACCTCTGCGATTTTTACGATATTTTTATTGTTTTCCACCACAATCGCAATTGCGGAAGAACAAGCGAAGCAGGAGGCACAGAAGCCCTTGCTGAGGCGCAAAGCGACATCCAAGGTTCGCCGATTGACGGATATGATTGATGATCTCTTCGGTACCCAACGAAGGGATGAAAATCGCCAGTTTTCAACACTCCGCCTTTCGGGTCGGTACGCAATTTTGGACGGTTCCCCTAGCGAAACTTCTTACAACATGCGACTCATGCTAAGACCGGCAACCTTTCAAAATTGGTCAGCCCAGGCCAACCGGTGGATGAAACGAAAAAAAGGCAAGGTGCGCAACTTTATACGTCCAAAGCAAACGGAGTCCTTCACCGTCGAGAAGAGCGAGGAAAAAGACAACAGCGAATTGATCGAGAGAACCGAGATAGAAGAAGACGAGAACGCTTCCGATGAACCCGGGATTCGTGACCCTTGGAGGCCCGCGTTTGAGCAACGGTATCGTCTTGACCGCAACAATTTTTTTGACGGACGGCTCAAAACCACCAAAGACATCGAATGGGGCAACTTCCTGCACCACCTGGTCTTCGACGTTCGTTGGTCGATGCCAAGGCAATGGGAAAGTGCGCTTTCGATAGTCTCTTCTTATTCACTCACGGATTGTCTGCTGTTTCAGTTCGGAAATTCGTTTAACTGGCTCCTTACTGCGCGCGATTTCGAAAGCAATCTCGGGCCTTCGCTTGCCTATACCATTTCACCTAATAAAGCCATCTCATTGTCCTTCACTGCGGCGGTGGGAACTGCCCCTTGGTGGGTCAATGCCTTCACGATCACCTCGGTCTATCGCCAACATATCTTCGAAGATTGGATTGACATTTCAATCAGTCCATATCAGTCCTACCCACGGTTACAAAATTTTCGGGCCGAGACGGGAATCGTCTTTAACGCGGAGGCTGTTTTTTGAAAGGTTCCCAGCAAATTCTAGTTCTTGGGCCGAATATAGGGACCTGGCCTACTTATGTGCCGGCATAAAAGTTTTGTAGGTCCTAGAGAGAGCCTATCGAATTATTAAGGAATGGTGGACTCTGATGTCAAAAGCCATGTTGCGTTTTATTCTTGTGATACTTTCATTTGCTGGTCACGTCCAGCAGCATCGCTCACATTGTGAACACTGCACCAAGCCGAACTCGATCCTGAACCCCTGAGATTTGGTTCAGCAAACTCCCTCTGTCTTGGATACAACAAATTCACCGAAGGCTTGCGGGCATGTTGGTTAGGAGATTTTAAATCCCAGGCGGAATCCTCGTTGGCCAGTTTATAAAAATTAACTCTCAGCCTAATTTTGAGTGCAAGTGATCTTATCTTCCTTACAAAATGAAACCAAGGTCTTGTCGTGACATTTTTCTAAGACTTCTGCGCGAGCCTCTTTTTCGGTCTTTCCGATAGCAGACACCCGATGGCCCATGGACTGGAGTTTACAAGTGTAGGTGGAAACGATTTTAAGCCGGCCTTCAGAGAGATCGAGCGCTTTCGTCCCGTTGTTTTTATTTTCATCATTAGGATGAATGAGCTTCATTCCTGCACAACCGGTCAAAAAAAACATCACAATAACCAAATACAATATGGATTTTGACATGAGATAGCCCCCATTCCTTCTCCCATTGATTTTGGTTGATTCTGAAAAGAGAAGTCAATAAAGGTTTAAACTGGCCCACGAGAATGTTGGCTAGAAAATCTAGATTTTAATGCAGCGGTTAGCCCGCAAGCCTTCGGTGGATTTTTGGAGATGGGAACAACAATCACGTGGGCCACATTAAATTCCTTTGCGGTTGAGATTCCACCCGCAAAGGAGAGATATCTATCTTGAATCAGTTCGCAATAACGTCTGCGATTTTCTGTCTAAAATCCATTAGTTTGCCCCTGACCTGATCAACATATACGAGCACAACAACATGAACTGGATTCAAAGGATTCAATTTTGCTTTGTATTGATCAAGACTTGCAACCACAGCATCAACTCTCTGAACAATCTGCCCCAGAAGAGCATCGATGCGATTTTCGATGAGTTCCAAGCGGGCGATCAATTTATCCAGCTTTTCAATGAGTTTTGCGTGCGCGGGATTTGTAGGATCCAACCACTCTTTCGCCTCGTCCAGCTTGGCCCTAGCTTCATCAAGTCTTTCTGTAACCTGATCGAGAAAAGCCAAAACCCTATCAAAGGCTTCCTGCAATTTCTTGAGTACATCAAGAGCACTCTGAGCTCCTGTCCTGTCAGAAGAGAGATTCAAGCCAAGAAGACTGCCCCTTGAATCCACGAGACTCTCTATCTGGAGAGTGGCATCGGAGAGTGCAGTTTCAGTGAGGTCTGCAACGACACTGACTTGATTCACCTTAGCTGGAAGTTCGCTCTCCGGTGAGTTATCACCTAGTGATGTCTGATCCGAACCAACTGCCGTTCTTTCCTGAAAATCTTGCTGGCAAGCCATCGTCATAAGACCTAATGAAAATAAAACTGCCTGAGTGATTATGATCCGTTTTGTCAATCCCACACGTCCCCCTTTTGAAAGTCATTTTGTTGACTCTTTACAAAGCAAGGAAGGAGCCGTCCCAAGGTCGAGATATTTGATTGAAAACCACAGAAAAACGTTCAGATCCAAATCACTCCATAGAAAATTGACAAGTCTGCCGAGATTGCCGTGACGTGACTTTAGACAGTTTTTCAAGACTCGCCCTAAGGCGAGGCTGAAAATGAGAGAGACCCTCTGTTCATCATTCCAGATTGCGACAATTTGTGCCGCCTCCTCAAGCGCAGTGATTGGCCAAACGGTTGGGGCAACACTGAAACTCTCTCTTTTTGTTTAAATCTTAAACCTCATGCGCATGTATTCGCGTTACTCAAATACAGCGCATAAGTTGGAAGGACAAGAACTGTGACTTCAATGTCCCGGATTGACCATCCTGGCACAGCTTCGAACTAACCTCTGCCACCGACTTCGAGTCGGTTTTTCCTCACCACTGTGAATCTCTCTATAGATTCGTGCATCAGTGGCCTTATCGTAGACATAGGTCTGGGCAGCTTTGGGAAGAGTTTGAAGAAAAAAGAATGCCATCTGTGCGTATGTGCCAAGATTGCCAGGGATAATCCAACCAAGAACACGACCGGAGTTATTGATGACCACGCCAAAGGTTTCAAGGACATACCTACGAGGTGCCTTTAGCTTGCCTTGCCTCTGTTGAAGCCCAATATCAGTCTGAAATTGTCCCATGACCGCGTTGTACCAGACACCTTGAATCGCCGCCTGAATCACTGCGGCCGTCAAAGCCAGCTGTCCATCAACAGGAATTGGTTGTCCACCCCATAAAGTGGGAAGTTGCGAAGCTCCCATTCCTGCTCCATAAAGAATCATTCCGTAGGCAAAATTAACTCCAATATTTTTTATTCGACCGATAACGGGTCCACCACTGAAGAATTTGTTCCAAAATCTGTTCATTCCTCTGGCAGCAAACTGGTACTCCAAAGCTGCTGAAGCCACCCCCACAGACACAGCTGGAACCCCGGCAATGAGAAATTCCCTCGCGGGGATATCCAAGCTGGGCAAACTCAAGGTGGCTGCTGCTAAAGCCACTCCAACACCCAATCCAATACGAAGGGGCTGGACCATTTTAATCTTATCTCTTGGGAGGGCCGTTGGGTCCTCCATGTTAGTATCCTCAGAAGCGGCAAACACCAAGTTATTCAAGCCCATTTCAACAAATCTCTGATTGAGATAAGTAACTGATTCAACGGCATTTGGGTGAACTCTTACCGTCACAGTGTATTTCCCATCAGCTTGGGTCAACTTTATTAGGCCTTGTAATTTTTTGTTCTGTGCCAAGGCCAATTCAATTTGCTGAACAACCCCAACTGGCCCATATTTTGCGAAAATGTCCCCAAGCCCATCTAAAAATAGGGCAAACTCCTTTGTGGGCTTAGCCACTTGGATCTTTTCTCCTTCAACCTCGATAGGTTGCGACTCTACAAGCTTCCCGTCTCCCTCTGCCAATGCGCCTATACCGTCAATGACCTGCAGCTCCGGGTTTGTATCTGTGTCACCAGGATCAGCATAAGCCGCTTCTTGATCCTTACCAGCATCCGTGAAGATAATTGCGAAGGCAGCCTGCCCCCACCCAAATGTCAAAATAGAAACCAATACAAGAGACCAAGCTCTCACTAGAAATGAACTTCGTTCCATTTTTGCAGGCATCAACAATACCATTTTCTCCTCCATCAAGTGGCACAAACAAATAGGCAAATAAAGAATCTAAGAAACGCCCCAGTAACTAGTCCTATTTTGGGTATTATTCAAAAGATAACTTAAAAAAATTCGCTTGAAGCAAATTTCCTCGGGAATTTTTTTCAACTAAATAAAATGATTAAGGGGACTTTGCTGGAGGCAAAGCTCTCTCAACAAGACTCGTCCACCGGAATGCGTAGGTCACTGTGGTTTTTGTAAAAATTTGAGTAGGCGGAAATTTAAGGCGATGCAGCAAACTCAAAAAACAATCGCCAACAGCAAGATCTCCAAACGTGTTCTGCGCCACGAGGGGGTTCAAAACCTCACCTTTGTCGTTCACCGTCCACTGAACAGAGATCTCGCCCTCTCTGTCTTTTTTCTTTTTCACAAGATCATCGGCACATTTTTTAGCAGGAGCAAGATTTGCTTCAAAATGACGGATCGCCACTTCTGGGTCAGCCGCTCTGCGATGAGAAATCGATTGGCAACCCGTTGTCACGAGGGCGCCAATCACCGTTAGAAGTGCAATCAGATATGTGTTCATTTCTTCTCTCCGTCTTGCTTCAGGTTTATAGAAGCACATTAACATAGAATCACATTAACTCAGGTGACTTCCATACCAAAAGTTTTTCAAAAGTCAGTTCTTTCATCGAATATGGAATCCCTCCGACTCCGACACCTGACTGGCGTCGCCCTCCAAATGGCATCCAGTCGACTCGAAAGGCCGTGTGATCATTCACCAATACTGTCGTAGCATCAAGTTCCCGACAGCACTTTAAAGCAAGATGAATGTTTTCGGTAAAAACGGCGCTCTGGAAAACAAAGGGCAAATGATTGGCTCTCTGAATCGCCTCTTCGATATTTTTAAATGGATAGATCGCAACGACAGGGCCAAAGACCTCCTGGCGAGTGATGCGAGTGGCCTCGGGGGGATTAAATAAGACCGTTGGCGAGTAACAGTGATGAGCAAGAACTTGCCCCCCTCCGAGAAGTTGGGCCCCCGTTTGCACTGCCTCATTGACCCAATCATCAATTCGTCGAACTTCCTTAGGCTCGATCATGGGACCGACCTCTGTAGTTTCATCCAAGGGGTCACCGACTTTAAGATTTTTTGCACCTCTCGCAAGTTGTTCGGCGAAATTCCGGGCCTTGCTTTCATGAACGAAAATTCTCTGGACCGACACACAAACTTGACCTGCGTGATAGAATCCGCCTTTCAAAAGAAGGGGAATCGCTTCATCAAATTTGATATCTTCACATATAATAACAGGAGCGGCCCCACCGTGCTCAAGGGTGCTCGTTACCCCAGGCGCCAATAAACTCCGTAATCTCCAACCCACTTCGGCAGATCCTATAAAATTAAAGTGAGACAGGCGCTGATCTTTCACTAAGTTCTCTGTCATTTGATGATCACAAATAACCATCCGACACCATTCCTCAGGCAAGCCGGCGTCGTAAAGAATTTCGATGAGACGACGACAACTCAAGGGCGTTTGCCTCGCGGGCTTAACCAATACGGGGCAACCAACCGCAACCGCAGGAATGACTTGATGAATGATAAGATTGAAGGGGTGATTAAATGCGCTGACAGCAAGAACAATTCCTACTGGTTCTCGTCTGGTAAAAGCCCATCGACCTTCCGAAGCAGGCGTCAGTCCCATGGGAACTTCTTCCCCTCCCATAGATTTAAGTGATTCAATGGCTGTTCGGATACCCTGAATCCCCCTCTCAATTTCGATTCTGGAATCACGCAAAGGCTTGCCGCCCTCCAGAGTTGCCGTCATGACAATACGATCAAATTTCTTTTCCACAAAGGATTGGGCCTTCTCCAAAATAGAAATTCTCTGACAAACCGACAACCGAGATCTGGGCTGGCGGCTCAACTTGTGGGCCCGAACTAGCCAGTCTTCAATTTCTTGAGGCGTATCATAAGGCAGAGATTCAAGAATCTCCCGACTAAATGGAGATAAAACCGAAAGTTCCAACGACTTGGCAGGCATTACAACTCCTTCCAATAAAATGCATCCGTCATGGCCAAGCTGCAGAGAAGGGCGAATGGCAGCTTGACTTCATTCAAATGAGACTCAGAATCCAGTTAGTTCTTTTGCAACCTCACCTAACCTTACCTCAAGAGGCGCTTCATGGATACAAATAGATCATCGCACAGTCTCCTTATCGGCTATCTCACTTGGATTTTTGGATTTATGGGAGCTCACCGCTTTTATTTTGGGAAGCCCATCTCAGGGACTGTCTATTTCTTTAGTTTTGGTTTGCTTGGAATCGGTTGGGTTGTGGATTTCTTTCTTATTCCTGGCATGAACAGGCAAGCAGATCGCCGTTTCAAAGAAGGTCCATTGGACTATAACGTCGCATGGATATTACTAGTATTCTTGGGAGTGTTTGGGATTCATCGCTTTTACATGGGAAAATTTGTGACAGGAATCATTTGGCTTTTAACTGGTTCTCTTTGCGGTCTCGGATGGCTTTATGATCTTTGGACCCTCAACGACCAATTGAGTGAACTTAACTGAGCATCTATTCACTGAGCATCTTCGGTTTTTGTCCCTCTTCCCTGCGGCCTTGGATTCTCAGTCTCTTAATTAAATAACGCAGTTCACTTAATTTCTTTCGATCAAGGCGAGATCTGCCATATCGACTTTCAATAATGGGTTCGAATATGGAATCGAGAAGCAAATTGGCTTGAGGAAACTTGTTTTTTGCCCTGCTCCAAAACTCAAGTGGGCCCTCGGTTTTCTCTCGCACCAATCCAGCTCGAGCAAGACGGTCACAAAGTAATCGGTAAAGTTCCAAATCAGGCTCGTTGTGATCATGAGAGCCACGTAAAATAAATAGAGCAAATACAACCGTCATCACCGAGAGAAGCACAGCTGCAAGAACAAATACCCAACGGCCATAGGATTCCACTCCCCACTTCTTTAAAATATCCTTCTGAAATGACCAGTCATAACGCAAGAGAAAATTGACCCACAAAGACTCTGTTTGATCCCAAATAAGGTGAATCCTTTCACCCACCTCGCCAAGACCTCCTCTTAGCCACTTGGGTAAGTTTTGCGTATTAAAAATACCACTGACATCCTCCCTTACCATTTCTGAATAGGCGGCAGCACCCATTGCGATGCGCTGGGGAGAAATCGCCTCAACTGGATCTACTCTCATCCAGGTCTCCTTATCCGAATCCCAAAACTCAACCCAGGCGTGCGCATCTAAATATCTAACGAAGTAATAGTCGTTTAACAGACTGGGTGTTCCACCCTGAAAACCAACAACAACTCGAGAGGGGACCTTAGCCAAACGCAAAAGACTGGCCATCGCACCGGCGTAGTGTTCGCAAAACCCCACCCTTTTAGAAAACAGAAAATCATCTAGATCCGTCATTTCTCCAGGCTTTAGAGTGTATCTAAACTTGTTAGAAGTGAAATAATTCAGAATTCTGTCGACAATCTCCCTTGAACTCTGTTTGCCATTCCCAAGAAATTCCTTGGCTAAATCCTCCACCCTTGAACTGACCCCTCCAACTACCTTTAAATATATTTCTGGATCAAAAAATATCCATTTCACTTTTCTACTATCAACCACAAAAAAGACACGATAATAGAGCCGACTGCTAAGGTTAATCTTTGATTCAAAAGTCTTTCCTTCTGATGTCCGAACCAAACGCGAAGTTGGATCGCCTGAAAAACCAACGAAAGCTGGCCAATCCAAAGCAAATAAATAAGGATCAGGAGAGGGTTCGAAAAATATGTCCTGTGTGATTTCATTGCGTTCCGCATCTCCCCCTTCAGGCGCTCTCGGCGAGACGGGAATCCCTTTTTGAAAAGTCCCTTTATCCCAATCCAAACCGCGACTGAGAGTCAATACCAATCCCCGCCAATAGAGACCTCGCACCGAGCCAGGTTGCCTCTCCGGAAATGAAACCCGAAATGCCACTTTATCGGACTCTGCCAAATGAGCGACTCGGCCCGGGCGCAAAGAATCAGAAAATCCGGTTTCTCCTGTTACTTTCTTTGACTGGCTCCAAAGATTTAGACTAAATCGAGGAAAGACAACAAAAAGAACAAATGCCAATGGCATCGATTGCAATGCAAAAATCAAAGACCGACGCATGAGGAAACGAATTTTTCCCTGAGTTGAGGACGAATAAAGGGTGGCTAGAACTGCCGTTATGAGTAGAACATCAAAGACCATGAACAGTGTCATTTCCATTGATTGTGATTCAATTAACTTCGCCATCAATATCAAATAGCAAAGTAAAATGACGACCACAGCGTCTCGGAACTTCCTTAGCTCCAATAGTTTGGCCGAAACCATCAGAACCAAAAGAGCTGTTGCCGGCTCTTGTCCCATGACTGTTCCATACTGGAAAAATATTCCAGCTCCCCCAAGTGCAACCATGGCCTTTAGAAATCCTGACCGAGGAAGCGGCCATGAACGGTAGTAATGGGAAAGACCCCATAGAAGAAAAACAGCTGACACCCCTATAACCCAAGTGGGAACTGTCAATGCGTGAGGGAGGATATTGATTCCCACAAGGAAATAAATGAGATTTCGCTTTTTATCATCATAATTCATGATAATTCATGCGGCCCTGTTAAAACGCGCCAGCTCTCTCTGACACTTCTGGTAATGTTGAGGACCGACTCCAAATGGAATTCTTCCCCCTGGCATGACCAGTTCAAAAGGCGCGTTTGTTTCCTTTGCCAATTCAAGCCATCGAGACAATTGATTCAAAACCAGCTCAGAGTCACGAGCCAAGACGTCACTAAATCTCACTGATATTTTTCTATCCGTAGTGCCCTCAAATTCCTTAACCATCAATCGGTCTCGACGGGCAAATATTTTCCAATCGACACGCCGAAAACTATCCCCAAGGACATATTTTCTGTGTTCCCTGAAATCATCACCGCGCTGATGTCCAAGGTTCTTATTCACGCTGGAGGTATCATTCTCCTTTATAGCATAGCTGAGTGGCAAACTACCAATTGGACTGGGATAGAGAATGACTTCCCCTCCAGGATTCAGAACTGTCCAAGCGCGAAATAATCCCAAAGGAAAGACGGTCGTCAAGACAACCTGCGGAACCGGCCAGACCCCACGGGTGCCAGCGCCACAAACCAAGGGATGAAGGACCACTGCCCGACCTCCTAACTCCTCAATCAAGCTGCGATGGCCAAAATAATTCTTCGAATGAGAGGCATAGAATTCAAGCATCTGGCGAACAGAGCTCCCCTGATTCACAAACCGCAGAGGGATTGAAAGGGGTGAGCCGGCAAATTGATCGGGTATCATAGCCGATTCTACATTAATACCCCTCAAATTATTGTGAGTTTCCACCATACTGATAATGAAAATGGAAAAGAGAAAAAAGCCCAATAGAAAGACCAAATTGTTGTTATAAGTTGCTCCGGTGATGATCACAAGAGCCGTTCCAACCAAAAATACAAAGCCCATTCCTGTCGGGAAAATATAAACCTTTCCGAATTTCATTCCAGGAAAATGCCGAGCCCATTTTTCCATCTAGTCCACCCTAACAGCTTGCAGGACTTCCTTGGCTTTCTGGTTTGCAATTCCGTTCTGAAGATTGTCTCCCCCATTGAGTCGGTGAGAAATGACACCAACTCCAACGGCTTGAACGTCTTCAGGAACCACTATGTTACGACCTTCAATAAAGGCCCAGGCCTTTGATGCACTAAGGAGCGCAAGTCCTGCACGCGGAGACAACCCCCACTGATCCGTCGCCTGGTTGCGAGTGTATTCGAGAATTCGATGAATGTAGTCAATAATGGGATCTGAACAGTAAATCCCTGCGACAATCTTTTGTAGTTCAACTAAATCCTGAGGAAAAAGAGAAGGTTCCAATTCATCAATCAACTTCTCTCTTCTCTCACCCTTTAAAAGAGCCTTTTCGGCGATAGCATGAGGGTAGCCGATCTCAATTCTCATCAAAAAGCGATCCAATTGGGATTCTGGCAATGGATAGGTACCGGCTTGATTCATGGGATTCTGAGTGGCAACCACAAAAAACGGAATCGGGAGCTCATGAGTTACTCCGTCAACGGTAACCCTCCGTTCTTCCATGGCTTGGAGGCAGGCGCTTTGTGTTTTCGGTGTCGCCCGATTCAATTCATCTGCAATTACCATCTCACCAAAAATTGGGCCGCGATGAAAATGAAATAGCCTCTTTTCAGAATCAAACACTGTCGTTCCAATAATGTCAGATGGCAAAAGATCGTTCGTGAATTGAATTCGAGTGGAATTTAATCCTAAACTTTTTCCAAGCAGACGAACCAAAGTCGTTTTGCCAACACCCGGTATATCTTCAATAAGCAAATGGCCGCGTGCCAAAAGACAACAAAGGGCCAACTTAATCTGAGGCCTTTTACCTAGTATCACCTGATCAGCTTTATCCAAAAGCTGAATAACAGACAAATGATACTGAGAAATTTCAAGTTGCTTTGCCGCCGTCACTTGGATCTTCCCACTTTGAATTCAAATTGACATCATAGGTTCATATCGGTGTTTAGCCAAACCGAGTTAATAAAATGACAGATAATTTATTGAATTTCCTGTTCCATCTGATCCAGTTGATCCACTTCGGTGTCCAGGATCGTTTCTTCCAATTTTCGCTTTTTTGACTTGGGCTTTTTGACAACTGAATCCTGTTCTGCCTCAGAAGAAGACAAATCCCTCTGTTCACTATTAGACGAAGATGTGACGCCCTGCTCGCTCTTTTCACTTCCATCGCCAGGACCCTTTCTCGCACCTTGAGAAGCGCCCTTCTGACTCGACACTCCTTCATCTTGAGGCGATCCCTGTTTGCCCTGATGAGAAACATAGTAGCTCGCTGCAAATTCTTTATATTTTTTTATCTTGAGATTTCCACCCAAGATCTTCTTCATATCCTCAATCGCGATGGCTTCAATATCGTTCATGCGCTTTATCCCTTCTTCCGCAGTTGCTGGCTGGAGGGACTGCTGAACCATTTGCAGATCCTTTAGCAAAGTATTTTCGCGCGATATAAAGTTCACAATCACGCTCTCGCTCAATCGCAATTTATCTAGAAAAAATTTATTTAAGTCAGCAATCCAGCGTTCCTGAAATCCCTTGTCAGTTTTGATTTTAACAAAATCTCGCGTATAAAGAACATTTTCGACATAGGAATTTTTGTATTCATCCGTTTGGGGCGGTTCATAGCGAGGGCGACTTTCACGCTGTTTTCTAATTTCATCGACATAACGTTCCTGAGAGGATTTATCGGAGGACGCCAAATCCATTACCTTGGAACTCCACTCAGGAAATACAAGAGGCAAAATCGTGAAGAAAATGATAAGCGATGCAGCGACTGCCCCCGCGTAGCCCATGCGACGCCAAAAGCGTCTTGCCTTCCAGCCTGATTTTGATGCAAAAAACATGATTTTTTTCAAATCTTCCTGATCATTTAGAGCTTCATCATTGAGTATTCTTTTAACAACGTCCTGGATTTCTGTTGAGATTTGATCTCGCACTTCTGGAGCTACGTCTTTCGATGCAATATCTTGAATCCTTCGTAACACAGCCTTATCAATAGCAGATGCTATGTTAGAGGCTTCCTCTCTTCTGCGATAATGATTTTCTCTTTCTTCTTCCTTGAATCTTTCTTTTGCCTCATCTACCTGTTTCATTTTAAAGGCACTTAATTCCAGGGTGTCTTTGCGTCGCTGTTCGCTGTATTCATTTTTTGCCTGCGCCAAGAGTTGTTCACGCTCTTGGGCCGCTTCCTTTCCAACCCTCTCCCTCTCCTGCTTCATCTCCAATTCAGCTGCTTTTCGCTCCGATTCTAATTTTTTCATCTTGGAGTCGTACTCTTCCTGTGCCTTTTTAATCAAAGTCTCTGATTTTCTCTGGGCAGAAGCTGTCATTTCAACTGTTTTTGCTTCTGCCTCCTCACGAATTGAGGTGACCTCCTCAGCAATCTTGCGCTTTCGCTCTTCCCAAGTGGTCCTTTCCTGATCTAGGTTCCTCTGAGTTTCCTCAACTATCTGCCGTGCTCTCTCTCGAGCCTCCTCCATCAAACCATCTGCCTCACGTCGAGAAAAGACAGCGAGTTCCTCCGCTGTCATTTTGGCCTTCTCCAATTGCTCCTGAGACTTGGCTTGAGATTCACTCAATATTTCCTGAGCCTCTCTCTGGCGCCGCACGACTTGAGCTTCTGCAGATTCCAATAGCTCCCGAGCCTTTTCTCTGGCTGTGCCCAATTCATTTTCGGCCAAAGCCGCAGCCTTGGTTCTCTCTGCCTGCGCTTGATCTTTGGCCGAACGCAGAGTGCTCTCAGCTTTCATCTGACTCTCATCCAACAGGCTTCGTGATTCCCGCTGTGCCTTTAATAGGTCCTCCTCGGCCTTTTCCACCAGAGCTCTCTTTTCAATTCGAATGCGTTCCAGCTCTTCCTCCGCTTTTCGACGAGAATTATTAAAATTATCATCTGCCCACTTTTCAGCATTCTTCAATACAACTTCTGCCTGCCTTTGCGCCTCGGCCATCACTTCTTTGGCTTTGGAACTGGATTCCAATTCTAGTTCAAGCCTCTTCTTCTCAAATTCTTCCTTTTCGATTCGCAAAACCTCACGTTTTCCCTCCAAGGCTCTGCCCAGCTGATCAGCAATCTTTGTCACTTCTGCTTCGGCCTCATCCATTAGCTTGAAGGCTTCATCCTCGATCAGACTCTTAAATGCCTCAATTTCCTCTACCGTCGCAGCTCGAAGAATTTTTATATGCTCGTCAGCCTCGGCGCGGTCTTTTCGGATTTCTTCAATCTGCAAGTCCCTTTCCGATCGAAGACTCAGAATTCCACTCTCTAATTTCTTTGTTTCCGTCGTCAAGAAATTGAAACTTTCTTCTGCTCTCAAACAACGTCGTTCCGCCTCCACAGTGAGCGTCCCAGAGTTCAACTGTGCTTGAACGGATCTTTTTTCTTCCTCGAGGGCCTTTTCTGCCGATCTCCGAACCCTTTCGCACTCGAGCATCAAGTCGCGGAGCTTCTCCTCCTTATCAGCCACCTCAGATCTAAGTTCCTGCAAAGCTCTATCAACTTGCTCAACCTCTTTCTCAAGCCTCTTCTTTTCCGCCTTTAGATCATTTTCAGCCTGAATTCTTTCCTCGCCTAAATGGGACAGAATTTCGATCAGCTCCTGCTTTCGACTCTCCTGCCCTAGAATCTCGTGATTCAAATCGTTCAGAGAAACTCTTGCCTTTTCTGTTTTTTCAACAAATTCTTCGAGTTCGCGGCGGGCGTAGTCCACAGCCATTTCGGATCGGCTCGTTACATCCTTTGCCTCTGAATCGGCTTTTTCAATGATCTCCTTGGCACTTAGCTTCGCATTTTCAGTTATCGCCTTTGCGGACTGCTCGGCCTCACGCTTTAGCTTTTCGGCCACCTCCTTGGCTTCACGGAGCAGCTCAGAGGAATTCTTCTGTGCCTCATCTCGGATCAGGCTCGCCTCTCCAAGAACTTTTTGGGCCTCGTGAAACTGAATTGAGGGCTTTTCTACACCCTTAGGAGGCAATGGAGGACGATATTCACCTTCTTCCGCGCGAAATTCTCTCCTATTTTCTACGCTGTCTTGCCGATCGCCCTCTCCTTTGTCGCCGAGGCGAGAATCGCTCGATTGATCCATTTTGGCGTAGTAGGGAGGTCGTTCGACAGACTCCTCCTCCATCATATAGTTCGCTTGAGAAACATCCGTTTTTTCCGGATCTATGTCCTCGTCCACCGTGATCTTGTTCAAAGGGTCCTCGTACGCCCCTTCACTTTGACCTTTGAACTCAAGATCGCCTTTCGGCTCCGCCTCACTGCCTTTGATAGCTCCAGGACCTAAACTAATCTTAATGAGTTTGTAATTGCCCAGCTGAATGATATCGCCATGCTGCAGGGGCACTGGACTCGATGGGTAAATCGCTTGTTCATTGACACGAGTACCATTTTTTGAATTTTGATCTTCGATAAACATCTGATTATTGGTAACCCAAACGACAACATGGACGCGACTAACGCCGTTCTCCTCAATCTGAAGACCAGCTTCTCCAGATCGTCCGATGGAGAAGCTTTCCTCGTCCAGATAATGAAATTTGGAGCCTCTTGTCAGAAGCTCCTCAATAATAAAAACAGCTGTGTCCTTTGACATATTCTCTTAGCTGATCCTCTCTATCCGGTACGTTTGACCTCCGACGTCTCTGTCGATGATTTTCCATGACCTCTGTCGCTATCCTTATTACTTCCTCCACCGCCACCACGTCGCTCCGCTTTACTAAACTCCAAATTCACTGCTTGTTCCGCCAAGGCATCTAATGGATCTCGGTGTTCATCAAATGCTGGAATTTCATGTGGTAGATCATTGTTGTTGCTGATATGCCACAACTTATCTAACGAACTCTCCATGCGATCAACTGTCTCAACAAAGACCTTTTCTGGAGAGAAGAGCGCATTGACAAATCCAGAAGTGACAGAAAGCATAATTCCAACGGCCGATGTTTTCATGGAAAAGGCAACGCTCATCAGAAACTGATCCATCACGGTTTTGCTTCCTTGAACGTCATTGAGATCCATTCCTCCCAATTCAGGCAAGGCCTTCATTATCCCGACAAATGTTCCAAAGATTCCTCCTACGATAAACATACTGGGAAGAATATTTAAAATATCAGAAAAGGCAGATGCAGGAAGCAAACCGAAAACTTTGCTAAAACAAGGATTTCTTTGAAAGCTTATTTTTGATATTTGCAGCAACTTCGGACGGCTATCGAGATGAAATCGCAAATGCCGCAAGTGCTTTAATAAGTCCTTCACCATCCAAGCCGTCCCTTGTTTAATCAAAAAGACTCTGTCGCTCCAATGCATAACTGAATCTGGCTTTCGTCTTTTGAGAAGGGCTCTCACCTCGAAGATTTCATAATATGTTTTCTCTAAGAGGCGCTTACAAGCGATAAAGAAGGACTCAAAATCCTTTTTCTTTGCTTCTTCTAAATAATTATCAACGCGCCGATCGAACTCTTTTGCAAACCACTCCTCTCGCTTCACCGTGTAGAAAATCAGAAGTCTCAACACAATTGCGACAAGGAAGACACACACCATCGTTGGCATGAGAATCTCTGTTGCGATGGTGACCACCATGTTCACCACTTGGTCAATGTAATAGGTTAACATCGTATTTTCTCCTCACTTTTCTAAACTATTCCAATTCAAACCTGATAATTACTCTTTGTGCTTTCTTACAATCATGACTGCCGCAAAATCCAGACCCTGAATCGTTTCCGGCTACGTTTCTTGAACCCTTCTTCTCGGCCAAATAACTTCGACCCGTCACTTTAACAAGTGGCAAGAGATCTTTCTGATGCTTATATGTCATTTTCTTTGTGTCAAAAATATGAGAGAAAATCGAGCGCGCACGATAGTAGCTCAAATCCAAGTTGTAGTTAACAGCAGCCTTATCTCTCTCCTCTAATGAGTCGGGATCAATGTAGCGGCCCTGGTAAGTAGGGGATGAAAAACCAACAATTTCTACAGTAGATAATTTCTCGGCCGTCGCTTTGTCCTCAAAAAGACTCTGAGAATAGATTGGAATAGACCTCTCAAGGATGGCTCTCATGCCCGCTTTCAAGTTGGATTTTCCTGTATCAAAATACTCATTGCCAAATGAAATAATCACATCACCGGTATTTGCGTCCACGTCTGCCTTAACTCCCGCTTTTGAAAAATTCTGCTTTATTCTTCGAGCCAGATTTTTCCTGGCATCAGCTAGCTCTCTCATCTGGTTGAGATCCTTCTTGAGAGCAACTGCCTTTTCCCTCATCGAGGAGGCCTCTTGGGCAATGGCATCTTTGCTTGCTAGCGCATCAGACAACTTACCTTCAGCATCCTGTATTTTTTTAGAAAGAGATCCCAATTGTCGATTTAAGGCCTGCTGATCCTTTTCGGTTTTAGCCCGAAGTTCTGCCTCTCTCGCAGCAATTTCTCCGGCGGACGCTTTTGCATCTGCCAAAGCGCTTCTAAGCTCCCTTTGCTCACGCTCACGCTTGGCATCAAATTCTGCCTGGAGATTTCCCATTTGCTGTTTGTAGTTGGACTTAACAAATGTCAGTTCGTCGACCAATTTTTGCTTTTCTTGATCTTTGAGAGCGATAGCTGAATTTGCTGATTGCAAATCGCGACTGGCAACGTTTAACTTACTTGAAATCTGATTAAGTTCGCTTTCCAAATTTCTTTTTGATTCTTGAAGAGAGGTGACTTTCTCAACTGAATCCCGTCTTAGGTCAGAAATGGACTTTTCCATTTTTTCTTCAGTTATTCTTTTCTCTGAGTAAGCTCTTTTAACTTCCTGAATTTTATTTTCAAGCTTTTTGTTTATTCGAGCAACTTCAAGTTCGCTCTGAGCGATTGACTTTTGTTTTTCATTGACGACCTGTTTAAGTCCTCGAATTTCAACTGACTTGCTTGAAATTTCACTTTCTCTTTCCTTAATAATTTTGTCTCGACGTTGAAGACGGGCCTGGGCCAACACATTCGAGTTGATTATATTCCGAATAATTTGTTGGTATTTATTTAGAGCCTTCTCTTTTGTTTCATTTTCAGCGACCTTCTTTTTTAGCTGCTGATTTTCGTCTTTTGCTTCGTCTTTGAGAAGATGCAATTGACCCATCAGTTCCTCATAAACCTGAGTATCTTCTGGGCTCGATTCGCGCATCTGCTGTTCTTTTAGTGTCTCGTAAACTTTGATTTGCTGTTTTAGATCCTCGTTTTCATAAGCTATTCTCTGAGCTTCCATATTTTTTTCTATTCCGAACGTACCACTCCTCAGACTGGTGACCGTAAATAGAAGTAAAAAAACAACAGACAACATCATGAAAAGGTCAGAGTACGATACCCAAAAGCTATCGTTATGTTCTGACTTTGATTTCGATTTATCATAATCAAAACCCATAGCGTTCACAAACCCTTTGAAAAAGTTGGACAATTTTCAACCCGTTCATGTGATTATTTCGGATGGTGGGCAGATGAACTTGATGCCAGGCTTAGGTCTGTCAGTTTACACAAGTGTCTCAAATGATAAACTTCTGTTAACGCTTCCTTGGCCTAAGTTGAGAAAATAAAAAAAGCAGTGAGAGAAAGACTCTCTCACCGCTTCCCTGGACTCATGTGGCAAAGCACAGGACTGAATTGGCTCAATCAGCTTAAGAGCAACGGCGCCACTGAACATGATAAACAATCCCACTCTTTATGTCTGTAGAATCGACCGTTGCAAGAAGTTGATCGCCACGGCTATTCGTCCTAGCTATCATTCCCGTGTTTATTCTCATATTGACATCTTGGCCGCAGGCGGACCAAACAAGAGACTCAGCAGCTAGACGGTTGGTAATGACGTACTGGTTGTCTACAAATCCACGAAAGGACTGCTCAACGCTCGGCCCTCGGATTCCTGCGAAAAAATATTCAGCACTAAATCTCGCTTCTCCGCCAGACGGAACAAAAGTATAGCCTCGATAGTCAACTTGGAAGACACTGATACTATATCCTTGAGGAATGTGCACTGGGACAGCAATGTTACAGCTCTTCCGATCAATCTTCTTTCCCGAGCTTCCCCCCGCCTCAACAATATATTCATCAAAGAGAATGCTCAGAGACTTTTTATCGGGGCTCAAAGTTACTGAAGCACTTCCGCCAGGGCATCCGTTTCCACCATAGCCTGGCGTCCCCAGTCTAATATCATCCGCCTGAGCGCTCATACCTAAAGTTGCTGACGTCACTGATGCTATCAAGAGAGCTACTGCGCATTTCATTTCCCACTCCTTTTTATTTAATGTGCGTGATTCGCACACACGGAGTATCCAGAGCAAATCACGGACCAACTCCAAATCAAATTAAACTGCAAACATCAGAGGTCTAGGCGCAAAAGGATACTGGATAAAGTCCGTTTCGGTATCAAACGAAATATTTTTGCTGCAATATCAGGCAGTCTGTATTTTACTGGTATCAGAAAATCCCCACTCCAAAATGGGCCCCCTATCTATAATGAACTGGCCTGCTTAATTGCTGTTCCAAACTCCAAGGAAGCCTGACTGAAGTTTGGAACAGCAATTAAGCAGGCCAGTTCAAGATAGCTAAATAATCCTTTTAATTTTTTTTGATATGGGGTATGGCACGAGATTGTCTCTATCCTTTTTCCTGGTCGACTCAATTTTACTAGGGAGGTATACCTAATGAAAACCATCTCTGCGTTGATGAATAGCTTGGGATTCCATGGCGATAGTGCTGCGGGGGCCGAATTTATTGGAGGCCCGAAGCAAAATGTTGGAGGAGATCTTCTTCCCATTGCGGTTTGGCTATTTTTTGCTTTTGCTATTCTGTTTCTGATTGTCTTTTTGGCGGATGGAAATCAAAGAAAATTCCGCGAAGCCATTCAGAAAAAACTGGAAACACTAAAAAGAAGTTAAAAACGAGTTTATTCCGCAGCTAGACCTGGAAGCAAATTTTTTCTATTTCATTTTCCCGTGCTGCCAAACCCGCCATCACTCCGAGGGGTTGAATCAAGTTCAGTCGTCAAAGTCAAACAGGCTTGAAATACAGGACAAAGCACCCCTTGAGCAATTCGATCCTGATCATTGATCATAACCTCTGTCTGTCCCAGATTCACAACGACAACCTTCACTTCACCTCGATAGTCAGAATCAATTGTTCCAGGCGAATTAAGAAGAGTGATCCCGTCACGGATGGCCCAGCCGGAACGAGGCCTCATCTGCAGTTCAAAAGCAGGAGGAATAGAAAAACTAAGACCGGTCGGAACCAAAATTCTCTCTCCAGGAGCTAATTTAATTGTCTCGCTCAATTGAGCTCTCACATCAAAGCCACTCGCCGAAGCTGACTGATAACTTGGCAAGTCTCCCTTAAAGTGAGGCCAAGTTTTCACTTTCAGTTCCACTTTAGATCCTTTCGTAAAATCTTCTATATTTTGAAGTCCCTTTGAGATACCTCTGGCAAGGTTCTCTTTCACGAATTTTTCAATCCCCAAAACAAGACCTTTCATCTCGTGATCTAGTTTTTCTCTCTCAATAATGTTGTGTTCGACAAAATTCTCCACCACTCCCGCAACAGACCCCACCCGAACTGAAAACTGTCTTAATTTGTTCAAAAAATTTGCGTCTGGATTCACTTCACAATTATGACTGTCCGAATCTAGCTTCCCCATACTTCCACTCTCTCCTTGCTATTTTTCGAATGAATTTTCCACCCAACGAGACCCCTTCTCTTCGTCCACATCCCCCACCAACATGACACCTGATTTATTGAAATCAATAAAACGCTCGAGATACTCATGAATTGAACCCAAAGACACCTTATCAATCTGCGCTACGACCTCATCGACGGGCCGGTACTCTCCAAACACCATCTCATTAACCGCTATGGAATTCATTCGACTTTCAACGTCATCTGATCCAAGCAAAATGGACCCTTTTACCTGCGTTTTAAAAAAATCCAGCTCCCTTTTGCTCAAGCCTTTTTTTAAAAGTTTCTTGATTTCCATGGAGATAATCTTGAGCACCTTTGGTGCATTTTTCTGAGAAGAGCCGGCATAGATCATAATGGATCCACAATCCGTAAAGGAATGAAGGTAGCTATATATTGAATACACCAGACCTCTATCTTCTCTCACTTTTTGATAGAGCCGCGAAGTCATACCTCCGCCGAGCGCGGCATTAACGATATAGGATTCAAAACGTGCAGAATCTGTGAAGGCACCAGAGGGAAACCCGATTAACATGTGCACCTGTTCACTGGGTCGAGAGATAACCTGTGTAAAAGCCTTCTGTTTTGGCCTCACACGTTTCTTCCTGATTGAATAATTTTTTGACCGACTCAGTGATTTGCCAACCAGTTCTAACACCCGATCATGATCCACATCGCCAGCAACGCTCACCACTAGATTTCGGCCACCATAGCGATGATGATAAAAATCAAACAAATCCTTGCGAGAAATACGATTCAGAGATTTTGGGGTTCCAAGAATCGGCATTCCTAGTGCGTGCCCGGAGAACACTTTTTCAAAATACAAATCAAAAATGTAATCTTCGATCACTTCTGCCGACATATCAATTTCTTGAAGGATCACATCCTTTTCTTTAACAAACTCCTTAGAATCAAAAACAGCACCCCCAACCAAGTCGACCAAAACATCCAGACTGAGTGGCAAATGCTCACGGAGACTGGTCGCATGAAAACAAGTTACCTCACGAGAGGTATACGCGTTGAGTTCACCACCGACGGATTCAAGACTTTTAGCTATTTCAAATGCAGAACGCGACTTAGTCCCCTTAAAAACGAGGTGCTCTACAAAATGAGCTGCCCCATTAATTCCTATTGACTCATCTCTCGTTCCTATCTCCACATAGATTGCAGCTGAAGTGGAACGAGAAAAAGGGTGGTGCTCAGTAACAACACGAACACCATTCCCCAAGACAGTTTTACGAAATTCCGGTTGAAAATCAAAGGCCGTGGTTTTTTCCCTGATATTTACCTCACTGCGGCTTTTCAAGGAGAACCTTGCGGCTCAGCTTGATACGTCCAGCTCGATCCACATCGAGAACCTTGACGTCCACGTCATCCCCTTCATTGAGAACCTCTGACACAGTTCTAATGCGCTCATGAGCTATTTCAGAAATATGAAGAAGCCCGCTTGTATTTGGAAAATCTCGACAAATGCTCCAAAATCCATAATTTTAACGACCTTGCCAGAATACACTTTGCCCACTTCGGCTTCTGCGCAAATGTCTCGTATCATCATGATCGCCCGTTTGGTCGCCTCAGGGTTCACTGAAGAAATATGGATCTTCCCACCATCTTCAATATCGATTTTCACACCAGTTTCTTCTATAATTCCCTTGATGACCTTTCCTCCGGCACCAATCACTTCACGAACCTTTTCTGACTTGATTTGAATAGTTTCAATACGTGGAGCAAATTGAGAGATCTCACCGCGAGGAGACCGAATCACTTCCTCCATCTTCCCTAGGATATGATTGCGACCTTCCTTCGCCTGACTTAAAGCCTGCTCCATAATATCAAAGCTAATGGAGTCAATCTTGATATCCATCTGCAAAGCAGTGATGCCCTGACTTGTTCCCGCAACCTTAAAGTCCATATCACCCAAGTGATCCTCATCACCAAGTATATCACTCAGAACTGCCACTCGATCGCCCTCTTTGATCAGTCCCATTGCGATTCCAGCGACGTTTCCTTTTATAGGAACGCCCGCATCTAGCAGAGCCAAAATTCCGGAACAAACCGTTCCCATCGAACTTGACCCATTTGATTCTAGAACTTCACTCACAATACGAACTACATAGGGAAACTTGTCATAGTCTGGAAGTACAACTTGAATGGCACGTTCCGCCAAAAATCCATGACCAATTTCACGACGACTCTGCCCCCCCATACGACCTGTCTCTCCGACACAGTAAGGAGGAAAATTATAGTGAAGCATAAATTTTTTCTTTACCAAACCACTCAAGGCATCAATCATTTGCTCGTCATCGCCTGTGCCGAGAGTCACTGTTCCAAGCACCTGAGTCTCCCCACGAGTGAACAATCCCGACCCGTGAGCCCTTGGTAACAAGGCAACTTCACAAGCAATGGGGCGAATCTGAGTCGTTGATCGCCCATCAATTCGGAAACCCGTATCGAGAACTAAATTTCGAGCCACCGAGTATTTCACATCCTCAAAAATGGCATTGAGATCCTTTGCTTTCTTCGCAAGTATCTCTTTGTCCACCTCACCTACCAAAAACCTCGCCTTTGCCTCAGCAAGGACCGCATCGAGAGCCGTGTACCGTTCTAACTTTTCTCGAATTTTTAAGGCTGCTGCAACCTTGGGTGCTGCAAAATCCTTCACTTCGCCTTTGAAAGACGCGTCCGGAAATACGGGCGTAAACTCACGCTTCTTCTTTCCAGCCAAGGATTTCAATTTGTCCTGAGCATCAAAGGAAGGCATCATGGCTTGATGGGCAAACTTCAATGCTGCCAAAGCGTCAGCTTCAGAAATAAAGTGAAGCTCCCCCTCAACCATCAAAATACCATTGCGTGTCCCAGCTACGACAATATCCATATCAGATTCGCTGAGAAGCTCGGGTGTTGGATTCGCGATGAATCGCCCCTTCACTCTCGCCACTTGAACAGCCGAAGTGGGGCCATTGAAGGGTATATCACTGACGTGCAGAGCAGCACTCGCACCGATGCTGGCCAAAATATCAATGGGGCAAGAACCATCATAGCTCAGAGTTGTGGCGACCAGCTGAGTCTCATAACGATAGCCCTCAGGAAAACAAGGCCGAACGGGGCGATCAATCATTCGAGCTGTCAAAGTGGCCAAGTTAGTTGGACGGCCTTCGCGCTTAAAATAACCGCCAGGAATTTTGCCTGAGGCATAAAATTTCTCAGCGTACTCCACTGTCAGCGGGAAAAAATCCATGGTGGATTCCTTCCTATTTGAAACGGCGGTCACGAGGACCATATTGCTGCCACAGCTCACCAGAACCGAACCATCGGCCTGCTTTGCTAAACGACCAGTTTCAAGAACGATTTCCTTACCGTTCATTTCAAAGGTCACTGTCTGTTTCATTTCCTCTCCTTGTTTAATGCCAACCAAATCCCCCATCGCGGGCCTAAATGCCAACGATGTCTCATTTAAGGAAGGGGGAAATAGGCCTTGATGCGTAGGTAACCAGATTTAAGATTTTCGACATTACTTCCTTAAACCAAGCTCAGCTATCAATGAAGAATATTGAGCCGAATCTTGCGAACGAAGATAGTCCAAGAGTTTTCGACGACGATTCACCAATTTGAGAAGGCCACGTTGTCCGTGAACATCCTTCTTATTCTTTTTAAAATGTTCCGTGAGATGATTAATTCGATGAGTGAGAAGAGCGACTTGCACATGCGAGCTCCCCGTATCCAGCTCTGATTGACGGAATTTTTTTACAATTTCTTGCTTTTGTGATGCTAAAAACGCCATTGGTTACCTCCAAAAAAACCCCCGTTGGAACGTTATGGCTTTCGTCCCAGGGAGCATTAAGTAGCAATCTTTACAGGGCTTTCAAAACAAGGGCAAGTGGAGAAAGAAAAAATGAGCTTTTTGCACTTCTCTCAGAGTATAGGCAGCTGAAATATTCTCCTCACCTTAAGCCCTCCCTCCGGCATCGCCTCAATCAGCGAAAGGAGCTGCCCCGTAGCAGAACTCAGGATTTTCACAGGAACGATAACACGCTCACTGTTGGCCATTTTTCTTTCTATTATCAAACGACGACTCAGATCATGACTGACGAGTCCATTCACCATTAAATGCTCATCGCGTCCCTTTACAGTCAAGGCCTTCCAATGAGGAAGAGCTTGGTTTAGAGAAACAAATGAGTCTCCGAAAATCAGAGGATTTATACCGCAATGACCCAGTGGAGCTTCCTGAATCCCTTGAGCTTCTTGATCTTCTGAAACCTGGTTTTCAATCCTAGAGGCTCTCACCAATTCTTCAAGATTTTCTAGAGTAAGACTCTGCTCCACTCGGAAACGGCCTGACCCCAAACGCCTGAGCTCCTCAACCGTTGCGCCACATCCGAGATTTTTTCCGATGAATTCAACCCAGGATCGTATGTAACCACCTTTATGGCAATCCACCCGAGCCGAAAAAGAATCCTGACCAATCTCAAATAATTTTAGGTTAAAAAAATTCATGGTGCGAACTGGCGTTGGACTGAGCTTTTCCGCTCGAGCCAGTTCATACAATTTCTTTCCCCCCACCTTTACTGCTGAATAGGCGGGAACGGGCAAAGACAGGTCACCTTGAGCTTCCAATATCGCACTACTTAAAGTCTCTTCTGGAATATTGACTTCGCGACGCTCAAGAACCCTTCCTGTGATATCCAGAGAGTCCGTGATAAGACCGAGCCGAACCTTAACTTGGTAGCTCTTGTCCGCATTCAAAACATAATCTGATAATTTAGTGGCCTCTCCAAGGAGTAAAATGATAAGGCCCGTGGCCAAAGGATCCAGGGTCCCTGCATGGCCAACCGCCTTCATTCCTAAGCAACGTCGAGCTCTGGCAACCACGTCATGACTCGTTATCCCGCTTGGCTTATCAACCAACAAAAGACCATGAAGCCCTGGCTCAGATAGCTTAACCTTAGCCTTAGCCTTCATCTTCGCCTTCAACACTGGGTCGCAATTGCATCTCGCCCGCCTTTATATCATTCAAAATTCGTTGAATTTTATCGACCTCGTCAGCAGACGAATCAAGGAACAACTGCAATCGCGGAGTGAACTTCAGCTTAAGATTGGCTCCTACATGCCTTTGAATCTCCGAAACCTGCTTCTCAAGGAGAGCCCAATCGGTTTGTTTCGCTTTTGGATCACCCATGAGGCTCACATAAACCTTACCGTGACGCAAATCCGGAGATACTCTGACCTGTGTCACCGAAATCAAGCAGGTAAACGGACCCTTTAAGCCAGTTAAAAGGTAACCTGCTACAACATGACGAAGTTCTTTTTCAACCCTTTGTATGCGCCTGCTTTCTCCTGACAAATCAGAGCTCCCTCGCAATACTCTCAACTTCGAAGGCCTCGATCACGTCACCAACTTTGATATCATTGAAGTTTTCAATTCCAATCCCACACTCAAAGCCCGAGGCCACTTCTTTGACATCATCTTTGAACCGCTTTAGACTAGAAACTTTTCCTTGATAAACAATTCGGCCATCTCGCACCAATCGCAATTGGTTACTTCGCGTAATTTTCCCATCCAAAACAGAACATCCAGCAATAACTCCTGATTTTGGCACCGAGAAAGTATTTCGCACTTCAGCTCTGCCCAATGATTTTTCAACCATCTCGGGTGCTAACAATCCTCCAAGTGCTTTTTTAACATCATCAATCATCTCGTAGATAATTGTATAAACCTTGATCTCAATGTTCTTCTCTTTTGCCAGCTTTTGAGCAGAGCCATCAGGACGAACATTGAAACCCAGAACCAAACCATGAGCTGTTCCCGCCAACAACACATCCGATTCACTGATTCCACCCACCCCTGAGTGAACGATTTTCACTTTGACTTCTTCCGTGCCTGCCTTTTCAAACATCCCTTTGATGGCTTCCAAACTGCCAGCCACATCGGCCTTCAATACAATTGAAAGTTCCTTTGCCGCACCCGCCTTCACCTTAGAAAAAATCTGCTCCAACGTCATGGTCTTATCAAGACTTGCGATCGCGGCTTCCGCCTGACGTTTTCTCAATTCAGCAATTTCATGGGCCTGAGCTTCCGTCTCCGTGACATCAAAACGATCCCCAGCCAAAGCAGTCTCCGGGAGACCAAAAATTTCGACGGGCGTGCCTGGACCAGCCAATTTAATTCGCTCACCTCGATCATTGTTCATGGCCCGGATTCGACCAGCCACCGTTCCAACGACAATATCCTGACCTACACCGATTGTCCCATCTTTCACTAATAAGGTGGCGACACATCCCCGCCCCTTCTCCATGCGACTTTCTATCACCAATCCTGTGCCCGAGCGATTCGGATTCGCCCGAAGTTCTTGAACCTCAGCCACAAGCCGAATTTGCTCAAGCAGTTCCTTAACCCCTTCTCCCTTCAGAGCCGAAACAGGACAAAAGATCGTGCTTCCACCCCACTCCTCAGGAACGAGTTGGAACTCCGTCAATTGTTGCTTAATTCGGTCCGGATTAGCACCCGGTTTGTCCATTTTGTTAACTGCTACGATAATCGGGACCCCGGCGGCCTTGGCATGGTTAATGGCTTCGGCCGTCTGAGGCATGACCCCATCGTCCGCTGCAACAACTATAATCGCTACATCTGTCACATTTGCTCCGCGGGCCCGCATGGCTGTGAATGCTGCGTGGCCTGGAGTATCTATAAACGTAATGTGGCTTCCATCTTCAAGAGTTACTTGGTACGCCCCAATGTGCTGGGTGATACCGCCAGCCTCGCGGGACGCGACGTCTGCATTGCGAATAGAATCCAGCAGTGTCGTCTTGCCATGATCGACGTGACCCATCACAGTCACGACTGGAGTTCGAGATACCATCTCCGAAGAAAGATCACCAAAAACCGCCTCCTCAATCAAGCCCTCGGGCGACAAAGCCACATTTTGAGCTTCAAAACCAAATTCGGGCACCATCAGAGCGACCGTATCAAAATCGAGGTCCGTATTAATCGTGGCCATAATCCCTTCGCCCATTAATTTCTTAATCAGCTGAGGGGCTTTCAAATTCATTTGGTTGGCTAGTTCTCCGACCTTAATCACATGATGAAATTTAACAACTCGCTTGCTGGCCTTTGGAGTTGTAATCTGAGTTTTTCTAACCTCTCCCCTACCGGGAATCTTTTTCTTCTTTGGCTGGAAAACAACTTCTCTTTTTCTAAACTCAGAAGCCGAAAATACAGCCGAAGGAAGCTCTTTCCCCGCCCCAGGACGCTTTTTTAATTTATCATCCTTTTCCTTCTGCGTTTCTTCAGTAACGACTTCATCGAGGAAAGGGGAGGGAGCTACAAATCCAGTTCTCAAAGTCCGACCAACTCCCGGTCGCGGAGGACGAGAGGGATCCGAAATCTGTCCAGCAAAAAGCGACGAGGCCCCTGCCCCCGCAGCATGAGGCTGTCCCGTTGAAGAAGCTGTGCTACTTGCTCGAGCTACAGGACGCACAACCCTCTTCAGATCCATGCGACCTACAATATTACGACGAGTTTTTACCTCAGGTGAATCAGGAGAAATCGAATCTGGAGACACACCTTCCGCACTTATCCCGGAGTCTGCTTCCCTCAAATGAGCTGCAGCAGAAGAACCCTCTTCTGACCCATCAGTCGTACTCACTTCTTCTGAGGCGTAAAGTTCCTGACTTTCTACCTGTGCGGCCAGGGCCGCAGCTGCCGCAGCCTCGGCCTCCTCTTTTTCTCCAGCTTTACGTCGAATCACTTTGGGCAGAGACGCTGCGGCTTTTTCTGCCTTCTTTTCTTTCACAGACTTTTCATCCGCCTTAGACGTAGCTGTAACGACCTTACGCACGGACTTCGCGGTGGCCTTCTTCTTCGGCTTGGCTTTTTTAGCCTTTATCTCTTTTTTTGTTCCCGCCTCCGCATCAAAACGGCTCTTGATTTCGAGGATCATGGCCTCATCTAAACCAGCCATATGACTTCGAATCGGAAGATTCCATTCACGAATCTTATCCATGAGAGTCAGAGTCTCGATACCAATCTCTTTTGCAAATTCATAAACTTTGGGCTGGGTCACTCATTCTCCTTCAACCAAACTGTCGCTTTATACCGCTGTCTATCTCTTTATCACGAATCAACCACATTTAAGATGCTTTCAATTATTCCTGAATTCCGCCAACCTCAGTCTTTTCACTACCTGCCGTCTCTTCCTGCGCCTTCAACTGAGCCATCTCTTCCTTCAAACGCTGCGCCGCCTGAGACTTAGCATCACCCTCCAGCTGAACCTCTGGGGTCTTTGTTGGAGCCTTTGGTACAGTTTTACCTTCTTGCTGGTACTGGGTTAGGAGAGCCTTTGAATCTTCAACTAATTTGGTGGCCCTGCTTACGTCTTCATATCCAGGAATCTTCATCACATCATCAATCTGTGCCTCAGCTATGGCTTGAAATGACCCGTATCCTGATTGGAAAATATTCTGTGCCATCGTTTGACTCATCCCAGGAATCAGCATCAGATTGAATATCGCCTCGGCTGTTCTCTGCGAAGCATTCGACTCAGAAACAATATCCAATTTCCAACGCGTCAGCTTTGCTGCCAGACGCACATTCTGACCCTTTCGTCCAATGGCCAAGCTGAGTTGAGAATCTGGAACTACAATTTCCATTTCCATCAAATTTTCGTCCATATACACTTTAGAAATCTCCGCAGGGGCCAGAGCATTGCAAACAAATCGAGCTGGCTCATCATCCCAATTAACAATATCAATTTTTTCGCCTCGTAGCTCTTGCACAATACTCTGTACGCGACTGCCCTTCATTCCCACACAGGCCCCCAAGGCATCCACAGCGGAATCCTTAGAACTCACAGCAATCTTAGCCCTCTGACCAGGCTCACGAGCGGCTGCCTTTATTTCAACAATACCATCATAAATTTCCGGAACTTCCATTTCGAACAACTTCATCAGGTAGCGCTCATCAGCTCGAGACATGATAATCTGAGGGCCTCTGGTTGTTTGACGAACATCAGCAATGTAGCCTTGAATCCGATCTCCTGGTTTGTACTGCTCGCCCGGGATCTGTTCCCGGGGTGGAATGTAGGCCTCAGTCCGACCAAGATCAACAACGATAGCTCCTCTTTCAACCCGTCGGGCAATTCCTGAGGCAATTTCTCCCTTTCGTTGTTCAAACTCATTAAAAATAAGGTCACGCTCGGCATCGCGCACTCGCTGAGTGATAATCTGCTTGGCCGTCTGAGCTGCAATTCGCCCCAAATCTGAGGTCTCTAACTTATGCCCAATCGAATCATGAAGTTGAGCATCAGGGTCCAACTCAAGGGCACTAGATAGCTTAATTTCAACTTCTTCATCACAAAAATCTTCGTCGTTAACCACTTCCTTGAATTCATAGAGCTCTATCTCGCCAGACTCCTCGTTATATTGGGCCTCAATTTCACGATAAGTCCCGTACTTTTTTCGAGCCGCCACCAACATACCCTGGATAACAGCATCAATAACGACACCTTTATCAATGCCCTTATCTTTGCCGACCTGCTCAATCATACGACTCAAATCAGAGAATACATTTTCCACAGCCATCCCTATTACCTCTTCTTCATCTTCTTTTTGCTTCCTGATTTCTCACTGAAAACAAATTTTACGTTCGCTCTCCGAATAATTCGTCGAGGAACTTCCCACTTTGCCTTATCATTCTCAACCACAACCACTTCGTCCGATGCTTCCGTAAGCTTCCCCTCAACCGACAACGGACCACCCTTTCCAGGCTTTGCTTCCACACCCTCAGGCAGAGGAATGGATTCCGTAGTGGAAAGCTTCACTTCCTGACCAATCGCCTTCTCGAAATGCCATGTCTCAATAAGCTGCCTCTCAAGTCCCGGACTAGAAACTTCCAAATCATAGGCTCCGCCAGGAATGAGATCTCTTACATCGAGCAAAAGGTTGAGGCCCCGCGAAATATTGGCACAATCGTCTACAGAAACTACGCCTTGAGCACGATCAACAAATACTCGTAAATTTCTTTGCCTAGATCCACCAGAAAACTGAATATCGTATAGAAGACAACCCTCTCGCTGGCAAATTTCACTCGCCAATTCACGAATCTGACCCAAAACATCATCAGACAAACTACTCAAATCTCTGTCCTTCTACACCACTCCGATCCCTCGCGACCAGACGCGGACACAATAAAAAAGAGGACCACTGGCCCCCTTACGAGTGTTCGATTTATAACGAAGGCAAACATAAAAGGCAAGTCATTATCAGAGCTTATTCACTCGACTGGATTCAAGGACAAAGCCTACTATAGAGGTCGGCACCGGCACCATCGCGATAGTAATTGGGTCTCCTGCCTACTTTAGAAAACCCTAACTTTTCATAGAGGTTACGAGCCCCACGATTTCCCTCATGAACTTCAAGCCAGATCTCCTCGCCGGAATCAAGCCCCTCAATGACCGAGCGCATAAGCTCTGCCATAATGCCTCTCCTACACCATTTGGGATGGGTTCCGAGAAGCCTAATCTCGCGACCCCCGGGAAAGCAACGCCAGATAACAAAGGCGGTTAATCCAAAAGGTTTATAAAAGACTCCCAGCGAACTGCCTGTCTTTCCTTCTTCTGCGATCTGCTCCTCGCTCCAACCTCCCCCAATCGGAAATGGGGAAGCTGAATAGACGGCCTGAACTGTCTGGTGCAGTTCCACAAAATCGCTCCCCTGAAGAGCCCGAATTTCCCAAGAGTCACCTTTAGCAAGACCCATCAAACGTCCAAAGAAAGATTCTTCACTTTGTACTTCTCTTGAAGTATCTCAAACCAGTTTTTCAATCTCATGTCCACATGCTGACGTTCTAAAAACGATCTGATATCATCTTTAAATTTCTCAAACGGAAAGTTGCCAAATTTTATCCTATTTTTCTCAAAATACTCACGAACCTCATCGTCCGTCACCGGCACCACGGAGCTTCGACCCTTGAATTGAATAAATCTTTTGGCTCGCATTTTTCTTTCTAATTGGCTTTTTAATTCAGAGCGGGTCACGGCGAGGCCCTTCCACTGGATATTCTTCTTCAAAGCATCCTGAACTCTCTGTTCGGCCGCCTCCAGCTCAAGGCCCAAAATCTCATGGGCCGAAAAACTTTGCGCCTCAAGAAAAACAACCCACTCCAAAAGGCTTGAGACGACCTCTCGATCAAACTCCTTACCATTCACATCGAGAGAGAAAATCTCTGGAATTTTCTTGTTGCTATACATCGCCTTCTCAAGAAGAAAGGCAATTTGCACCTCCCGGCTGGTGATGGGCCTCCCGCCCACAACGGCCACTGTGGTGGTTAATAACTGCCTTGCGGGAATCTCCTGTTGCACTTGGGCTTGTCCCTGCTTCGATTGCGCCAGACCTTGCTGCTGCATTGAAAACAAACACAAACCGAAACTCAGCAAGAATGCCTGTGCGCCGCAATATCCACCTAGGCTCAGACTAAAAAATCTTATGATACATGCTTGCCAGATCAATTTCATGGTTCTATTTAACCACCTCTCTGAGGGTAGTCACGGCTTTTGAGAATTCTCCTTTGGAACAAATGAAGGACGTCCTGACCTTCGTCTCGTGCTCACTTACTTTTTTTGTGGAGGATCGATCTTGTGGGCATCCCCGTTGTAGCGCTCAGCTCCCTTTGGTCCACTCCAATTCGTCAAATGAATCCGAACCTTTTCTCCCACTCTCCAGCCAACCACTCCTTCTCCACTCTCGGGAGAAATAGAAATGGTTTTTCTCGTCTCGGGCGAATCGGCGTACTCGATCTGAACCTGCGTACTTGTGACCCCCGTCACGACCCCTGGCTCTACAGACCCGAGAGAACCCCAATAAGACGCCCCACCAACTGTGGCCAGGAGCAAGCCCCCAGCCGCAAGCCCGTAAATTTTTAAGGGAACACGAGAAAAATGACCACCAGATGTGCCTCCTCTCCCTGCCGCTCTGGCCTGTTCTGTCCTTTTTTCCAGCAATGCACCGCCTGAACCAAGGCCTTCGCCTTTGACCACCACGTCCGGGCTCTGAGCGGAAGTTTGATCGCGCTCCGCACCACTTTTATTCAATAGAGGAGACTGAGAAGCATGGCCCCCGCGATTATGAGAATGTCCAGTCGCAATATTGCTGAGTCCGGTAAAAGTGTGATCAACATCAAATCGGGCACCACAACCCGGACACTGCTCGTCAATCTGAAAGGTGCTGGACTTGCACCAGGGACAGTTAAATTTCTCTCCACTCAAGGCCTGCCGATTTTCCTCCGTCCCCGGAACCGACAAGACGGGAAGGAGAGCAAAGAGTTTTCCGTCACGTTCCACAATTGGTGTTTCAACATATGCTTCAGTTGTGTGCGGCTTTGGGCAATTGGGACAAGCTTGTCTATTGTGTACATCAGGCTTTGCTGAGACGGTACTGCCACAGCCTTCACAAACGTAATAGTCCCAGATAGTATCTTCGGGTTGCAACATCACATAACACGCCCCTGGAGATACGCTTGAAAAAACCTCAAACGCAGGGACGATAGCTATCAAGATGAAAAGACAGTAACTTGCGAGAATTCGTTTTTGTGTCATGGCGTGACTCCCTTTTTAAAAATCGTCTGGCTGTCATAAAGGTCTCGGTCGGTCCCTTGCGCTCGATGAAGCGCCGGCCACAGTAAAAGATGGCGATAATTATCAACTTTGCTAATTCCAGGCAGGATGCTCTTTCGAGTCCGCGCCTTTTCTTCCAAGAATCGAGCCGCCTTTTTGATTTCCTCTTCGACTGCTTTTCTATCGGTAGAACTAGAAACGCCACTCGCGTTCAACAAGGTCTTCCTGATCGAAGATTCCCATTTATCTTGAACAGCTGCGCGAGAGGAACCCTCCAATACCTTTGCAGCGAATAGGTCAACGGAGGCTATCAACTCGTACACTCTTGCTGGATTCTTGGAAAAGGGTCCAGACTTGACCGAATATTCCAATAGCTCGGACAATAAGGCGTCTAGTTTTTTGGCCGCCTCAGAGCCTTCTTTTTCATGAGCGGCCGTTTGAAGCCGAAATGCCACCTCATAAATAAGAGCATCACGAGTGGCTTTTTCTAAAACAGAATCGCCAGAGTCCAGAGCTTTGCGAAAAGTTTTTACCTTCTCTTTTAGGCTCAGACCAAGCAAGAGAGCTCGCAAATTTTCCTGACTGAGAATGTAGTCAGTGCTGCGGAGCTCCTGATTTGGAACCGAAAGTACAACAAGTCGGCCCGAGTCGCGTCGATGAACAGGTATGACCTCAAGGCTCCCTAAATGATAGGTATCTCGAAGAGTGCCTGGTTCACTGATTGCACCACTAAAACCAGATTCAATTCGAAATCCAAGCGACGGATTGTCTTTCTTCATCTGACTTAAAAATTCTTCTGCCCGTGCGATCAATTCCTCTGGTACAGGTTTTGAAAATTGAGTGGACATCACCGAAATGCTGTAACCTGGTCCAGGAAGTTCTGTCTCGTCAAAAGAGCCGTATTTTTCAGAGGCCTTAAGTGCCTCTTCAATGCTTGCAACACTCGTCAACCGAGGTTCGTCTGGTCTGAGCAATGAGGCGGTCAGGCCGCTCTCTGTGCCCAACTCCCCGCCCAACACAAGCATGTTTAACTTCGTGCGGACCGCAGCTCGAAGAAATTCGGTGCGCGACAGAAAGTCCAAGGGTTTTTCTGTTTGCAAATTTTGATTTGAACCTACTGGCACAATGATGGTTTTGTGAGCATACATATTTTCGAAAGTGTCTCGCTGTTTTTCCAAGATTCTCGTCAACGAAAAGAATCCGTAATAAGAGACATCCCAAATGTTCATTTTAAGACCGATTTTTTCTGTCAGCTTCTTCCATGCAAGGATTTCCTCTCGATTCGAATCCTTGTCGGCTAATAAGAGCAAAGAGGCCTCTGGATCATGTGAGTACACTTGAGCCACTCGAATAGAGAAGGAGTTTTTCTGAATTTTTCTGGGAGCACTTTCTCCATAGGCTTGCAGATTCAAACCAGAACTCAACTCAAAGTTGGTGTAGGGCAATGCCTCGGCTCCTATCGCAACTTCTCCCTCTATGAGAACTTCGCCGCCAGGAGGTATTTGAGTGATAGCCTGAATAAACCCGTCTGTTAAATTCCAAGATTTTTGATCCGTTGGGACCAAATAAGAGATTTGGTCTTTCTGGGCATCACCACCCACCAATTTCAGGTCCGTTGATAAAATCCTCTTCAGTTCTGAATTCGCACCGTAAGCCTTTTTCGATAAGTTTTTCACCTTCCAAACGATACGCGCCCTCTCTCCCGGACCTATCGAAGGCCGCACATCAATAGGTGTTATTTCAACTGGATAGGTGACCGTTAGGGTTTTGGGCAATCGAAAACCCTCAAATGTCTTCTCGACCCTCGTGACTTTTGCGATCGGCGTTATTCGATCCTCAACAACAGCTCTCTTGTCAGTTCCGACAAGCCCACTGTCCTTGATCACAAAGCTCAATTGATCCGGGAGGGTATACTCCATGCCCGCCTTCAGCTGGGGAACCTTGAGCATTGCAGGGTCTGCAATCGCCCAAGTGGAAGAGCCCAACAACACAAGCACGTCGGATTTCCCCGCAGGCGTTGGCATTTGTCCCACATTTTTTACAGTGATCCCACTGATCAAAACCCTCTCGCCAAATTCAAAAATCCCATCCCTATTTTCATCCAGCATTGTAAAACTTCTAAGTTCAAGATTGTATGGGCGTGCATAAGTGTCAGATGAACCATCCTCGTTTTGAACGATCACCTCGAACTTCCCATTGGGTCCTGGGGGCCCGCCCGAAACGGGGTTATTCCGAGTTACCCCATCCCTTCCATTTGATCCATCAAACCCGCCGGGATTGGAGTGGGAATCAGTCGTTGTCACATCATGACAGGCTCCCTTCTTAACTGTTCGAGAACCATTGCTATTATTGACCGTATAGTCCGAGTCACATCTTCGCCCCGTGACTCGAGTGGTCGTCCAAGAATATCCACTGCCGCCATCCCCTCGACGGCCCCCACTGCCCCCCTTGCCGCTCTTGCCGGGTTTGCTACCTGCTCCTCCGCTCACATCAGGTCGAACGAGCATAATGAGATGGGTGTCATTCTGATCCAACCGAACTCGCACTGTGCCACCAGGACCTCCGGGCGAGCCTGGGGTCCCAGGTCCTCCATCTCCCCCGTCACAACCATCGGTTCCGTTGCCACCTCTGCTACTTCTTGTCGCATTGGACCCGTCTCGCCCATTGCATCCGCCTTCACCGTCTCCTCCATGCCCGCCGTTGCCCCCACGCCCCCCCCGAGTATCGAGAAGAATAAACTGATCCGTAGGCCGATATTCAATTGATCGATTGAAACTGTTTTTACCAACGCTTCCAGAAATGCTGATGATGGCGCTTTGTCCGGCAGGGCTCAAATCCCTCATCAGGATATCAATCAAGCCACCGGGTTGACCTGGGGTCGAAGACGATGCCGCGTGCCCTCCGCGCCCGTGACCAGATGATGCTCCCGGGCTTGTTGAGTAATCACGCTCAATAGAACCGTCTAGGCCGTCCGCACCACTGGCATCGAGAGTGAGCAAAGTCTGCGCGCCGGCCGAGGCAAAACAGAATGCCATGGCAGCAAAAAAGATGAGGATCCTTTTGGCCTTCTGACCTAAAAATCCAAACCGCCCAATTTCAATGGCCCATGTCTTAGAATCGAATAGATGCTCAATCACCCTTATCTCCTCACTGAATGAAGGTTCGTTTTCAACGAATAGATCTCTTACTTAGATATTTAGAAGTCCGCTATCGGACCGCTGCTTTTGCAGGTTCCGTGCCATTCGCTCCAAACAGAAATTTGACCTGCCAATCAGCCAACCAACCAACCAACCAACCAAACGGTGAGAAATCAGAGACTCTGAATGAGAGCCCGACGACACAATCCTCGCGGCTCGAAGACATAATAGGCCCCATATTCCTTCCTCTGAACCAAAACGGCTGGCAGTGCCGCAGGAAGGTCAGACTCTTTGACAAAATTGCGCACTTCGCGCTCAAGAGCGATGGGCCGATCGGCTACATAAAAACCTTGATTTGCAGTTCTCTCCCATCGTGGAGTTCTAAGTCGAGATGACCACTATCAGAATTAAATTTCGCATTCACGACGGCACTGTGACCAGATGCTCGACGAATTCCTTCTGCAAAAGCCGCGGTGTTGCGGACGAGTTCAGCAACAAATTCTCGCCGACTATCGACGAAACCCCCATTCCGACTCAAAACTAAAATGTAATTAATATCAAATCGATTCGGAAAGAGGAGAGGCGAAAGTCCGCCACGCAAAAGAAGATGTTGAGCAATCAATTCTGAGATGCGCCCGCTCCCATCCTTGTGAGGATGAATCGCTTCGTATCGCGTAAACGCCTCAATGGCCATTTGATAACTGGGCTCCACTGATTGCAACCAGGCAAAAATTCTTTGAGAGCCAGCGCAGAGGTCCTTGTCTCACCTGTGACCGCAGTGTAATCAAAGTTCGAAAACACACCTTGATGTTCTTTCGAAAGGACTCCTTCAGTCAGATAGCTGTGAAGTTCTTTAACATCAGCCTCGGTCATCGGTCTTTGATGATGCGCAAATATCCAATCGACGGCCCGATGAGCCCCTTGAACAGATTGAGCAAGGGTTTCCGCGTCCACTTGGCTGCCACGAAGATAAACAACATCTCCCGTATTTAAAGTTGCGGATCGAGTCATGGACTGGAGCACGATCGCCCGCTGATAGGCAAGAGTCAAACCATGCAATTCACCATAGACATGCGCATCAGACGCCTCTGCAGTTGCGTGTGCGTGTGTATGTATATGTGCATCTCCATTTCTATCCGGAGAAACAGATCTCTCAAAATGAGCTAAAAGGTCACCGTAAGTCTTGATTAATCCACGCGACACACGCTCCCCTCTCCTGGAAAGCTCAATAACTTGAGCATGCCGAACGCGAACATCCTGAAAAAGATCCCTCATCCCGTCCAAATCAGAATTATCTGAGAAGCTTTGAAACTGCCTTAGATAGTATTGTGCAATGAGAGAACTGTGCGCAGAATATCCCATTCGCGTGGGAAGACCCAAAACGAGCTTAACCAAAAGGGCATAAAGTTCCTTGGCCTTCTTCTTCCCCTCAAAATCGGGCTTGTGAAGTCCGAAATTGGCCCTTGCCGAGTCCTCCACTTGGGGAACATCTGTCACAATGTAGGCGGAAGCATAGCGAATATTTCGATTCGTCCGCTCATTAAATTCTCGAATCAGATTGGCTATTTGAGAACCCTCAACATCAATCGAAAGAATGCGATTCTTGTCTCTGAGTCGCCGAACAAGCTGTCGTGATTCGACGAGCGGAGAAGGAACGGATATATGAGGCCCCGAATAGACCACACCAAAGGGTGCTAAATCATAGAGGTCATTCACAATTCCTGGTAGACTATTGACCTGTCCCGAATCGTTCAACAACATGAAATTCCTAGGAGCTACTATCCTATGTTTGCCGACCTGTGGATCCGTGACTCCACCGGAGCCAGCAAAAATAACTCGATCGACGCCACGTTCAAGAAAAGGACGAATCAATGGCAAAACGAACTTACCGAAATAGCGATAGTCCATTCTGATCACCACTACGACATTTCTTGGAATACCGCTTTTGCCCAAAACAGCAAAATAGGCTATCTCAGCAAAATCGCCCAGACGACTCGTTTCGATATGATGGACGGAGCGATCCTGCTCAAGGACGCTAGCAATGACTTCCCCGTAACCCAGCACAAGATCATCAATGCGGTGACCAGGCAATCTCTGAACTCCCTTGGCAAGAACTTCAGCCGTCTGCTCCCACGACTTTGGCCCGTCCGAAGTCAAAATCCTAACGCTTTTAAAATCGTCGCGAAAATCTACCGCCAACTGCATTTTCTTGTGATGCAATAGATCAACACCAATAAAGCTATGAAAGATGATCAACGGCTCTGCCCGCATGGGTTTAAACGCAAGCATGGTTTTCGAACCCCTCATCGCGTAGGAGGAGTTAACCTGAAAAAATTCACGATAGCCTTGAAGCCTAAGACTTCGAATCGTGTCGTAGGTTCCTAGTTCCGAGAATATGACTTGATCAGGTCGAGCGATATGATTCAATCCACCCCATTTCCTCTTGATATAAACGTCCAGATCTATCAATGAACTCGGAGCATCGAGATCGAAGAGCGGATGTAAATCAGCTCTTTTCATCTCAAAGTGAATTGGACCTTCCGAACGATAGGTACCCTCGTCAGACACATTCATTGGCCGCAATATGACTTCGTTGGTAAGGCCGTACTTTTGATTGAGCCCACCCCATATTTCTTTGGCCTTGCGACGATTGACCTCTGGATCTGAAACTGGATGCTGCCTTTTCAAAACATGAAAAAGCAAGTCCTCAAGTCTCAAATTCTTAAGCTCATCGAAAGTTAGCGCACTCAAGCTTTGCAGGGCGACTCGAAGATCAGAACCGAGAGGTCCGCTGGGAAAACTGACAATATACTTCCTGAATGTATCGCTGATAATTTCATTGATTAACATCTCCAAGGAGACCTCTCTCGAGGCGGGGGCGCTAGGAGTTAAACCCCTAGCATCAGACAATTCTTCGGTGATACCCATCGCAACGTGGTTGATTGCTCTTCGCTCATCGATACTTTTCGCAAGCCCAGCCTGGAGCCATTGATACTGCTCTAGCGCTTCAAGATAGCCTGGCACATCGGAGTCTATGCTTTCAAAAGGATAGGCCTTCTTTTTTCTGAGCCAGAAGATTTCCAGTGCTTCCAATTGAGCCCAAAGATCTCTGATTATTTTCCAGTTTTCGGAGAAGGTCGACCGGTTAAAGTTGACAAAAATAAAGGTTGAGGGTCAGCAAAAAAATCCATTTTTATCGGTCCAAAGGGATCATTTCCTTCAAGAAAGACATTGGAGTCATAAAAAGTATCCAGGTACTTTTTGGCGCCAGACAATACGGCAAGATGATAAATTCCTTCCTGCCTCCGATCGCTGAAAAGCTGAGACTCCAATTGATCCATACTCGAGGCAGGAACAAAAACTGACCGATCAAAATATCCGATGGAGTGGCCGTTGTAGCTGATACGAACGTCTATCTCCAGATGACTTTTTGATTCAGGTCCACTTTTTAAATGAATAAGTGGAAGCAATCGCCCTATGAGAGCCAATCGAAAGACCACCTTCTTCTTAATCAAATCTTTACTCAGATCTAAAACCTCTCCAGGATATCCCGTCACCGCAAGGCTTAAGAAATCTGTCCAGAATTCGTTTGTCTCGAGCAATCCAGGCCTCAGTGAGGCGGTTCGAGAGATGATATAGACGTCCGCAATCGCATCAATGAGCTTTGCTATCTGAGAACGAGTCAGAATATTTTCGAGGGAATTGATAAACGACTTCGCCCAAGTTTCAAATGACTTCTCTTCTCGATTCAATTCAGATTGAAACTCCGGCCTGACTGAGCCAAATGCCAAACGCGAAAAATAGCGTCGGGTTGAAAAGAGTTCAAATCTAGTTCGCAGTCGAGCATCATTATGAATCGCGACAGCCAGATAATTGGCGAGTGCACCTTGTTCATCCCTTGACGAAATCTCCAATTGCTCTGCCAAAGGCCCATCGCCAAGAATATTCCTCAGCTCATTAATTGAAATATTGAGATCGAGCCAATCAATATGTCGATCGGCAGCTTGACGAACAGAGAGGGGTAAATCATGACTCATCTGGCTTTTCACGAGATTGAATGTAATTTCTTGGTCGGGTTTTATGGCATACCCGTTACGAATAGCCATCCGGCTCACGAGAAATCTGGGATCGCCAAGTAAAAGTTGGCGACGAAGAGAAACCAAGCTCTTTGGAATTTTCGTGGTAGTTCGCAAAGCTCCAGGAAAGAGTTGGTTCTCCATCGAAACATTTGGAGATCGCTCCGGTGGCGGGGCGGACACCGATGGACCAGATGGTTTCAGGGCTGTGATGTTGGAAATGAGATTTTTGATGAAGAGAACATATTCGTTTGAGTCGTTCCTTCCCTCTTCAATTTTTCGCAATTCATCAACGAGAAGAGTCTCTAGATTTTGACGAGAGAGGTGCACGCGAGCGGATTGATAATGGGAACCCTCAAGGATGGCTCGATAGACCGCAGGAGTTAACATCATCTGAGCCTCACCTTGGCTTTCAGTCAAAAGAGACTGACGGACTTTTGTGCTACTGATCGGCAAGGTTCTCCTGTTCAAAATATAAAGAGACGGACGAAGCCTCTCGCGGGCTTGATAAAAATGGACATTTCCTTCTCTTCTGTATTCATATCTTTCCAAAAAGTCTTGTGGGTAAATCTGTTGTAAGGGGTTATTGAGTGTGTGATCAATGGAAGTCTCTCCAGGAGAGCTTTGGCGTCCAATAAAAATCATGTTCGTGTTTTCAAACATCTCCTGCCACCTCGGACCCCATTTTGGCATGCTGGCACCACTGTCTCCCCCTGCTAACCACCAAAGATTACGAGGATGCCCAACCAATTTCCGAAAATGCAAGATCGAATCAATAGATTCGCTAATTTGATTCTCGACATCGAACCGAGACATCTCAAGGCGAACCAAACGACCCGCCTTAGAGACCCAAGTCACATGTCCTGGGCCTACAATGCGAAAATCGCGAAAAGGAATATTACGTTTTCGTAGAATAAAATCGAAACTCTCCACTGCCACCTGAGTCAACTTCAGGACCACATCCACCTTCTCGGCACCCTCTTTGTAGGGATTTGCCACGAGAAAGACGCCGCGAGGAAAAGAGTGTTCATAGAGAGTGTCGGCCATAAGGGCCAAATGCATTTCAGTAATCGGACTGAAACTCCCTCCCATGACGAGAAGCGAATTCTCTGGTTCTGCCGATTCCAGAGCCAATGGACGAGGGGATGCGTTCAAAGTGCTGACGACAACAAAAAGTGAGATAAAGGCGATAAGCCGAAAAAATAGGGAAGGTGAATCAATCATTCGCAAGTGGCTTAGCAACTGCTATGCCATGGAACTTGGACCACCTTTGCTAGAGCCAATTCGTCGTCAATGTATTACAACTTCCTCGCCACACTCTTATTCTAAGGAGAACTGCACCCTGACTTTATTTTAGGTCCACAAAATAATTTCAAAATGGTGTGTCGCGGACCCCACATTATCGCAAGGTCTGCAGGCAATCTTTCCCGTGGCACAACTTTTTATACCCGAGGTTGGCATGCTTTGCTATTGCATTTGCTCGATGACCATTTGGCGGTATATTCACAGGTGTCTTTTGCTTTTCATTCTGATAGCCATGTTTTGGCCCGGCCAATTGGTTTTAGCATTGCCAAAATTTCCATTGGTGACATGCCTTCCTACCTTTGCTCGGTCGGTCGCAATCCAGTCGTTCGCAGGCGGCAAGAAAGCTCGGTATTGACTACCTCATTCATGTGACAGCCCTTGCCAACGTCCTTCCCATTCTCCTGGCAGGCGAACTTAAGCCTGGGAAGCAGCTTGAAGTTAAACCAGCACATTCCGGCAATGGCCTGGGATTCCACGCCCTTGGCGAAGTCTATCTCCAAGCATTCAGCAGAACGAACAAAGGATCTCCGCTTTTTGGAAATCGCCGCTCGGCGGTCGACTACTATGATACGAGTATTGACTCTACACCGCCCGCCCTGAAAGGCACCGACGCCATTCTTGTATTCAGAGGCGAGCTGCTGGACAGAACCGACTTTATTCCTTGCCGGGGCTGGAACCTAGGCTGTGAAATGGGGGAAGAATTCTTGCTGAAAAAAATCGAAGATCTCTTTTACGAAATCCACGCCGGTGCAGTCAGCCAATTTAGATTCCGCAATCCAATATCAGTTTCAGATTTGATCGAAGTATGGATTCATCCCGAAGATCTCGCAAACTTAGCACCGCCAGAACGCGATCCTGTCTTTAAGCCAAGAATAAATTTTTGATATATAACGGCAGATCTATGGAGATCTGCCCGTGCCAGCCAACAAACTAAAACCGAAGCTTTCCAGTCAAGGTCACAAAGTTATAGTCCGTGCGCTCAACTGGCTGACCCTCACGCCAAACGCTGCGTGAAGTTAAGTAGTCAGAGTCGGCTCGATTAGCCAAATTGGTCATGTAACGATATTCAAATCCCAAAGAAAAAGTCTCGGTGATATCCACGTCTACGCCTGCTGTTAAACCGAGGTCAATGGCATGGCTTGTAACCTCTGAGTCGTTGGAGTAACCGTAGCTATAATAGCCGCGATCAAAGTATTTGCGATAACTATAGCTAATCAGACCACCAAAATTCGGTTTTACAATTCCAAAGCTAAAATTATATTTGGCTCCGAGACCCAAGCTATATTGGTCCAATTCTCTGAAGTAGGGATAATTCCACCAATACTCATCAATATAAAAATTAGAGTACATAAAACTTGCTTCTAAAGAAACTCCAGATGGCAAAATCGAACCGAACGTAACTCCCGCAGCCAAATTGCCCTGGACATTAGCGACTCCAACATAACTGGCAGAGCCCACTGTACCGCCTAAGTAATACTGGCGAGTATTAACTGCAGCCAATGCGGCGACTTGCTTCGCTGCGGTAGCCTCCGATTCTTCGACTTCCTGGACAAGGTCCAAATCTGATTTGTGCACCTTCTCAAGCTTCTCTTTAATCATGGAATCATTTTCTTGCCCAAAAGTACGAGGCGCCTCATTGATCACTTGAACCTTCTGAACGGAATTATAGCCTTGACCTTGGGTATTCTGCTGTTGTTGTTGCTGCTGAGGCTCAGTGTTTATCGCCGACCCCTCGATGGTATTGCCCAATATTTTCTCTAAACGCCTTCTCTCATCAACCAATCGAGACTCTTCCAGCTTTTCAGAAAGGATCTTCTCTGTATTTGCCTCAGCATCCTGGCGCGCACGACGGAACTGTTCCGTTCGAGATTCAGGACTTGGGGTCGCCTCAACATAGGTTGTTGGCTGCTGTTGGGTGGATGGATTTGCGTTACCCTGATTCAAAATAATGATGCCAGGGGCTGCCGCCACACTCTCTTCATTTGTCGAAGCTGAGTTCATCTTATTTGCCGAAGTTCCAGACTTTTTCGAAGCCGAAGTCAGCTTTTTGGTTTTCGAGATGACCTTATTTGAAGTAACAACACTTGCTTTGGATGAACCACTTACGACGGGCTTCACAGGGTCGACTGCAATCTCCTTAGCCTCGTCCTGGAAACCCAGATCCAGAACTTCTCCGTCAGTCTGAGCTGAGCTGGCAAAAGTTGCGCCACAAACGGCCAAAACAGCCAATCTACTCGTCCAAAATAACAGCTTCATATAAAGTTTCTCCTAAATATCCAAGACCTGAGCTCGTCTCTGGTTTGCCAACACAGGAGCAAGGCTTATGCCGCTCCAGGCCATCTGAGCCATATTTCTAACATATTGAAATAATTACTTTTTTAGAAACTGCTTCGTCCGCTCCAATCAAAGATGGTCCATTTCTTTGCCCAAAATTGTTTCTGATAAGACAATATTCGTACAGAATCAGTTCTCAAACTGCGGGAGATCTTCGATACTTCCCCGCTAAAACGCATAAAAACTGCTTGAGAATCTTCAGCACGTCTTCTACATTGCGTGCATTCGATCGGGGCAAGATAGTTGGTATTGTTCCCTGATTCGTGGGCCTTTTGGCGGAATTGGTAGACGCAGTGGATTCAAAATCCACCGGGGGCAACCCCATCCGAGTTCAAGTCTCGGAGAGGCCACCATCATTATTCAAATGATTTTTTTCTCGACTTAGCCCTCTCTTTCTTGACAGGATAGAGAAGTGCTCTGGGGTCTTTGACCTAAGTTTATATGGATGAAAAACTAGGTCGGAGAACTGGCAAAAGAAAATGGGGGAACATGTATGTACCTTCGCCGACTCTTGGTTCTCATGGTAATCTTCTCTGTAAGTTTTGGCAGCTTTGCTCATTCATCGGACATACCGAGCGTGGACGAAAATTTTGGCTGTTCTCTCAAAGAAAAATTTGATCAGTATATTCATGATTTTTCAGTTGATATCGATTCTTTCGGCGGGCCGGAATTGTGCAACTCGAAAGTGGACACAAAAAAGCTGATCAATGATTTTGAGATTGTTGAACGAGGTCTCTTCGCACCAGGCAATTCAAACGTATTTATTCAAAATCTCATCTCAGCTGACAGTTATTATCAATGGCTCAGCTCTGTCACCTACGGAGTTCGCCGCGGAAGCGATCTGCCTTGGGCCACGGCCTACAATTCAGGCGGCTACTTTACGATGCAGGATGGTTGGGCCAAGTTATCAACTCTCGGGCGCGTGGGCACTCTCCTTCATGAAGCCCGCCACACCGAGGGGTATTCACATCGGCCCTGTTCACATGGGCCCTACTCCAACACAAGGGTTCCCGGATGCGATGAAAGCATTTCTGAGGGAGGCGCTCATGCGGTTGAGATGGAATATTACTCTCGGGTCGTATTGCAAGGTGAAAATTTTCACCCTCTCTACAAATCAATGGCTCGGTTAATGACTCTCGGACGCGCCAATTTTGTGTTTAATGAAAACCCGATGAAGGAGGAGCTCCGACTGCTCGCCCGTTCTGGAAATTCGGCATTTGTCGTAAGTGCAGAGGGACTCGTTCGTGCGGACATTCCTGTTCTTCAAGGCTACGCTCTCAAATCCACTTCTTTCGGGGCTTCCCTTTTTAATGGCTCCGAAGCTTTCGCTATCGATTTTTATAAGGGAAATCAGGGATCAACATCTCTCATCGATGACTTTTCCTACTTTAAGATAATAAGAATGCCACAACACGTTCCAATGATTGACATCGAGGAAGTGGACCTTGGTGAGCGTCGGTTTTTGATTGGACTCGCTGCTAACGAACAAATGAGATCATTTCTCTTCTCAAATGCGGCCTGGTCTCCTCCTGTTAAGATCCCAGGTGCCGTAAAACTTGCGCGCATCGCACCGGACGGCAGCCAAGGCCTGTTTGTAATTAAGAGTGGAGGACGCTATTGCCAAGTCGACTTAAAAACATTGAATTGTCCCGACTCTCATTCTCTCTGGCCTGAGGAAATCATCCAATACGCCATATCAGGAGATGAATTGGTGGAGCTCAATCGTGAAAAGAAAGTGCTTCATTCTTCCACCCACACCTCTTACCCCCCTCTGATGAATCAACCGATCGATGATATCGTTTCCGTCCGTTTATTTGACTCCTTTGCCTTGTCCTCAGAAACACTCTGAAGGGGAGAACATGAGAACATTCAGAACACTCTCTTTCACATTGACAGGGGGCATGGTTCTCCTCTTAATTTTGTGGCTGCTGGGTCCTCATGATTTCCTTCGAAATGTTTTGCACGAAGACATATCGCTAGTTCCAAATACCCAAAAAGCTTCTCCGTACCACCGGCCTTCTGGAAAAAATCTTTCACCTCGAATTGAAGAGTCTGTTAGCAAGGGAATTCATCATCAGAGCGATTCCAGCTCAGAGGTCAGTGTCATTGATCGAATTGTTCAGACAGAGGCTCTCAAAATCGGACGAGTGGATTCCAGTCCAAAAGAAACCGAAAAAAGACTCCACTTGATTGCTCAAGGACTCACCATAAATCAATTGAATCGCCTCAAACAAATAGCCAATGATCAAAGTTTGAACGGAGATGATAGGTTTATTGCCGTTTTCTTTTTGGGACAAAGTCAAAATGTCCAGGCCCTCCCGCTTCTCTTAGCCGTGGCAGACTCACCACTCCCCTCTTCTGCAAAGCAGGGTGCGCTCTACGAGCAAGAAGTCCTCATTCGATCGGCAGCGCTTGAGGAGATTTCCAATCAAACTGATCGCTCCCAAGTGAGGCGTGAATTGCTCAAACACCTTGCTCGACAAGACAACCTCAGGCTGGCTCGATACACGCAGCGTTTGCTAAACTCGATAACTCAGCGCGCGGCGCTTGCCTCCAGGTAAATAATAATTGAACACTATGACTTCTTTTAAGGATTTACAATTGGAGGTCATGTCCCATGAAATACGCTCTGTCAGTTCTCATTTTTTTTCTAGGCGCATCTGTTTCATTCGGTGCAACGAGCGAATCGACTTACGATAGTTACAACAATGCGGCCTACGCAAGTCTTGGTTTTTGGGAGGGCGGAATTGCCTTTGGTGGCGATTACGAATACGCCTACGATCGAATCTTTGGGCTTGGAGCGACAGCTCGTTTTTACAGCAAAGACAGCAATTCCAACGGCTCAGGCCGAACCAGCTTATTCGTACTTGGGGGATTTATACGTCCTCATTTTAATCGGAGAGAGTGGGATTTCTATGTTTCTCCGGGTTTTAACCTGATGATTATAGATGGACCCAATGATGATGAAACTGTGTTGGGACCAAGTATCAATTATGGACTTCTGTATCAGATAAAGCGCAACATCGCTGTAGGGGTTGAGAACAGTCTTTTTGTGGGTTGGTTCAACAACGATTACCGGGGTGTCCGGCATCTTGATTTATTGGCCAAGGCACGGTTTAGCTTCTAATTCTTGTCATCGCTATGGACTAAGAGGCCTTTTTGAGGCCCTTGGTCCAACTGCCGATAGAGGAAAGAACCAAGTCATTCGCTTCGCTAAAGGCTAATCCATAGGATTTCTTAGACTCACTCCACACAACTTTGCCTTGTACCTGTAACTGGTCTTTACCATCCGGACTCGCAATTGTCATGGTGACGATCCCACCCTGATCAAGTAAGGCATCCGTATCGACTCGCAATCCTCCCAAAGATATGGAACTCACAGACCCAATGAGCTTTTTATCCCCAATATCCATCGAAACTGAGGTGGCGATTTCATAGCGAGGGAACTTTCGACGGCTGACGGGCGAACGAGAACGGAGATAACTTCGCAAGGCCAATGGAACAGCAAACAGAGCCACGACAACTAAGATATACCAAGTCTCCGTGCCCGAGTGAGTGCTCTTACCACCAGAAACTTGGTCTCGATTGAATTCAGTATATAGCTTTGTCACCAGGCCACAACCGCCGCCGCTTGATTCGCTCAGCTCTGAAGCAAGTTCTCGAGTCAAATAAGACGGATTATAACCCGGCTGAGAAGAATCAATCGGAGCTCCACTGGCATAAGCCACGGCGTGTGCGACGTTCACCCGGCCATCTGTGACCAATTTATTTGTCAATTGAGAGATCTTGTCAGATTGAGCCAACATACCCGATTTTATTTGAAAACCGGTCATATCGGGGGCCGCCACCTTCATCAGAGCTGCAATACCAGCTGCATATGGAGACGCCATACTTGTACCAGACATGGGCGCGTAGCCACCACCTGGATAGGTCGAATAAATGTTTAAACCAGGACTGCCCACATGAACAGTACCCTTTCCAAAATTTGAGAAATAAGCCAAGTAATCTAAGTTCGTTGTCGCAGCAATGGAGATAATATGAGGAACTCCATAGCTTGCAGGATACATGGGGGCTGAATCATTATTGGTTCCCGAATTTCCTGCTGCCGCAACAAATGCGACTCCCTCGTTATAGGAAAAAACAATGACATCTAAAAGAGCGGCACTGTAGGAGGGACCTCCCCAAGAATTATTTAAGACCACAGCTCCGTTGTTAACAGCATAATAGATGGCCTGAATGGCATCCGTGGTAGTCCCAACTCCGTTGCTGTCGAGAAACTTCAGAGCCATAATGTGAACTTTGGCTTCCTCCACAGGATTTGCTAGAATATCCATTCCTGCTTTCAATACAATACCGGCCACATGAGTCCCATGGCCATCGTCATCAGAGACGTTATTTGAATGATAGGCAAAATTCCAGCCATTGATATCGTCAACATACCCATTCCCATCATCGTCAATTCCGTTCCCAGCGATTTCGTGGGGATTCTGCCAAAGTGCATTGGACTCGACAAATACGGGGTGCGTAACATCAAGGCCCGTATCGATGATCGCCACAACAGGTTTATAGGAAAAGCTCGATGCCTTCATTGACTGATAGATCTGCTCTACTCCGAGTTGACCCTCATACGCACTTGATGGATCGCTCTGAACTATATTTGAAACCTGATCCCGATTATAAATTCGCTCTGCCCGAAAATCAGTGGCTTTTTGCAAATAATAGTTAGGTTCGGCGTAAAGGACATCAGGATCATTTCGAAGCTCATTAATGGTTTCATCTACGGTTTTTCCGGCCTTTACTCCAAAATGATAAGCATTCAATTTGCCCCACGAACGTTTCAGAGTCATACTTTTGTTGGAATTGGCTTTGCCAAGAAAAGAGGCGGCGGACTGACTTCCAGAGGCTGATTTGAGACGAACAATCACCTCTCCAGGCACATAATTCTGTGCTCCAACTGGAATTGTCCAAAACACAATAATAAATAGATAAACGTACCGCAATGCTCTCATTATTTGTTTTCCCTCCTAGACCTATTCGGACCATTGTCGGGTAGAGTTAATGAAAGTCTCAATATCGAGGCTATAAAATCTGAGATTTATCGGAAATAAATTGTGCAGTTGCTCTTTTGCAACAAACAGGGGCCAGGCCAGCCTCATCTCAAGTCAACTGAGGACACAACTGCACACAACTGGTATCATTCTGATACAAACTAAGCGGCACAGTCAAAGAATCGCAGGAAACGCAAAATCTAGCCTGCGTCTCACACAGAAATTATCTCAAGAAATCACTGAGTCTCTTCCTTGAAAAGCTTGGAGTTTGTAGAAATCTTAAAAAGCTCCCGCCGAGAGCTCAGCCAATCTTCAAAAACTCCTCCCGTCTTGCGGGCTGCAATATACCGGGCTTCATCAGCGTAGGAGAGCTTGTCAGCGTTTTCATCCCTCTTCACTTTTTTGCTTTTGAGCTTAATAATATAGTATTTGCCTGAGACTTGCAGAACTTCAGGGTAGATAGCCCCTGGATTCTCAAGGCTTAAGGCAGCAGTGACGATCTTTTCCTTGTCGCCAATTCGAGGGATTTGTGGAAGACCCAAAGCAAAATCTCCCGTTTCCTGCCACTCCACTTTCAATGGTTTCAAAAAAGCAGAAAGGGCCTTCTCTCCACGATCCTTAGTCAGCTCCTCCAATTTCAGGTTTGCCTTGGCAAACTGCTGTTCCGTTAGAAGTATTCCCGCAATATTCTCAGCAACCTCTTCAAAGGCTTTTTCTCCACCTTTGCGGTGATCATTGACTTTAATCAGATGATATCCAAAAGGAGTTTTCACCGGTGGAGAAATCTCTCCCGCCTTCAATGCAAAAGCAGCGGTTTCAAATTCTTTGACCATGTGACCACGTCCAAAATAGTCAAGATCTCCTTGTTTAACCTTGCTGCCTTCGTCCTGACTCAATTCTTGAGCCAATTTTCCAAAATCCTCCTTGGTCGATCGCTCAGCAATATCTTTGATCTTTTTGAGCGATTCTTCTTCGCTCGTTTTATCGCCAGGCGTGGCTTTGATGAGAATGTGCTGCGCTCGCACCTGTTCTGGAACGAAAAAAGTGGCTTTATTCTTCGCAAAATAAGCTTCCGAGGCCGCCTTTCCCTCAGGACTGGCCAAGTAGGCCTTGATCTCATCGGCGGAGGGCTTGAAGTTTGCGGTCAAGCTAGACTTATCATACTCAACAAAGGCCACATTTAATTGAAGTTCTCTCAGCCGCTTTTCTTTTTCTAATTCATCTAAGGTGGGATAAAGTGCCCGAGAAAAAGAAACCTGAACCTTCTGGCTCATGACATCCTTGCGAATTTTTTCTTCAAATTCGCGGGTATTCAGGTGGTTGGCCTTTAAGAGATCCTCATATCGATCTCGACGAAACCTTCCCTCAACCTGAAATTGCGGAATCTCAAGAATACGGTCACGAACCTCACTATCTGAAGCGGAAAAACCAAACTGATGAGCGCTCTGCGCAAGCACCTCAGCCATTACTAGATCGTCCATCGCTCGACGCCGAATAGCATCAGAAAACAGTTGACGCTGAGAATCAGGAAGCCCGTCCATTCGCATCTTCAACTGCTCTTCCTGCCTCTGCACTCTCATTCTAAAATCACTGAGTGGAATCACCTGGTCGTTGACGATTGCCGCAGAGCCTCCGCCTCCCATATCTCTGAGTGGACCCGATTGAAAGAAAAAAACAAAAACAACGATAATAGCGCCAAATAGAATATAGGCCACGATGCTTTTTGTACGACCTGGATGGCGCAACTTATCTAAAAGATTCTTCATAATGTGGGCTCCTTCCGACAATTTCGGTAGCTTCACTATTTTTCTGGTCTTTTTCAAGGAGATTGTTGGAATGATCCCTGGCATTTGATATTTTAGGCACCGAGGGGAGTCTACCTTGAATTTTTTCTCAATTGATTTGCGTAAATTTCTTTTGATCTTGGGGATTGTTGGCTTTCCTCTTTTGATAACCAATTTACAACGGGAGTCGACAGATGAAGTTCCTTGGTATGCGCGCCCGTTTACCTTCGTGGCCGGGGTCGTACAGAATACGTTTTCATCCTTTAGCTCGGGGATTCGCGGGACGACTGCAATGTACATCAACCTCATTGACGTCAAAACAAAGAACCGAGTCCTGCTTGATGAAAATGCTGAGTTGCGTGCGCAGTTGGGCGCCTTGACCGAACTGAAAATGGAAAATCAACGGCTTGTGGACCTATTGTCTTTCAAAAAAGAAACCAAAATGGATCTTTTGGCCGCAAAGGTTGTGGGACGGGACCTTTTAGCTGACCATCAGTCCGTCACAATAAATCGAGGAACACACCATGGTATCAAGAAAAATATGGCCGCGATCACCACAGGCGGGGTTGTTGGATACGTCCTCCGATCAGAGGCTTTCACCTCGCAAATCCTGCTTCTCATCGACAGGTATGGAATTATTGATGCCATTGTTCAGCGTTCACGTGCTCGAGGCATTGTGGAGGGCCGCGGGCCGGACTCTTGTAAACTCAGGTACCTCAATCGGAGTGACGATGTCCAAGTTGGCGATTTGGTGGTAACCAGTGGTCTTGACAATATTTTCCCAAAGGGGTTTCCTGTAGGAGTGGTTACTGGGGTTTCTAAAAGCCGTTATGGAATGACCCAAGATATAGATCTCAAACCAGCGATCAATCCCTCGATTCTTGAAGAAATGTTCATTGTCATCAACTCAATGAATGAAGACTTCAGTCCAAAATCAGATGAAGAGTTTGGTCCAAATGACGAGAAGGAAAAAGACAAGGAGAAGGCCGGCAACACAAAAATAGAAAAGAAAAGGGCTAACTAATTCATGAAAGAAATCGGTCTCTTCGTGGGTAATTATCTGGTCTTTCTTGCTGCAACAATTTTTCTCTCAGGAGTGGAGTGTTCTTTGTGGCTGCAAGTTTTTGGTGATTCACCAGGACCCAATTTATGGATTCCCGTTTTGGTCTTTTGGAGTCTCTACCGAAAAACCGAGGAGGGAATGGCCATGGTCTATCTCCTCAGTTTGTTTCTTTCTGCGCTCACAGCCCTCCACGGCCCCCTGTTTCTGCTTTGTAACATGACTCTTTTTGCGGGCCTCTTGGCTATACGCAATCGAATTTACACTTCGGGAACTGTTTATTTCATGCTTCTCTGCGGAGGCGCGAGCTTTAGTTTTTTCGTGATTGGTTTTATCTATTCTTGGACCTTTGAATCAAATCCACTTTCCCATCCTGCTTGGTTTGATTGGATTTTGGAACCACTCCTAACAATGCTGGCGGCTCTTCCTCTCGTTAGATGTTTTTACTGGCTCGATCGACTCACTCACAAGGAGCTCCCTGCAAAAATGGAAGCTATCGGCCATGAGCAGTAAGTTTGTTGCAAATGAAGAAGAGGACGCAAAGGCATTCGCCCCCCGGTTTCGACGCATCTATGTCCTTATCATAGTTGCCGGTCTCACTATCTTTATTCGCCTTTGGTATCTACAAATTATTATGGGCACCGAGTTGAGAGACTTCTCGGAAAAAAACCTCATTAAAGAGACTAAAATTCCGGCTCCAAGAGGTCTCTTGCTCGATCGAGAGGGACGCGTTTTGGTCGACAATCTCCCGGGATTTGAGGCAACCATTTCTCCCCAGTACGCAACCAACCTCGAAGAGACCGCCCGGGTAGTGGGACCTATATTGGGAATGATGCCAGCCAATATCATTGCCTTGGTCAAGCGAAGTCGGGCCAAGAATGGCCCCTTTCGTCCGGTCAGAATCAAAGAAAACCTCAGCCTTGAGGATGTCTTCCGCCTGAAACTTCTCCGCCTTGATCATCCTGGCTTAAATATCAACGAGACGATCAAAAGGCACTATCCCCTGCACGAGAATGGAGCCCAACTATTTGGTTATGTTGCGGAGATTTCCAAAGAACAAATCAGCAGATTCAATCAAAAGTATCTTGGCGTTTTTGCTTTTGATCAAGGCGACATGATAGGAAAGAGTGGGATTGAAGAAGTTTGGGAAAGATATATTCGCGGTCTTGATGGTATATCGATCGTGGAGGTTGATGCTCGAGGACGCCGCGCAGAGACCGAGAGTCCGAGAACCCTCGGCTTTAAACCCCAAGATGAAATTCCCGGGCACAATCTCATATTGACCATTGATCGTGACATACAGGATGCCGCCTTTAAAGCAATGAATCGCGATGACCACATCGGAAATCGAATTGGAAGCCTCGTCGCTCTTAAATCCAATGGCGAAGTGCTTGCTTGGGTGAACACTCCCTCTTACGATCCCAATAATTTCTCCACGGGAATTTCTCCCGAGCTGTGGGGCAAGCTGGTGAATGATCCCTTTAGGCCCCTCCGCAACAAGGTCATTCAGGACCATTATTCACCTGGCTCAACCTTTAAACCCTTTGTGGCCTTGGCTGCAGTCCAAGAAAAAATAATTACACCAATGACAGTGATAAATGCCCCGGGCTCTATCCGCTTTGGACGCAGGGTTTATCATGACCATCAGAAGGGGGGACATGGCAACGTGGTTCTTGCAGAAGCGATCGAACGATCTTCAAATGTCTTTTTCTATAAGATGGGAATTTCCTTGGGAATTGATAAAATGGCACTCTATGCAAAACTGCTGGGACTCGGGCAATTGACCGGAATCGGACTCTCAAACGAAGTCCCAGGACTGATGCCATCGCGGGATTGGAAACTTAAAAACCTCGGAGAAGAGTGGCAGCCAGGTGAAAATCTAAGCAATGCGATCGGCCAGGGCTATGTCTTAACAAATGCTCTTCAAATGGCAATGGCTTATTCCGCAATTGGTCAAGAAGGTCTGCTCTACAAACCTTTCGTCGTCAAGAAAATCATTAACCAGGATAATGAGTTGATTGCCGATTTCGAGTCGGAACTCGTTCGCGATGCGAGCATCCCCAATGAAGATGGGGTTGCTATCGATAAGAGTACATTTCAAGCGGTAAAAAAAGGACTCTGGAGGGTGGCAAATGGTGAACGTGGTACGGCGAGGTGGTGGAAAATTCCCGGAGTTGAGATCGCCGGAAAAACTGGTACAGTCCAAATGCGATCCTATTCAGCTGAGCAAATCTATGACAAATGTGAGTTAAGGCCCTTTAACCAGCGCCATCACGGATGGTTTGTTGGCTTCGCCCCAGCAGACAAGCCAGAGATAACAGTGGCCATCCTCGCCGAGCATGCCTGTCATGGTTCTACGGGAGGAGCACCCATAGTGAGAGATGTGATCCTCGCCTATATGAAAAAGTATCATCCAGAGAGAATCAAGGATGCGGAGAATAAGGGTTTGAAATCAAATACCAAGCCTCCGTCACAGGTGGACCCAGCGGAAATAATCGAATAAGCAGCCGCGAATCGAACCAATTAGTCAGATACTTGAAGGAGACAGCCGCGAAATGAAAACAGCTATGCAAGTGGAAGAAAGGACGTTCTTTCGTCGATTGGATATTAGTTTTCTCATCGTTATTTTGGGTCTTAATTTTATTGGCCTTATCAATCTTTATAGCGCAACGCACGGAGTGAATGACATTGGAACCAACCGTCTCTTTATCAATCAGATCATTTGGTTGCTGGGCGGCTGGGCGATCCTCTTTGTAGCGACTCTTATTAATTATCAAATTTTCAGCCGTCTTGCTTTCGCTCTTTATGTCATCAACGTTCTCAGTCTTGTCGTTGTGGCTTTTTTTGGCCGCACAGCACTTGGCGCTCAGCGATGGATTAATCTTGGTTTTTTTCATTATCAACCTTCTGAGACGATGAAGCTTGTATTGATTATTGTGCTCGCAAAATATTTTTCAACGAAAAGTCAGAGTGACGGCTTGAAGTTTAAGGATTTGATAGTCCCTTCGGTCCTCCTTTTGATCCCGTTCGTCCTTACCGTGAGACAACCAGACTTGGGAACCGCACTTCTCTTGGTTGCAGTTTTTTCGACCATGATCGCCTTTGTCCGAGTGAGTCGAACTATACTCATCGTAGGCCTTGTGACGGCCACCATTGCAACACCCGTCGTTTGGAATTTCGGACTCAAAGAATACCAAAAAAACCGCATCCTCACCTTCGTCTATCCAGGACGAGATCCGCGTGGGGCTGGATACAACAGCATTCAGTCAAAGATCGCCGTTGGCAGCGGAAAAGTCCTAGGAAAGGGATTTCGCAAAGGAACTCAGTCGCAGTTGGAATTTTTGCCTGAGCGACACACTGATTTTATTTATTCTGTTCTGAGCGAAGAACACGGATTCATCGGGAGCATGCTGACTCTCGGTCTCTTTATTGTACTTCTGCTCATGGCGGTGAGAATTGCGAGTCAGGCAAAGGATAAATTTGGGGCCCTCATTGTCGTGGGAGTGGTATCATACGTTTTCTGGCATGTATTCATCAATATTGGAATGGTTATTGGCATTCTCCCTATCGTGGGAATCCCCTTGCCCCTCTTGTCTTATGGAGGAACAGGGACCCTCTCGATTATGACTGGACTTGGTCTTATTTCTTCGGTCGCCTTCCGTCGATACTTGTTTTAGAATGGACCGCGGGGGAACTCCTCTTTATGGAACCTCACCTTTTCAAAGGATCTGCTCCCTCATTGAGCACGGTTTTTCTCATTGCAGGCGTTCTTTTGTCAGCCGGCCTCGCCTCCAGCGAAGGAAAGAGCAACGAAACTCTCTCTATTTCTCAAGTCAACCCCCAATTTATCGCAAAGAACAATGAGAATACCTTTCGCTTGTTCGAATTCAATTCAAAAAGAAAGCCGCGGCTTTCTTCCAAGAACACCCAAATCAAATGTCGGCTCAACAGCGTAGGGCCGTGGATTTCTTTGCCCATGGAAATCCCATTTCCAATGACACACAAAGCCCCTTTTGAACACAAAATCAGTTGCCGAGGGAGTGATCAAAAGGCATTTCTTGTTCACATTTTGTTTGATCTGGCCGATGGTTTTGATGACTTGCAAATACGAGGCAAATCTTCTCTCAATCAAGCCATTCTTGCAACTCCCGGAGGGCAACTCATTAAAATCAGTCCAACCGGAGAAATGATTTTTTTTCGAAGATCTCCAACTGGCAATTTCAATGATTTTAAACCCCACAATGTGCATGGGAAAATCTTTTATTCCTATCTCAATAACACAATAACAACTCCCGGCGTGACTTCGGAAGGAACTCGAACAATTCTCGATGAAAATTTCTCCAACATCGAATCAACAGATTTTTTAACTGATATCCACGAATTCGACTACCTAGGGCCCAACCACTATCTCTACTCCTCTTACGAAATAGTTGATCTTCCGGACGGAACTTGCTTTCTCAATCAACGGGCAGTGGAGCGGAAAAACAACAAGGAAGTTCGAAGTTTTAGTGTGCGTGATTTCGTTGAAGCCGGGTTCAAGATTCAGGAGGAATCTATCACCGTTTTTCATGGTCGATCATGTAAGACAGTATCACACCTTAATGCCATTCAGATTATCTCTGAGAACTCCTGGTTAATGAGTTTAGGAGAAGGCGTCGTTCTCATGTTTAACCACGTGACACGAAAACCAGAATGGATATTGGGTGGATTCCAAGACCAATTTGACATCATTAAAAAAGTTAAAATGAATTACATACATACTCCCCGCTGGCGATTGTCTGAAAATCGACTGATCATTTATGACAACAATTACCAGACCAAACGGTCAAGAATTCTTGATTTCAAGCTTGATATCGCTAACCGCAAAGTCATCCATCTAAAGGAAATCCCGCTGGGTAACATTTATTCAGTTCACAGCGGGGGGGTTGAGGCAAACTTCCCCTTATCACCCTTGTCAGACTTGATTTATTCTGTGGGAACTGGAATGCCGGAAAAAGATGATTGGAATTTTATCGAACACAATGGAAAAAACCAGACGCTTGCCATCCGATTTGGGAAATCAAAAATGTCAACTTACAGTTACCGCACCTATCGCAGCATCTTGTGATTAGGACACAAACTCTCTGGAACTCACATATGCTGAGAAACTATTTTTACAATCTCATCCTTTGGAAGATTTCCAACAACCTGCCCCACTTGCTTGCCACCCTTAAAAATAATCATCGTCGGAATACCGCGAACTCCATAACGAACAGGCATATTCGGGTTTTCGTCAACATTCATCTTTAGTACTTTGAGTTTCGCCCCCAACTCATTAGATATTTCTTCCAATTTTGGAGCCAAGGCTCTACAAGGACCACACCATTCGGCCCAAAAATCGACGAGCACTGGAACGTTTGATTTTAATACCTCACCATCAAAGTCATTGTCTGTTACAGCTTTAGTCCCCATAATTCCTCCTCATCAGACTGAAATATTTGTAGCGAAATGAAACACTTCTGATACGAAAAGCCACTCCCCACCCAATCGACACAATATGAAATGCCAACTTATAATGTCAAGAAGGGACAAAACCAAAGACTACGGAATATTACTCCATCATAGCTCAGTTCAATTCTGCATCCGACCGATAAGCCACTGATGTTAAAGCAAGATATTAGGATTCTTATCGTTGAAGACGACCAAACATTTGGTCGATCAATCGAAGAGGCATTCAAGCGGGCCGGATACCCCTGCCGACTGACTTCGTCTGTTGAGGAAGCTGAAACAGCCTTTAAAATCAATGGATATCTGGTCGTCATTTTGGACTGTATGCTTCCTAGAATAAATGGGGTTCAGTTAGCCGAATCATTTCGTGAAAATGCCGGAGATAACTTCAAGATCCTTTTGATCAGCGGCATTTTTAAGGATCGAAGCTTTATAAATGATGCACTACGCAAGACGAAAGCATTGGGATTTTTTTCAAAACCATTTGACTCAATGATTCTCGTTGATGCCGTTGAATCCGCCTTTGAAGATCTTGTGGAACAAGAGAGAGACCCTCTTTTCCTCCTTCTGACAAAAGAGTCTCATTCACTCAAAGAGCGTCTTGAGGCACTGGAAAAAACGGAGAGCATCCATGGCTTTGATCTCCCTTTTGTCTATTCACTTTTAATCGGTACCACAGTGAGCGGAGATCTCAATATTATTACCGCCGATGGAGAGGCTTCTTCTGTCACCTTCTCCGAAGGAAAAATCACCCAGGTAAATATCCAGGATAAAACCTCCTATTTTGGGGTCTTGTTGGTTGAACACGGTTTCACCTCGAATGAGGAGGTCACAACTGGCCTGAGTGGAACCAGCGAAAAGCCAATTGGGGAGAGACTCGTTGAGGCCAATGCCTTAAGTCCCCATGCCATTTCCCTTGTTCGACGCGAACAATCTGCCATTCGTCTCAGCAAAACGATTCAAGATACATCAGTCCAAATTAGCTTTCATGAACACCCCGTCAATGACAGTCAAGAAGCGATTGATTCGTCGGCTCTGACAACTCTCTTGAATGATTGGGTCATCTCAAAACTGAGCATCAACTGGCTACGGGCCTTTTACACGCCTTGGCTTGAATACTCCGTTAGGTTTGGCGCTGAAAAGAGTCGATATGAAATAATAAAGGGACAATCGCTATTAAACCTTGTTCCCGGCCTGCTAAAGACGATTGATAATTCCAAAACTCTTCAGGAGATTCTAAACCTCTCTTCGAGTCATGAGCACAAGGCACTTCGAGCACTTCATTTTCTTTTTTTAGAGAGAATATTGGTTTTCGATACCAGACCCTTTAATTCTATCGATTACGATGGTAAGGAAAAGCGACTCACCCATATGATCAATGAAGGCAAAGCACAAAATCATTTTGAAATCCTTGGGATCAGCCAAAAAGCGAAAGATCGGGAAATTAATAGAGCTTATCTGGATTTGGCCAAAGTGCTCCACCCTGACAAGCTCGAACAGTCCGTACCTCAACATATAAAAGATCTCCAAACCAAAGTCTTTGCCAGAATTGCTGAGGCTTATGATGTGCTGCGAGAAACAAACCGCCGCGAACGATATATCAATGAACTAACCAGGGGCGATGCACATGGGTTGCTTCGGGATGAGTCACAATTTGAGGAAGCTGTGAGACTCTTGCACCGTGGAACCTATCAAAAAGCTCTCGAAATTCTTTTGCAAATCAGCCAGGCGCGAAAAAATCGGACAGATTTTTTGCTTTATCTATTATGGGCGAAGATCAAAAACGGACCTGGCGAAACTGGAAAAGAAAGGCAAATCGATGAGGTTGGATATCAGCTCAATCACATCCCTCCCGACGAACGGCACACGGCAGTTTACATATTCGTTAAGGGTCTTTATCTAAAGATGACTGGAAAGTTTGACAAGGCCTACACCTACTTTAACCACGCCCTCACTATGGATCCCTCTCTCACTCCAGCCAAACGAGAACTGGTGGGATTGGAAGGAGAACTTCGACGAAGCAGTAACTCCGGCGATCTAACCAGCATCGTGGGAATGTTTTTTAATAACAAGGGTAAGTCTGGAAGGGGAAAGGGTTAGTTAGAATCCTATGACCAAGTGTCTCACTTGGATTTTTTTCCTAAAGCAAACAAAGATGAGACGAAGCTCCGACGTTCCTCTTCGAGTTCATTTAAGATCACCTGGTTTTCTGTGCGGCGGATTTCCCGACTGGCCTGCGTCACCTTATCACGTGAGAATCCATGGTGTTTCGAAACAGGTAATTCGCTGAGATACTTCTTGAATCTCGCTTCCCTTACTTCCAAGGAGAGATTGATTGGAGAGGGAGAGCCAAGGTCCACGTCAATATTCTCCGGTGCACCAGGCTCTTTGCTAAGGCCACCAACGACCGCAAAGCGAGGTCGATCTTTGGCTTCGGGCGCCGAAGCATTCTCCTGTAATGGCCTCGACTGAACAACAGACTTGTCGAAGGAAAAAGACTCTCCTTTAATGAGAGCCAAATCCCCTTCTTCATCAGGCTGGAGATTTGCCCGCATTTTGATGTATTTATCCATCAAGATATGAGATTCAATTCCGCCGACACTCGAAATCAACTCCAGAAGCCTTTGCACGTTGACCGGGCTTTCAACTGCTCCATCAACATTTAAGAGATTTGTGACATCAATCCCTCGATCCATGCCGGACGGTATCAGCAAAATAACTTTCGGGAACCCCTGGCGACGCCTTAGTCCTTCTGCTATTTCAATTCCATTTACTCGGCGACCATCAGCTGTCGCAATGATGATTTGCGGATTAAAACCGAGCTGTTTTGTCGTGAATGCTCGCTGAGACTGGGCAGAATCAACATCAAAACCCAACTTTTTCAGCAGGATCTGCAAATATACCATTTCCCCATAATCATCAATCACCAGCAGAACACGCATCATATCCACCATTATCGAGTACGAAGAAGCAAGTGGTCAACAAGAAGACCTTTGGCAGAAAATAGCATCTGGCTCTTTGACAAAATTGACACTCAATATTAAGCCTTTAGTCTATCGTCTGATCGCCAGAGAGTAGGCTTCGCTTGGCGCTGTGCTGGGCAAAGGGCTACCTGAAGCAGGTAATATGGAATTTTCGAAAGGATACCCATGGAAATGAAAAGAATCGAAACAATCAGTTTGCCATCTCGTGAATTTCGCGTCCCTAGTCCGCGCGGCCCTGATATTGCTGTTGGTAAGGGGCACGGCTTAGCTCTCATTGCTGGACCCTGCGTGATCGATAGCAAGGAGCTCATCTACGAAACAGCTCATGCATTGGCCGAAATCAGCCAAAGATTGGGAGTCGGACTGATTTTTAAGAGCAGTTTTGAAAAGGACAACCGAGGAAGTGAAAAAAACTGGAGAGGACCAATGGCTATCGATGGTCTGAAGATTTTAGCCAACGTCCGCAAGGAGTTTGGCTTGCCCGTTCTTACCGACATTCATCGAATTGAAGACGTCGCTATGGTTGCCGAACACGTTGATGTTCTTCAAATTCCAGCCTACATGTGCCAGCAAACCTCTCTGGTCATCGCTTGCGGAGAAACTGGTCGACCTATTAATGTTAAGAAGGGACAGTTTCTTGCCCCCGAAAACATGAATGGCGCTGTTTCGAAAATTCGTTCAACGGGAAACAAAAATGTTCTCCTTACAGAAAGAGGAGCCTGCTTCGGCTACAATCGTCTGGTTGCCGACATGAGGTCCATCCCTGTCATGCAGGAGTTGGGAGCCCCCGTTTGCTTCGACGCGACCCATGTTGTTAGACTTTATGGAATCTCAAGTGCTGACCCCGCGGGAGGTGAGCCGCGCTTCGTGCCTCATTTGGTTCTAGCCGCCGTTGCAGCTGGGAGTGACGCTCTTTTTATAGAAACCCATCCTCGTCCTATGGAAGCAAAATGTGATGCCGCCTCTCAATTGAATCTCAAACACTTTGAAAATTTGGTCCAAATGGCTTTGAATGTTCGCAAAGCAATTGGATCTCCTGAAAAAGTCGGTATGATCGAACCTGTCTAGGCAAATTTGATAATTGGAGAAAGGGGTTGGTCGAGCCCCTCCTCTGACAAAATTGATAAGGATATCTCTTGTTAGGCTTTTTTCGAGCCCGTTTGGCCGTTCTGTATATTTTGGTAGAAATGGTGCCAGGCCTCATTTTGGGCGCTGTCGTTTTCATTTTTATTCTGCTCATGTTCCAGACCCTGCGCTTGACCGAATTTGTCCTTGTTCACGGGGTCAGACTTTATGACGTTTTGCAGATGATGTTTTTCCTTTGCATTAGCTTCTTGCCTATTATTCTTCCGATGAGCCTCCTCTTCGCTGTCCTTCTCACCTACAGCCGCATGAGTGGAGACTCTGAAATCGTAGCAATGAAGAGTCTCGGATTGAATTTAAAACACCTCAGTGTTCCAGCAATAATACTAGGAATACTCACTGCCTCTGTGTCGGCAGAAACCGCATTCTATTTGGCCCCTTGGGGCAATCGCCAATTTGAGCTGATGATAACGGCTTTGAGTCGACTCAAAGCCAGCGCAACTATTCGAGAGGGAGTTTTTTCTGAGGGCTTCTTTGATATGGTGATCTACGCGAGTCAGGTCAACTCGAAAGAGGGTCGCCTCAATAAAGTTTTCATATTTGACGAGCGCGATTCCACTTCCCCCCTCACAATTATTGCAAAAGAAGGCCAGATTCTTCAGAGCCAACAGAAAGACGGAAATGCGGCGCTGCTCCGCTTGATTGATGGAGACATTCATCGAACAAATGATGCTGCCTATACCAAAATCCACTTCAAATCCTATGATATCAATCTATTTGATCCGGCCAATGTTGAAGAAAAGAAAAAATCCCTGCTTTCATATTCCTTAAAGGACATTCGCTCTGAACTCAGCGAAACAAATCTAAATCAAGAACAAAGGCGCAAGCTTGAAATTGAATTTCATCGACGATCCGCCCTCTCGGCAGCCTGCCTCATTTTCGCCTTGCTCGGCATGGGGTTTGGCATTTCAACAAATCGACGATCAGCACAGGGCAGTAGTTTTGCCATTTGTCTTGGAGTCATTGTGAGCTATTGGATTGTTTATATTTCTTTGGAGAATATGGCGAAGAATAGCTCTTTACCTGTCCCTCCTGTCATTTGGCTGACAAACTTGATCTTTCTTGGACTTAGCTTTTGGACTTTGCGACGAGCGGCTAAGAGTTAATAGACGAGCCTCAACGACTTCATCGGTCGGGTTACAACCGCTTTACGTACAACCGACAAAGTGCCTCTAAGTCCAAGTGATCTCGCAACGGAAAAGCTCCGTCGTAAAGCAAATCAAGTCCACCCAATGAATTGGAGTGAAGTGGATGCTGCGGCAAGATAGCTACGGCTCTCCCCATTTCCATCGCCGCACGTGCTGTAATCATGGTTCCACTTCGGCGTCGACCATCAATAGCCAGAACCAATCCTGAAAGACTCGCAATGAGCTGGTTTCTCAAATAAAAAAATTGTTTGCGCATCCCTTGAAGTGGTGCAAATGGACTTACGACTGCCCCTCCTCCATCAACAATGGCGCTGAGCCACTTTTTGATTTCCTGAGGATACGGGTTTAAAAGGCCGCTTGGCAAAAAGCAAACCGTGGCCATCTGTAATCTTAGGCAAATGGCGTGTGCGGCCTGATCTGTGCCGCGAGCGCCCCCGCTCAGAAGCAAGAAGGGATATTGATTAAGAACCTTCGGCAAATGTATTTCCATCCAACGCTTTGATTGAGGGGTGATTTCACGACTTCCAACGACCGCAAAATGGCCACCCTCCTGCCAGCTAGATTGACCTAACCAAGTCATCGCTAAAGGAGGCAGACTCAGTTCGTAGAACATCCGAGGATAGCCAGCCTCACCGAAAAGTAACAATTGAAGTTGAAGAGATTGAGCCCTGTCCACAAAGGGCGGTAGTTGCTCATACCAAAATGGTTGAACCACAAAAAATTCCCGTTGTAACAAAGACCAAATTTCAAGTTTTCCCCAGTCGACTGGGGCCACATCTCTGAGCTTTTCTCGCAAGCCGACGAATTCAATAGGAAGAACTGGAAAATTTGACCATACTAAAAAAGCGAGGGCCCACCTGTCGATATTGTACATCCATTAAAGAAACTGCAAACGCGTCCGCACGAGGGCAAGGGCCTCAAACGCGACGGCTCCATTTTAGTCCGAACTTCGCTCCGAACCTATCTATCTGATCTTTTTTTAATTTTTTGACTCCGACTCCGTCAAAGCCTCTGCCGACAAATCCTCTGGAGTAGTTCCCTGACTCTTTGTCTCCTTCCCAGAACCACTGATAGTTTTACCCCTGCCTGTGAAATCTCCAGCATAGATTTCCTCAAACGTCTTTAATATGACCGCTGTAGAAAAACGCGGGGTAATATGAGCGATTTTCAACCATCCGCTGGGACGGCTATTCTCATCAACTATCGAGTTCTGAAAACGCAGCAAGCGATTGGACCGAATCGGCAGAACATCTCCTACCTTCAGACCATCTTTGGAACCACGATTTAGGAAAGCAATGGACTGAGGATAAAATGTCTGGCGCTTCGAGCTGGACATACCGCCTATTATCTGGGCAACGACAGAACTCCGTTGATTAGTTGATCTTAAATTGACTTTTTCAATTGCTCCTCTGAGCACTTTTGATCCAACATCAATCGGATTGACGGCCTTGATCACAAGAGCACGAAACAATTCTGTTTCAGTTGAATATTCCTTGCTTTGAACATTTTCAAGCAAAGCAATTTCTCCCTGAATCTCAACTCCATGGCCATAAAAGGAAAGCTTTTCCACAAAGTCGTTCGGTCTTTGTAATAGCCCCGTATTTTTGATAACCAAGAGCTTGTCTCCCACGCGAGCCTGACCTCTATTTACCTGCACATAAATATGCTGAAAACTCGCCGCAGAAAGACCACCAGATTCAACTTCTTTGACCTCTCCAAAGGATTCTGGAAACTCTTCAACGAGATAATTGATCAATTCGAAACTCGTGATCAAATGCAGATCACTTCGTTTTCCGAAACTGATTCCAAGAGAATCATAAACCCCAAGAATATTGTCATTTTGCCAATCAGGCAAACTCGGAGGAAACTTCCTTATCACTGGACGGCTCACTTTTTCTGGAGGAGGAATATCAAGGTCATCGTCGCCTGCCTTTGGAGTCGCTCGAGCAGGAAGCACCGGTTTAATCAAATCCCCCTCTTCATTTTCGGGACTATTTGGTGTTCCATCGGCCTTTTCTCCATTAGCCTCTTTGCCTTGACTTTCAGCTGGCTCTGTTGATTCATCGACGTCTTCGCCTCCCTCCGTCAAATTAAATGCAGGAGCTTGCGAATCATCGCCTGGTACAAATCGAATTCTCCGACCGGGCTCAATCACATGAGGATTGGTAATTGAACTGTTGATCGACCATACCTTTGGCCAAAAATATCCATCACTAAATAAGGTTTTTGAAATTTCCCAAAGGTTGTCCCCTTTCTGAATAGGGTAGATTTCAGTCTCCCGCGCCCCGACTATGACCTTCCACTGCTCGGGTGAGGTCGCCTCACTATTATAATTAATAAAAATATCATAGAGACGAGCCTCATAAGCCAGATCCGGATCATCAAATGATCCACCAGAATCTTGCTGGCCCTCGCTTGATTTGTCTGACTCTGAAACTGAATCATCTTCGGCAGGGGGCAAATCATCTGCGACTGTTGAGCCCTCATCTGGTTCAGCGCTCTCAACAGGCGATAACTCGTTTCCATCAGATGGTTCCAGTTCCATTTCGTTGTCATCCGAAAATTCACTCGCCGCTACCGCTGTTCCAGATGAAACCCTTGTCCTCGTCTCTTTCTTTGCAGAAAAATCCGACTGGCCAAGCCTGGCATGGGCTTTACCAAAGGAGAATCCCTGAAAAAAAATTGCCGCTGAAATAAAAAAATGAGAGCCTCGTCGCAACAAAACCATTTAGAACTTCCTTGTTCATGGTCTACTTATATTCATTCAATGATTGGCCGAACTCAAAAGCTTCAATTCGATGACAGAACGTTGGGACTCAGGACTACCAGGATATTCTCTAATCACCTGGTTTAAAACCGTTTGACTCTGATCAACCAAATTTAGCTTTTTATATAAAACTGCTTTCGCAAAAAGAGCAGAAACCCTTTTATTCCCTGCTGGAAAATCTTGAATAACCGATTCAAATTTTCTCAGCGCCGGTACAAAAGAATTATCTTGCATATCCAACAGAGCCATAAAGTAAATTGAATTATCAACATGCAAGCTCGAAGGAAATTTTCTTCGTATCATCTCGGCTGATGCAGATAATGCAGTTTTGTCCTTGCTGCGAAATGACTCAATAACTCTAGCATAAAGATCATCTTCCCCCATTTTCTCATATTGCTCGATGAGGCGAACCTTCTTTCGGTCCCGAAGAGTCTCATTGTTCAAGACGCCATCTGCAGTCTTCCGATTCTTTTGAGACGCCATCTCATTCAATATAAGGTTCTCGTTCCTGAATACATTGTTCGGCTTCGGGTTCACAATTTGAGTGGATTTATTGTCATCAGTTAACCCCACAGCTTTCTGTGAAAAGGCTGCGGCAATATTCCCTCCGTACGCACTCAGTGCCAAAACCATGACCACTGTAAATCTTGAGCACATCAACGGCCCCCTACCTAAATTCAACACCCCTTCAAGCCTAGCGGATGTCTGCTCATTTGCAAAGGTATTCCCCTCAGTGGCTCACTCCAATTTCGTGTTTATATGTTGAGTTTTCGTTAATTTTTCGTCAGTTTCTTTCGGCTCGCAGACTTATCCACAAGGTATGTGAATTTCTCAGGCTTCACGACCTTGGACTTGTGTTCTGATCTGCATTTCAGCGAATTGATTAAAAAAAAGGCAATATTAAGTAACTGAAATTAAATGGTTTTATTAAAATAACTAGCATTTATAATACTTTTCTTACAATCCGAGTGACAGGCGAGAGACGACCACGAAAAACCCGCTGAAGAAGCTATTCTACACTAGATTTGGTATCCGTTTTGCCAATAAACACTAAACATGGCATTACTTCCCTTTATTCTTCCTTTCATACCCCTTTTTCTTGAATTTGACATGACTAGCTATTTAACAAAAGCTTCTCAAACCTCACATTTGTTGTGCATAAGTAGAGTCCCGGATTCACAATACTCAAATCTCTACCAAGCCCTCTGCTGCGGAGCAGCTATTCCTCAGAACTCACCGGTAATGTTGCTTTTTCGCCATCTGGGGCTCGTTCATCTACTGGTTGTATCGGGACTCCACTTGGTCTTAATCGAAAAGGCGATTGTTCTTGCCCTCGGTTGGGCGGGCCCAGTAGCTAAAAAATCCTATCTTTTTCTATTACCCTTTGTTTTCATTTGCAGGTTTCAACCACCAGTTGTTCGCGCCTTCCTTCAGATTTGTGTTGGAAAATTAAATTCAAGCTTTCATTTGTTTTGGGGTCGCTCCCTTCTGACTTTGATATCGGGAGTGATAGGTGTCGTTTTGTTCCCTCAATGGCTCATATCCCTATCTTTCCAATTGAGTTTTGGAGCTTCCCTCATAGCCTGTCTTCCCATTTCAAATTGGAAAAAAGCGATCGCATTTTATATTGGGCTGTCTCCGTTCTTAGCCACCCTGGGAGCCGCACACCCTTTCAGTTTACTTGTAAACATTGCTCTCACCCTAATTGCCGCAGTGCCCCTACTTGTAATTTCATGGACCATTTGGTTTTTTCCACCTCTTGAGAGTCTCCTCAGCAGACTTACAAGAGTTATTCTCTCGATTCTTGATCAAGTGGCTCAATGGATTCCCCTCCCTCTTCAACCCGTTCGCATTCAACTCAATCATTGGTCATGGGCTTGGCTGCTATTTCTTTTTGGAGTCTGTTTTGCGTGGGAAATCGTTCGCTTGCGTCGCTCAGTTTAATCCTTCTGGTTCTTTTGGTACCAGTAGTGCTCCAAAATGAAAGCTTTCCAAGGTGGATTCTATGGAATATCGGACAGGGACAATTTCTGACCTTCTCTGATCCTCAAACCTGCTGGCACTTTGATATGGGTGGCGACAAGGCTCCTTGGCCCGAAATCACAAGAGAATGCCAAGGCAAGTCGAATCGCCTCTCCCTCTCCCATTGGGACTGGGACCACATTTCATTGGTCAGCAAAGGGAAAGCAGTTTTCACTCAATTTTGTGTCGATCGGGAACCATTGGGGCCCCCTCCCTCTCCGAACAAAGCTGAAGTCCTTAAAGGTACAAAGCCCTGTTTAGATCTTCCACACTCCTTGATCGAGATATCATGGAGAGGTCCAAAGCAAAAAACCAGCAATGAACTCAGTCGCGTGTACTATAGCCCTCAAGACAAAATTCTCATCCCAGGAGATTCACCGTCAAACCAAGAGAGGTTTTGGGCGATTCAAAATCAATTCAAGATATCACAAACCAAATTTCTCGTTCTTGGTCACCACGGAAGCGCAACCAGCACATCGGCGCTTCTACTCAACTACCTCCCCCAATTGAAAATGGGCCTTGTGAGCGCCAGGAAAAATCGCTACGGACACCCGCACCCAAAAATAGTTCAACGATGCCGCCAAAAGGGAATCCCCCTTATTCAGACTGAATACTGGGGACATCTCGTTATTCCAGCGAGACTAATTCCCACATTTAGGACATCACCCAATCAGAGACGAAACGGACGGTATTCCATTCCCAAATCACGGGCGACGGGTTCGTAAGAAACGTAGCCTCCATAGACGTTCAGCCCCTTATAAAGAGCTGGATCTTTGGAAATGGCCTCTTCGACACCCATCCGCGCCAACATAGAGGCATAACGAAATGTGGCATTTGTTAGTGCGTAAGTAGATGTTCTCGCGACGACACCAGGCATATTTGGGACACAATAATGAATAACTCCATCCACTTCATAAGTCGGATGAGTGTGAGAGGTCGGACGGCAGGTTTCAATGCATCCACCCTGATCAACGGCCACGTCGACAACCACGCTTCCACGGGACATTGTCGCAATCATTTCCTTGGTGACAAGTTTTGGAGCTTTGCTACCTGTCACTAAAATCCCGCCAATTAAAAGATCACTTTGAGAAGTGCTGCTCTCAATGTTTTGGGAATTTGAATGAAGGGTCTGAACACGACCTTTAAAAATATCATCAAGATACTCAAGCCGTTTGTGATTCACATCCAGAACAGTCACCTCGGCACCTAAGCCAACTGCCATTTTGGCTGCGTTGGTTCCGACCACTCCGCCCCCAATAATGGTGACTTTCCCAGCGTGAGTGCCAGTAACTCCACCCAGCAAAATACCTTTACCTCCATGATCTTTCTGTAAATAAAAAGCGCCAATCTGCGTCGCCATTCGTCCAGCAACTTCGCTCATTGGAGTCAATAAGGGAAGATTCCCGAAGGAGTCTTGAATGGTTTCGTAGGCGACTGCCTTCACTCGTTTTTCAACTAAGACTTTTGTTAATTTTGGTTCCGCTGCCAGGTGCAGGTAGGTGTAGAGAATCTGATCGGGACGTAACAAGTCATATTCATCTGGAAGTGGCTCTTTTACTTTCACAACCATATCGGATTTACCGTAGATGTCCTTTATCGATCCAACGATCTTGGCTCCCACCTTTTCGTATTGTTCGTTCGTAATCAAACTGCCCAGTCCGGCATTGTTTTCTACAAGAAGAGTGTGCCCCTCTTGAACGAGCTGACGAACACCCGCCTCCGTCATCCCCACCCTGTTTTCGCTAATCTTAATTTCTTTTGGAATACCAACAATCATGGCCCTCTCCTTAGTTCTCTCGTTTTTAAAATGTTAAGTAAAAGACATCAAACAGCAAGGCTCTTGTCAAAATCCGTTGACTCCCTCTCCCCGCCATTTCATTTATGAGAGAAGAAGGCTCTCCGTCAAGAGAATGCCCATAAGTGACGACCCACCATGATGTCTTCAGGAAGATCGGCCCCTAATTCAATGTGCCGATAGTGATCCGGAGAATCTATGATGGTCCTCACCAGACGATTCATCACGTCATGTCCAGCTCTGTAAAGTACCAAATGACCCATCAGCGGCATCCCCAATGTCACCAGGTCTCCCAAAGCATCAAGAATCTTATGGCGGACAAACTCATCAGGAAATCGCAGCCCCTCGGGATTAATAATATCATGAGAATCCAGGACGACAGCATTTTCAAGGCTTCCCCCAAGAGCAAGGCCCCGCTCCCGCATGACCTCCACATCCTTTAAAAAACCGAAAGTTCGGGCTCTGGCAATTTCACGAGCAAACGAGTGCTCGTTGATGTCCAAATCTAAAGTCTGACGACCGATCTTCGGATGGGGGAAATCAATCGTACAAGTGACACGAAGCCCATTGTAAGGAACAACATAGGCATGCTTGTCATCGTCCCCATAATAAATCGCCTGATTAATATAGGCGTATTTTCTCGGTTGCTGCTGCTCCACCACTCCCGATTCCAACAAAGCATCGAGAAAAATACTCGCACTTCCATCCCCAATGGGGATCTCGGTACCGCTCAACTCAATAAAAAGATTATCGATACGAAAAGCCGCCAGGGCGGACAAACAATGCTCAACTGTAGAAACAGAAAAAGCACGACCACCAAGAGTCGTCGCCATTGTCGTGGCTTGAACATATTTTGCTTGCGTTGAAATCGCCGGACTTCCCGGAAGATCCCTTCGCACAAAATAAATTCCAGTTCCCTCCGGAGCTGGACAAAAGGTTAAGAGTGCAGGCTTTCCCGAATGAAGGCCAATTCCCCTCACTTCCACTCGCTTGCGAATTGTTCTCTGTAAAAACATAATGACTCGGAAAGTATTCAAAAAAAGTGCCATTGCCCCCTCCGATGGCTCCACAGTAACCTATCGAATTTAAACAGTTTTTTTCACTTTTCCACACGAATTAAATAACGCTACGCATTGTGTGTGATTATTAAAACACACTTCTGTGGAGATAATCACCCACGGAGAAATGCCTGAGGCCTCACAGAACTCTCCCAAGACCATCTCTTTTCTTCTTTGTGGATCCATCTCCTTAGAACTAAAATGAGTATGTGCAACACAGCCTGATCCTCAGAAAGTTTGTTTCCATTTTAGCAATTTTTCTGTTGGGCTCAATTTCATTTGCGTGCGCCACGTCCAAGACCCTCGGACTCGAAGACTACGATCAGAACAACAAAGCCCATGGTGCTGCTTTCTTGGTCGATGCCATGCATGTTCGGCGGCCTATGCCCAATCGCGGGGACTGGACTCCATTGCAATTTTATTACAAACACTGCACAGAACTGGGACAAGGGTCCTATTACTCAAAGACCTCATATGCTTGCAGCGATCCCTACTAACGATTTTTTTCTGATGGCTATTTCGCAATGCCATAGATATATCTATATCCCAACTCCCTCAGTCGAGCGGCGTCCCGATTCGACGTAGATGTTGATTTCAATACAAAAACTGCATCCTGAGTGTGAAAACCTACTCCGTCTCTCACCGCGCCAGGATTCAAGCGATAGAAAAGGTCACGATACTCAGACCTCACTCTCGGATTATCAGAATCCAATGGAACGGGCAATCCGAGGAAGGGATTATCGGCCCGTGGACGCAAGCCTTGTAAAATATGATTAACATCAAACATATGGTTGTGAACGGTGACCTTAAGCTGTCGATCGGTTTCCTTTGTAATTAAACTATTATCGTCTAGCAAGTCCGCAAGTGGCTTTGAAAATGTGGAAGTAAATTGAACAACTGCATTTTTAACGTCAACTGAGTTGTTCACTTCCGCATATTCCATGGTTGGCAAAAGTCCAATTTCGATCTTTTCAGAAAAGTTCCACAAACGATGTGTTCTCGCATCGGTAATAACAAAGCCGTCAATTTTTTCCCAAGGCAATGATCTTAACAAGGAATCCAAAAGTTCTTCTGTTTCTTTTGAATCAAGGAGCAATTTACCCTCAATTTCCTTCAGTGCCAAATCATCCAAGGGCAATGCCCCATCCTCTGGCAAAGCGGACTTGAAGACGGCTAAAATAGAGTCACGAGGGTGACCTTTAAACCAGAACTCCGTTAAACTTGCGCGAATCAAGCCGCTCGTTCGATAAATGACGGAGTGATCATAAAAACTGTCTTTGAGATTAAACTTTAGAATATCTTTCAAACTTTGAGTTGGGCCATCTTGCCATTCTCCATCAAGTGCCAAAACTTCTGTAAAATTTGAACTACTTATCAGGTACGCGTATATCAATGCGGATCTGGTGATGCCATGACGTTTCTGCTCTTCTGGGGAGGCATCGACGCCGCCGTTCCAGTTGATCGAGGTTTCATCTCGATCTGTCCCAGTAGCGAGAACTTGTTGAAGCCGGTCCGTACCAATCGATCTTTGAACAAAGGTGGGCTCTGCGTAGTTAATTTTCCCAAGAAATCTGTCGACTACAAAATGGAGAGTTTCCCAAGACGAAACCGTCACGATTGGCACCGAGGGCACTTCTGAACCCAAAGCAAGAACAGGTCCACCTTCAGCAATAAACTCAGCGCACTTCACTGCACGACCAAGACCTGCGTGCACTTCACAGGAATTGAGAGAGAGAAAAGTAAGCACACAGCTGTAAATTTTTTAACTAAACAAAAACACCAGTGCAATAAGGGATCCATAAATTCACAACATCAAGCAACTATCATGCCACTGCGCCTCTCATTAAATCCTGAGAAGCGGTGTCTTCGCTATCGACTCAAAAATTCGTCCGGCTCCATTTTTTCCAGATGCTTGCGAGACGTCTCAGTAATCACCCGACCGCGCGGAGTTTTGAGGAGAAGGCCCTCTTGAATCAGGAAGGGCTCGTAGACTTCTTCCAAGGTATCGGACTCTTCAGAGAGCGCTGCCGCCATGGTATCGATCCCGACAGGACCTCCCTGAAACTTATGGTGAATCAAATGAAGTATTCTGCGGTCCATATTGTCCAAACCCAATTGGTCTACCTCGAGGCGGTCAAGACCATAGCGGGCAAGTTCCCCATCAATCGTGCCGTTGCCTTCGACCTCCGCATAATCGCGCACTCGCCTCAAGAGGCGATTTGCAATTCGTGGAGTTCCACGACTCCGTCGAGAAATCTCCATCGAGCCATCTTCAGTCAGCTCAATTTTCAAAAGCGAGGCCGAACGAGCCAAGATTTGCCGGAGCGACTCTTTGTCATAAAAGTTCAAACGTTCAACAATCCCAAACCGATCGCGAAAAGGTGCCTTTAACAAGCCCGCTCGTGTTGTGGCACCCACAAGAGTAAAAGGAGCCAACTTGAAACGCATCGTTCGGGCGCCGAGTCCTTCGCCTGATATAATATCCAAATGGAAATCCTCCATGGCACTGTAAAGATATTCCTCCACATCGCGACTGAGTCGGTGGATTTCATCAATAAAAAAAACAGAATGCGGTCGAAGACTCGTCAATATCGCTGCAAGGTCTCCTTTTCGATACAAAGCTGGTCCACTTGTGGCTCGGATTTCAACTCCCATCGTTTTTGCAATGATGTAAGCCAAGGTGGTTTTTCCCAAGCCAGGGGGGCCACATAACAAAGTGTGATCCAGTGGCTCTTCGCGCTTTTTGGCTGAGGAGACAAAGACTTGTAGTTTTTCTTTCACCTTGTCTTGCCCGGGAAAATCCTCAAATCGAATGGGACGCAAGGCCTTATCCAGAGGCGGATCCGTCTCATTTGCCTGACCATCTATCATTCGATCTTGAATCGTTTCCAACACTCTCTCCTAATTAAAAATTCGCTGAAAGGATTCGCAAACCTTCACGAACCCCATTCTGCACGTCTGTCTTGGTATCCAATTGCGCGACTGCTTTTTCAACATCGTGAGAACGATAGCCCAGGTTAACCAAAGCTGAGAGTATTTCCTGACGAACGCTCGAATTGGACCGACCACCGACTTCGCCACAGTTCAATACCAGTTTCCCCTTTAAAGTGAGAACTATTTGCTCAGCCGTTTTCTTTCCTACTTTTGGCAAACTCGCCAAACTCTTTGCGTCCCCTTCCTCAATCATCCCAACAATCTCTCCCGTCTTGGCTCCACTGAGAATTCTGATTGCCATCTTAGGACCAATGCCGTTGACTCTTGTTAAGGAAAGAAAAAGCTGCTTTTCACTCATTTGAGCAAACCCATAGAGCTGCAAGGCCTCTGCCCGCAAATGAGTATATACAAAGATCTCCACAGCTCCTGATTGACCAGCTAACTCGTCTAAGGTGCTCTGCGAACAGTGGAGTTCATAACCAACTCCCCGTACATCTAAAACAATGCCTTCCGCATCCTGGGAAAGAATTTCACCTCTTAGAAACGCAATCATGGATTCTCCTTCATCAGTTGGCTCAATCGATCTTCACTTTCCAAGAGAAGACCGCGTGCCACAGCAAGAGCGAGAGCATCGGTGGCATCGTGAGAAATACCCCGGGTCTGCAAGCCGAGCCAACTGACAATAGCCAATGACACCTGATCCTTACTGGCTGCTCCGTACCCGGTCACGGCTTTTTTTACGGCTCTAGGGGCCATTTCTCGAATCCGACATCGATACCGCGAGGCCACGGCCAAACAGAGACCCCTGGCATGTCCGAGTTTGAAAGCACTGTCCACGTTCGGCCCCAAAAAAACTTTTTCAATGATGACTTCCGAGGGATTCCAGCGGGAAAAAACTTCATCTAACATTTCATACAGAGAATGGAGCCTTGCAGCAAACTCCAAGCCTCGAGGAGGAATTAAGGTCCCATGACCTCGGTACTGAAGCTGAGAACCATCGTCCAACTTGAGAATCCCGTAACCAGTGCACTGACTTCCGGGATCCAATCCGATAATGAGACTCACAATGCCCCCTGCCAAGTATTTCTCATTTAACTATGGAATTCTCCAAACATTCAAGAAAGAGATTTTAACACATCGACACATCTTTTCTCATTTCTTTGAATTTTAAGGGGGTCAATGTCAAGATCCGTTCATGGATGATATCAGCCCAGAATTTATTGAGCGCTACCAACTGATCTACGAAAAAAATCCCAAATCGAAAATTTTTGCCCCTCTCTCTGAGGCCTATAGAAAGATGGGGCTCCTGAAAGAAGCCCTCGAGGTCGCGCAATCAGGAGTCTCTTTGCATCCTGATTTTGCGGGCGGCCATGTCGCATTGGGCAGGATTTTTATTGATCAGGAAAACTGGATTGAGGCCGCTCGTCAATTCCGCACGGCCACAGAACTCTCTCCCGAAAATATTTTAGCCCAGTCAACTTTAGCTGAGCTTCTCCTTCGACTCAAAGATCCGAAAGGCGCACTCAAAGCCTTCAAAATGCTCCTCTTTCTTCAACCCAGCAATGTGAAAGCCCAAAATGCCGTTAAAAAACTTGAGAGTTTGACGGCGGATGAGTATGAAGCTGATCTTTTTGCTATGCAACCCCTGAAGGAAGCTGTGCGGCAACGAGAAAATACTGCAACTCCTTTGATTCCATTGATAGAGCCTTCCACAAAGCCTTTTTTAGATTCCACAAAGCTCAAAACTCTGGAGCGGATCATCTCCCTCGCTGATGCTTTTTTGGTCCGCAACGATCTCGATCAGGCACGACAAGTCCTCGCAGAGGCCGAGAGGCAGTTTGGCCAACACGATGAAATCATAAAACGTTTCAAGCTTCTGAATCCCAGTTCTGCGGACAACACAAAAGAAGGCCCCGAATCAATTTCCTCAAGTCGCCCTTTAAAGAACAGAGAAAATCAGAGCAAAGACGAAAAAGTTCAGTTCCTAAAGGAGCTTCTTCATCATGTGTCGACTTCTCGAGAGTCCCGAATCTGAGCCAAATGATTGATCTTTTGTTTACTTTGAGGTCTGCTTCATTTAAAAGCAATGATTCTCATTCAAGGTGGTAACTTATGGTGGCAACGAGCGATTTCAAAAAGGGAATGAAGATTCTCGTCGACAACGAACCTTATTCCATAGTGGATTTCCAACATGTAAAACCAGGCAAAGGCAATCAGTTTACTCGGACAAAATTGAGACATCTCATCACTGGTTCTAATTTGGAACGAACGATTAAATCGGGAGAAAAATTCACGGTACCAGACGTCCATTTTCAGACAATGAATTTTCTATACAAAGACGAGACTGGATACAATTTCATGGATCAGACTTCTTTTGAACAGTTTGCCTTAAATGAGGACGTTCTCGGTGATGCTCCTCGATATCTCCTCGAAAACATGGAAGTGAATGTTTGCATTTACAATGATCGTGCCGTCGGTGTTGAACTTCCCAACTCGGTCGTTCTCAAGGTAGCGCAAACAGATCCCGGCCATAAAGGCAATACGGTAACTAACACTTACAAGCCCGCCAAACTGCAAACAGGTTACATTGTGCAGGTACCTTTGCACATCAATGAGGGTGACCAGCTCAAAATTGATACGCGAACGGGTGACTACGTTGGCCGAGTAAATGACTAGCCCGGCGTGAGGTATGGCTGGCCGCGCTTTCCAGGCACCAGCCTTCAGGCTCGGCATTTTTTTCCCGCTTGCTGAGAGAATTGGTTTATTAAAATAAATCAAATCCCGCGGCACTTTCGGTGGCCTTAATGCCTGACGTCAGGTCTCGCCGATATCCCTTCTTGAGAGGATAATATAGAGGGAGAAGATGGAGGCCAATTGGAACAGAAGATAGAGAGGGAGATCAGCGAGCTATTGAAACGCTGGTCAAATACAGAAAAAGTGGCGGAGATCCTCTCTGATCGCCTTGAAAAATCTGAACTTCCAATCGCCCATGAATTGGCGATAATGAGCTTTCTGCTCCAGTCGGGTTATCTTAAATTGCTGTTTAACACTCTGCTGAAGCGGTTGCAAAATGACCGTCCGACATCCTGGCTAGCCCTTATCGAAATCATGAGCCGCAACGATGTGAAGCCAAATCGCGAAGTCCTTAACGCCATCTTTGAAGGGGCTCTGAAACATCAAATGCTTGAAAACCTAATTCTGTCCCACGGCTGGGACAATTACGACACGAGGTTTCAAAAATTAAGAGATGAACTCCGCAAACGCCTCCAAGACGAAATTCTTCAGAAGAAAAATACACTCAAGGAAAAATTGGGTTTTCTCGCCAACCACCGTATGATTGAAGAAGAAGAGCGAATTCTTGAGTCCCTCTTGAACATGTTCCCAGAGGATCAAGAAATTCAGGCTTATCAAATTGGTTTTAAGGAGCGCTGGGCACGCAACATCTTGTCGACCAGTAATCAGAATTACCTAAATCCAACATCTGAAGCACGGATGGCCATTAAATGGACTGAAAATGAAACCGCACTTTTAGATTCTTGGCTTACCACAGCCAAGAAAATCTCGGAGGCCCGACCTGAGATGGCTTACATGTTCACTATATTTTTCATCTTCGCGGAAGCCTGGGAGCAAGCTCTTCAGATTCTTAGCTTGGCGCCTCCTTCCAAAAATCGAGATTGGCTCAGACTGGATATTCTTATTCATTGTCGACTTTTCGTTGATTGCCTCTCCGAAGTTGATCAAACAGAGATGATCCACTCGGATGACCCCGAAACAAGCTTCTCAGCTGCCTACACAAGAGCACATGCCTTGCACGGACTTGGCCAACACACAGCCGCAGTGGAAATCCTTCAGAGTATAATTGAGATACGTCCGAATTATCGATCTGCCCAAACACTTCTTACGGAGTGGACAGAAGGGGCACGATGAGCTGGGTATTTATCCAGAAATGGCGTAAATGGCTTATTTCTTCAGCAGTCTTTGCCGCATTTTTCTTTTTGCTCGGGTTCTCCTACCGATACCATTTGCCCCGCATCAAATCATGGTTACTTGTTGAAATAGAGAATCAATCCCAGAAGCACACATCGGCAAGGGTCTGGCCCGAGAGACTCGGGTTCGGACTCTTTCCCCCTCAGCTCATTTTTGAGGGAGTCAGAATCATTCCGAAACCGCCTCTGGCTCCGTCTTTTTCACCCTCTTATATCAAGGAATTGCGAATTAAACTCAATTGGATAGCACTGTTTCGTGGACAATTTCGTCTGGCTGAGGTGATCTTCGACCATCCCAACTTAAACATTCTTCTCCCACATCTTTTTGGTCCAGAAGGTGAACAAAAGAGCGCAGCCAAACACCCCAGGCTTGATATTCAAATAAGAGCGCTCTCCACGATCCCAATTGATAAACTCATTATCACTGATCTCGAGTTAAAGGCTCGATCTCCTGGAGACAAGGCTCAAATACAGTTAGAAAAAGCTTCCTTTGTCATGACTAACATGTTCGATGCATTCCTTATTGAAGCTAACTTTCCCAATGTCAATTTACGGAAGGAAGGTTTGGCACCGCTTGATTTCAGTTTTGAAAGTAGATTTTTGATCGATGACGAAAATTTGCAGATTTCAGCACTTAAATTGAGAAAACAATCTTCCTATTTTGTCGCCTCCGGGTACCTCAATGGCAAACTGGCCAAAGCAAATTTTGAATCAGGTAAGATGAGCAGCCGCTCTCATTTCTCCTTGCCAGAGGTGCGTCTACTGGTTCAGGATTATTTGGAAAAGATAAGACTTCCGCGACTCAGGGGATCCATCGACTTAGATTTAGATCTTAATTGGGTTCAAAATGTCTACCCGAACATTCAATTCCGAACTCAGGCAACTGGAGTAGAAATAGACAGTTTCGTTCTCGGAACTCTGACTACAAATGGCAGTCTCTCAAAAGAAAACCTGCTTCTTGAACGTTTAAATATCAGCAACAATGCAGGCACAGTCATCCTGCATAAAACTGTCTTTGATACAAATAAGACTTGGAAATTCTCAACTTCCGTCAACATTTCACAGTTAGAGCTGCAACAGCTATTGCTCAACCTCACAGTACCAAAAACGCCTCTTCACCTTGATCTGAGCGGCAGCCTTCCCTGCGAAGGAGAAATGTACCCTTTTCAGCTGAACTGCAAAGGAAAAGTCCTCGGAAAAAACCTGAGCGTACACTCCGGAGAACCAGAGAAATTTCCAATTGTTGACTTGGCCAATATCGAGACGGAGGGCGAAGTAAAAGTTAATTTGCAGGAGGTTAGATATAAGGCTGACATAAGGGTTGGAAAATCCTCAACGGGTAGATCTTCAGGGACAATTAACTACTCCAAGGGTTTTAATATCGATTACGAGGGAGATCACGTCGATTTTTCCGACGTCCAAAACTTAGCAAAATTAAAATTAGAAGGAGCGGGAAAAGTAAAAGGGAATACGGCGGGTGATAGTTCTTATGGAACAATCAAAATGGATATCAACAATGATGATTTCTGGATAGAAGATTTCCCTCTCGGGAAAGTGAACACTGAAATGCAATACAAGGAAGGTTTCCTTTATTTTAAACAGGTCAAAGGTCTCTTTAAAACTTCGCGATACACAGGAAATGTGGCAATTGATCTCCGCAAAAACAGCTTGAATCTAACTGGCCAAGTCCCCTTCGTCGATTTGGAAGATCTCAGGCTGTTATTCTCAAGAAAATATTTGTTTCCTCTCTCCATCGATGGTTCAGGATCTGCAGAAATAAAAGTATCCGGCCCACTGATCCTTAATCAGTTAAATTTTGATCTTAGATCTGCATTCTATCGAGGAACCTTAGGCAACGAAAGTTTCGACGAGTTAATTCTCAATGCCGGAGCTACAAATGGAAATGTTAAACTGCGACAAGCTCATCTGTCAAAAGCGACAGGTCGAATCTCCTTTGATGGGGGACTCAGTTCCAACGGAATTCTTGACGCTGTTGTCCTAGGAAGAAATTTGCGACTTGAGCAGTCTGAAAATATCGAAAAAATTAACCTAAATGTGACTGGACTTGTCGATTTTACGACTTCATTGCGTGGTCCCATTCGCAACCCAAAAACAGACATACATCTTCGACTTTCCCAATTGGTGATTGCAGATAAACCCTTTGAGGACTCCAATCTTAAAATTAAGTTAACTCCACTTGCTCTACAAGGTGGGGGCAACATTATGGGAAATCTCGTTAAGACAGACTTTACAATTCCCTTTTCAAATGATGGGCCATTTCGTCTTTTTGTAGAAGCGAATGATCTCAATTTTACCCAATTGTTCACCGTCTTTTCCGGACCAGGGCGAAAAGTAGATTTCGATTCTAAATTCACCTCAACCATTGACTTAAGCTCCAGCAATGGAGGTCTTTTCAAGAGTTCTGGTTACGCTAAGATCGATGATTTCACGGTTCGGAGAGGAAATACCACTCTTGCATTAAATAGACCGATCAACTTGGAAGTACGAGAAGGCACGTTGAGATCAGAGACCTTTAACCTTCAAGGCCAAGGTTCTCTTGTTTCTGTTGCTATTAAAGACACCTCAAAGGATCGCCTAAACATAGGAGTAAATGGAAAGCTCGACATGGGGCTGGCTCTTCTCTTTTTGCCGTTTCTTGATGATTTGAAGGGCGTTCTTTCTCTCTCTGGACAATTAAAAGGCGACTGGGAAAATCCAGAGGTAATGGGATCAGCATTTATAGATAATGGCCTACTCAGGATAAGGGACTTCCCACAATCTTTTGAGCAGATCCGGGCGGATCTGCTCTTTAGCCATAAAAAGATTGTCATCAACTCGGCCAGCGGACAGTTGGGAGGCGGCCCCTTCGCGGCAGACGGAAAAATTCAGGTGAAAAAAATGAATGAGGTCCTGATTGATGTAAAGGGTCGATTCAAAGATGTCAGTCTTACGATTCCTGAAGGAGTAAAAACAAAGGGGTCGGGTGATTTCTTTTTGAAAGGAAATTGGTTCCCCTATATTTTGGGAGGCGAATACCAAGTTAGTCAGGGAGAAGTCTCCAAAGAGATTGATGGAAATGCCCAGAAAGCCGGGAAAATCAAACCATCTAGTTTTTTACCTGATTTTCTGATTGAAGACAAATTTCAGCCCTTTCTTCTCGACTGGAATGTCATTCTGAAGCGTCCAATTCTTGTCAAAAACTCTTTGGTCAACTCACCCCTTTCAGGATCTCTTAAAGTCAGTGGAGAAATTTCTGCACCCTCTCTCAAGGGACAACTCTCATTGGAAAAAGATGGAAAGGTCTTCTTCCATGAAACGCCATTTGATGTCGCGGTAGGTCAGGTTGTTTTTTCAGGCGATGACTCCGATAATCCAAATATATTTCTCAATGCCAGCTCGAGGGTCAAAGATGAATATGATATTAACCTGTTAATTCAAGGGCGAGCCAAAGATCCTCAGTTTAACCTATCTAGCCAACCCCCTTTGGCTGAATCCGAGATCATTAGCCTCTTGGCTCTCGGAATAAAACCCAAAAGCGAAAGTGATAGCAAGGAATTTCAAACTGGAGAATTGGCAACCCAGACAACTCTGCAAATAGGCTCAGCCCTGCTCCAAAAGCCACTAGGAGACATTAATAAATTGACGGGGGTAGAGGTTGACGTGTCTGGAGCCGCTGGTGCCGATCAAGCCGTCGTACCAAATTTAACATTAAAAAAGCAGTGGACCCCAAAATTTGGTATTTCAGCAAGCAGAACAGTCGAAAATAATCCGACAAACAATGCTAAAATTGAATATAAAGTAAACAAAAAGCTTTCTGTTATTGGCACATGGGAAAATAAGGAAGGAAATCCAGAAATCAAAGATACTTCTACCGAGAAAGTTGGAGTGGATCTTGAGTACCGATTGGAGTTTAAGTAGGTCATGTTTTCGCTATTTGTTCCCTCTATTATTGCTCTGAGTTTTGCATTCGCTTTTCCGGCGATTGCACAGACTCTGAAGATACATGGCGCCCAGCCAGAGATTATTGAATTTCTCCGTAAAAAATCTCCCGAGCTATTTGATAACAGCTCCTCTTTATCTGAAATTGACCTTCTGGTCCGATTGTTGATGGAACATGGTTCCTTTGAGCGAGTATCTGCCTATCGGGGTCCAGAGGGAAATATCTCAGTTGAGGCCCAGGCCATTAAACTCCTCTCAGGAATAAGAGTTACCGGAAATAGAATCGCTTCAACGACAGCTCTTTTAGAAATTATAGAACTCAAAGAGGGTGACAAATTTGATAAAAGAAAGATTACCGAGAGTGGCGAACGACTGAAAGCTTTTTATTCAGAGCAAGGGTACTTCAATGCTATTGTTGAAATAAGATTCGCAAATGCGAGCGATGGTCGTCTGGAAGCAAGCTTTGTGATAGACGAACAAAGTCCATGCAAAGTTTCTGCTGTCGAATTCACCACCCTCAATCCCTATCTTCGACAGCGTTTGCAGTACCGCAGTCATAAATACCGCCACCAAGCTTTGACGGCTGTTGTCTTACAAAACATCAAACTGACGTCTGAAGAATTCCTTAAGAATGAACGATTTTTGAGTGCCGTTATTGGGGAACCTGAAATCACATACGATGCAGACCGTACCTCGGCCAGCCTTACCTATTCTATTCAAGATCCTTATAAATACGACCGCCAAGTGATAGGTTATAAGCAGCTCAGTATTTTTGATATCTCCCGAGAACTCAACCCTCTGGACGCCGCTCCGAACGGCGGAGACCCGATCTCTGAGGCAGCAGAGAGAATTCGAAAAAAGTACCTCGCCAGCGGATTCGCGCACGCCCAAGTTTCGACAGAAATCATTGAAGACAACAAGCAGTTTTTGCGTAAAGCTCGAATCCTGATCTACGAAGGCCCACGAGTCCTGATCGCACAGCTGGATGTCAGCGGGAGAATCTCACGAAATCCGCAATACTACGCCGCGCTGATTCGAAATAATAGCTCGGAGCTGATCAAGAGCGGATATTTTAGCAGAATCGATATCGAGCTTGGGCACAAGAATCTTATCAACGAATTGCGCAACCAAGGATTTCTCAAAGCAAGGATACAGTCCTTAAGAACGGAGTTTACGAACAAGAAATCGGAAGCAAAAATAAAAATTGTCATGGATGAAGGGCCCCTCACTCAAGTAAAGAAAGTCGACTTCCTAGGAATTAAAGCCTTCAATGAAGCAGAATTGAATGAAGTCGTTACTGTTCACAGCAACGCTCCTCTTCGATTGTCTACAATTGAAGAGAGTATCAATCGGCTCAAGTCCTTTTATCTTAGTCGCGGTTTTCTGGAGATGAAAATTGAAAACATCAACAACCAACTCGTCGAGTACAACGAAAAGGGCACCCAAGCCATCGTGCGTTTTGAAATCCTTGAGGGCCCTAAGATCATTGTGTCAGCAATTAATTTAGAGGGTAATAAGTTTACAAAGGATTATGTGATCCTCAGAGAGATTGAGTTTTCCATCGGTGAAACCTTGACTCCCGAAAAAATAGAAGATTCACAAATGCGGCTTAACCGACTGGGTATCTTTAGCCAGGTAAGAATTCGCACACTTGAGGAAGGAACTTCCATATCCCAAAGAACCGTTCTCATCAGTCTGCGAGAGCGCGATCCTGGACTTTTCAAAATCGGCGTAGGAGCCGATAGTGAACGCGATCTTACTCTCCGCCAATTTACATCCGTTTCATTTAACAATATAGAGGGTACCGCGCGGACCATAGCTGCAAGGCTGGAGTTGGGATATAATCCAGATCAAGTGAAGTATCTTACACACCGAGCCACTATCGGATACCTTGAACCCTTTTTATTCTCTACGCGCACGAGAGGGCGCATTAATTTCACTCGACAGCAGCAAATTTCAAACTTCAATGACGTCACACTTTTAACTGAAATCTCTGACAGTAGCCGCGTCGATTTTCTCCTAGAGCGAGACCTTGCCCGCAACTTCAAGTTGACATGGACTCTTTGGAGCTTAGATTCCGTCAAGACCTTCGAGCGTTATGGTAACTGCTTAGATGGTCAGCCGGGAAAGTGTCCCGATCAAATTGACCGGATTGCTCTTCTTGGCCCCACTCTCGATTATGATCTGCGGGACAATCCATTTGTGCCCACTCGCGGCTCCCATGTCCGATGGAACTTGTCTTACTCAGATCCAGCTTTTGGATCCTCGTCCGACGTCAATTTTGTAAAAAGCGAAATTTCTTACACCTATCTCTGGAATCTTGGCTCCCCAAGTCTTGTATGGGCAAACCAGCTCAGACACGGAAATGTTTCTAATCTCAGCACCCTTCCTGGAAGTAAAGTTCCAGTTAGCCAGATTTTTTACTTGGGTGGCACTTCGAGTATTCGTGGCTTTGGGGGCTTCTAGTTCAAACGAAAGAATCCCGCAAGGAGTTGAGTTTCCAAATGAGGAAGTGATTGTCGAGAGAGAAAGCGAATACTCCTTAATAAAGAGTGAGTTTCGTTTTCCGGTCTATAATTCCTTGGGTGGGGTCGTATTTTATGACGGAGGGGCCGTTCAAGTTTCGGGTCACCATTTTGAAAGACCCTATCGACATGCAGCAGGATTTGGTGTTCGCTTTAATACACCAGTCGGACCCGTCAGTCTTGATATCGGATTCAAATTGGACCGCATCAAAGAGCGCAACGAAGACCCTTGGCGCCTGCACTTCTTTATTGGTTCATTCTAAAAACCCACAGAGCCTGGTCTATTCAGACTTTTAGTTAGAGAGAATTTTTCCTAGACGTAAACTCCATCAATTCAAATGGACCGAAGGCCATTTTCTCATTTGAATTCAAGGTGTTTTTCTAACTCTAGCTCTTTTCATCTATAATGAGAAAATTCACGTTGTTTGTTCATTGTGAGCGATAGATGACAAGAGCCTCAATTCATTTCAGATGAGTAACTCATGACTTGGTTTATCAGTTTATCTGCGACTGATTTACCAAAATCAGCATTATCTATCAAAAATTTCCAAGGAGGGATCCATGATCAATAGAAATCTAATCCATAAGCTATCACGCATATTTTCCGTCACCAGCATTTTTCTTCTCTGGAGTCCAATTACAGAAGCACTCTCTTCGAGGGATCCTCTGTGTATTCAACCAAAAGTGATATATGGAGTCGACAATCGACAGGAATACTATGAAATCAAAGACCCCTTGGTAAAGGAGCTGGCTGACAGCACCTTAGCTCTCGTTGATAGAGGGCAATTGCAAAATCTGCCCGGTGCCAAATACAAATTGGGCGGAAGGCAATATGGATCTGCCTATGGACTTTGCACGACTGAACCCTATTTCAATCAACAAATCTCGGCGTTTTGCACAGGCTTTCTTGTTGCACCCAATCTCGTAGCAACAGCTGGACATTGCGTACGATCTCAGGCGGAATGTCAAAATACCCAACTCGTTTTCGGCTTTGCTCTCAGGGGTCCCGAGGCGCAGGACGATATCTTCGATGATCAACAGGTCTACTCCTGTGTCGAGCTCATTAAATCCGAGATTGCAAACAGTGGCGCAGACTATGCTGTGATTCGAATTGATCGAAAGGCCATTGGACGATCCTCTCTGGAATTGAGAACACAAGGAGAGTTAAGCCTAGGAGATGAGGTTTTTGTCGTTGGACATCCGTCAGGTCTTCCTGTCAAAATTGCAGGTGGTGCTCGCGTACGAGCTATCAATGCAGAATTCTACGTCGCCAATCTAGACACCTATGGCGGAAACTCCGGATCACCTGTTTTTAATTCAAAAACAGGACAAGTGGAAGGAATTCTAGTGAGAGGCGAGACTGACTATATCACCAAGAATGGCTGCAATATCTCCAATTCCTGTACCAATGACGGCTGCAGAGGAGAGGATTTCACAAAGATCCGTCATGTTGTTGAGGCTATCAAATAGAATTTGCTCATTTTTCTCCTTTATAAACAATCACTTATTGATATGTCTCATTTTGAGAATATTTTTGGCCTGTAATTGGAACCAACTGAGGCCCTCCAACGTCTTATTGGCAAGTGATGAGGGAGGGAAAACCAGTGAAAACAATAATGCTCAGAGTGTCTATGGTCATGCTGATGGTTTCATGCGCGAATCCTGGAAGTCCAATCAAAAATTGGAACCCCCAGGAGATCGAACAAACCAATTCAGAACTCGGAGAATCGATTGATCTTGGCTATGCCAAAAAAATTGCAGATATCTCCTACCACGCCGAGCCGGTATCGGATCCAAGGTTCAATAAGCTCGACGTCTATTTCCAGAACACAACCGAAAGAAAACCCGTTGTTATTTATGTTCATGGCGGAGGCTGGGCCGGTCCCGACGTCATCGATGGAGATAAGGAGAACTTGCAGAAAAATGAGAAACTTCCCAAGTCCCTCATTGAAAATGGATTTGTGATTGCCAGCATCAACCGACGTGGACTCAATTTACAACTCAATGGCCCAACAGGAAATTCCGAGAGAACCACCTACGAGGACCAAGCTGTCGATGTCGCGCGAGCGGTGAAATGGATAAGTCTAAACGCAGAAAAATTTGGAGGAGACAGCACTCGCATAGTTCTGTTTGGCTTCTCCTCAGGGGCTCATTTGGTCACTCTCACCGCTAGTAACAAAAGGTACTTTCAGGAACAAAATATCACTCAGGGCACGGTCAAAGCCGTAATTGCTGTCGACTTCCATGCCTATGACGTTCCTCTAGCTATCCGCCTGATGGCTGGGACTTCCTTAGAGCAAGAGATCAATGCCCTAAAAACAATCTTTGGCAAAACAGAAGCAGAGCAAAAAAAGGCCTCTCCTTCAGAATATGTCAATGATTCAATCACACCACCAATGCTTCTCTTCTCTGCGGGATTCAAGGATGGAAGCCAACAAGATGTTAGCAATCTAGGATCTAGCGCCTTTAAGGACAAGTTGCTTTTAGGCAAACGAATATGCCAACACCAGCATTTTGAGGAAAAAGACCACACTCAGCTGATATTAGACTATGGCTCCGCGAAAGATGATGGTTTGTCCTCAGCCCTTATTTCATTTTTAAACGACAAACTGGTTCCAAGAGCGATAGAGTCGCTTCCGGAAAAACTAAAATCTACAATTTCCAGTATTGTGCTTCCCATGGTCGACCCAACGGGATCGGATAGCAACAAGTCACCCGGATTTGTCATTGGGATTGTTTCACCAAAATATTCTGAGGTGCTGGGATTTGGTACCAAAAAAATAGGAGAGAGTCTCACCCCTGATGGGGACACCTTCTACGGCATTGGATCTGTCTCAAAAATTTTTACCGGCATCATGCTGGCACAAGAAGTCGTCTCCAAACGCATGGATCCAAAAAAGAGTCTTGTAACCTATTTCAAAGATCCGATTAAGTCAGACCTGTCTCCGTCTATTACACTTGAGCAGGCCATCTCCCACACTTCAGGACTATCGTCTTACCCTGAGAATGTTTCTTCCTTTAGAGACGAAGATAAAGATGGAATCGGAGATAGCTTGGAGTGGTCCCCTGCCAGACATTACGAAAGAACGCAGCTTCTCGCATGCCTTCAAGGCGGAGGATGTCGGCCTAATCCAGCTAAAATTGGAACCTTTCTCTATTCAAATCTCGGAATTACGTTGGTCAGCCTCACTCTCGAGGACACCTTGGGTGCTTCGAATTTTGATGAGTTATTAAAGATAAATTTCTCCCGCTCTCTCGGTATGGATGACACGGGCACCAACACCCCCGCCTTTATAGAAAATACAACGTCTCGAAAGGCCCAGGGCTATCGAGCGGACCTGTCGTCCCTCGATCCTCTCCCCTTTAGTGATATGGGCTGTATGGCTGGAGCAGGAGAAATCATATCCACTGCAAATAATATGAATAGATTATTAGAACACCTGGTCGGATTGCGGGAATCTCACCTGAAAGACGCCATTGGACTGGCAATAAAGCCGCTCGCCACTGTCGGACCCGACCAAACTATTGGCTACGCAATTGATATCAAGAAGGATCAAACAGGAACAACATTCTATTCCAAGGACGGCGCAACACGCTCGAGCCAGGCCTATGTCATTTGGCGCAATGATCTAAAAATTGGAGTCGTAGTCATGTCAAACTCCGGCAGTGCCAAAGTTAAAGCCGTAGGTACCGCTGTCATCAATGCAATTGCAAACCCATAATAGACCAAAGAAGAGGAGAGAGGGATGATGTCCCTTCTCTCCGCTTCCCACCGTCCAGTCATCCTCAGTTCCTGCGTGCAGACCAATCCTCTCTCGTTTAGAATATCTTCAAGTGAAAAACATAGGTCGATATCAAATATTGAGAGAAATCGGCAGGGGTGCTATGGGCCATGTCTATCTGGCCTATGACCCCTATTTGAACATGCAGGTCGCCATCAAGACCCTCCCCCAAAATATACCTGCTGACGAGATTCAACCAGAGGTTTATCACCGTTTCATCAATGAAGCTCATTATCTCGCCAAAATTAATCACCCCCACGTTGTAAGAATTTTTGATGTTTGTCCCGATGATAAAAATCCCTACATTAGCATGGAGTATATTGATGGGTCGGAACTCACTGTGCTTCTTGAAGGACGTAGGGAGATTGATATCAAGAAATCACTGCGAATCATGATCCAGATTTGCCAAGGTCTGCATGCCATTCACGCAGCAAATTTGATTCACAGAGATCTTAAGCCCGCAAACATCATGCTCGACTCGAACGAGCATATCAAAATAATGGACTTTGGAATTGTTAAAGATCAAAACTCTCAGCAGCACTTGACCAAAAATTTAACTGGCTCCCCCTGTTCAATGTCTCCAGAGCAAATTCGTGGTGACACACTGGATTTGCGCTCTGATATTTTTTCCTTGGGGATCATTTTCTACCAGTTACTCACAGGAATACATCCCTTCCTCGGGAATACGCTTGGCCAGACATTCTCAAATATCTCTTATGCGGAGCCTCTACCTCCTTCTCAAATTAACAAAAAAATCCCTTCAACTGCGGATCGGATTATTCTCAAGTGCTTAAAAAAGTCTGTGTCTGATCGATACTCAAATGCCCTTCTTTTAGAGCAAGAATTAAGAAAGGTTCAACCAAGTGATTCTAAAAATCCTCAATCAGAGCGAACCTCCAAGGGCGTATTGGCTATCTCCACTTTTGTATTTCTCCTCTCGACCATCTATTTCACTCTTTTTCACTGGAACCCGTCTAAAAATAGAGGGCCTGCCAATAACGATACCGGTATTGAATCTCATCAACCCAATCCTGTGAGGAGCCCACCAAAAAAAAGAAGCCCCATGAAAACCAAGGAAAGCCAGTCATCCAGGATCTCTTATGTGGACCTCCTGGAAAAATGTCAAGATTACCCCTGCGATAGAGTCGATTCCCCTTGCGCTGGTTTGCACGCGAAAACGACAAAAGGTGACCAAAAGTTGAAGCTCTCTGGCTGTCTCCAGGCGATCAGCGATCGCTTGAAGAAAATATCAACAGAATACCCATCCGTATCATGCGGAGATTCAATATGCACTTTTCTCGAAAAAAGGTGTGGGATCTGCACTGAAGATTGCGGCCATGCTGACTTTAATCCGAACCTCCCAGCCTGCATAAATCTTCACATTCCTGAGGCCCACAACCAAGCTTCAACTCCCTATCGCCAAGAGCAGATTCATGCTGCCCGAATCATCTATGACGATTGCTACTTCAGACTAAATAGCAAAGAGCTGACCACTCCCTCGTTTGCGAAATCGCAAACTGAATGCCTCTTGCTGAAAAATAACGAAATAATAGAGGAATGCTCAGAATTCATAAATGGACAAAATAATGCTGACCTCTCCAAAAAAGCGAGGTTTCTGGTCTGCATTGTCAACGGTGGACAAATAAAAGTTCTAAACAAAAATGAACAATAGAAGAGCCGCCAAAAGTAAAATCAAAGAAAGAGCATAGCGAAGAGGCACAGAGCGAAAAGCAGCCGACCGAAAAACAGATCCCTCTTCATTGTGCGAAAATTCTACGCCCCCAACCTGAATGTTCCCATAAGTGGCCTTTTGGATTTTCATCCACATTCGATCTTTGCGGTCTTCATCCATCTCGAGAGAATCAAGATCCATCGTCTGACGCAATTCTTTTTCGACCTGGTCATCAGTATCACTCAACTTCTTTTACCTCCTCTCGCAACTTATCCAGAAGGCGCGAAATCTTTGACTTCACTGTTCCTTCAGGTAATTCAAGAATATCAGCTATCTCCGAGTAACTATAGTCATAAGTCAATCGCAGGACAACAAGTGCTCTCTCATCAGAACTTAACTTTTCAAGAATCAATTGGGATCTTTGCCGGTTTGAAACTCTTGTCCCAATGGTCGTAGTAAACAATGGGAAAGCCCGACTGAGGGTAGAAAACAGGTCCGAACCTCTGGATCTCCTTCGACGGATTTCGTCAAGGCTCAGGTTTGTTGCAACTTTCACAAGCCAATATTTTGGATTCTCTTGCCTTATTTCACTCAATTTTCCAAAACACCTAATAAAAGTCTCTTGCACTATCTCCTCCGCAACAGGCGCCGACAAAACAATCCGATTCGCAACCGTAAAAACCAGTTTCGCATATTGCTTATAAAGATCTTCAAAACTTACCATCTCATGTCTCTGTGCCTGTCGAAGGAAAGATATTAAGCCTTCTTCAGTTTAGAAGGGATTTTATTAGGGGGTACAATCTCTCTTTTTACCAACTTCCACCCATCGAGCTGAAGAGCGATTATTTTCAAATCAAGTAAATAGGGCTCACAAAAAGGTACTTTCTTTAGAGTTTCTTTCTGCGACTCGTTCAAAAGTGCAATTTTGGATGTAACAAGAGAACCTATCATTATTGGGAGCTCCAATAAATAGTTTACTTCCATCCCAAGATCTTCTTCAATCTGCGAACAATTTGACTTTTCTAGATTCACAGGGAAGTAATTTTCAGGATGGAGTGGAGTTTCTAAAATAGCGGCAATCTCAATCGCATAGGCTTCAGAAAACTCCTTTAATTCCCCACCCTTACTCATCGTTACAACTGTAATATCCTGAATAGGCACAGGAAGTGAATCGCCTTCGGCATTCACCTCAAATCCAAATAAAAGTGTACAAATCAGAAAAACCCTATACATAACACCCGCACTTCCGAAATCACCCCGGCGCCCAATCGATAAAACTTATTGGGCACCCACTCCTGTTAAACTCTCCCCTTCACTTGGGCTGCTTGAGACTCCCCTGCCTCCCGAGACACCGACCAAGGGGCCACAACCAACCATTGAGCCTTGTTGACAAAACCGTTGAATGACCGAAGAGTGAACTCGAAAGTTGCTCTGACCGTGTGAACTTGAAATTCGATATTGATTCGCTCCAGAATTTTGAACTTGCATTGTACCACCTGCCAAAGATCCTCCTCCAGTCAAGGATTGGCCAAAAGGTCCGCTCCCGCCAGTGCCAGCCCCACCAGATCCTGTTGACACTCCTCCCACCGATGAACCCGAGCCTCCCCCGCTCCCTGCTCCCGCTGTGCCCGGCAAATTCGGCGATAAGCTATTGCCACCGGCAAGGGTGGTATTTCCAACTGCTGCACGATAGGCGAAATAAGAACCACCCGTGGAGCACAAGGGATCTCCAGAACAAAGAGCGCATGAATTGGCTAAGTCCTCAGGCGAATACTGCCCCGTGAATCCACTCGATATTTCCCGACAGCTCATGCAGTTTCCCTTGTTAATGCTGTCGCTCTTCGAACAGTAGTTGGCCGCGCTCATCTTGCGGCAAAAGGCAGCATCCGGAACGGGATCTGTCGTCTTGCAATAGCTATCTGAAAAGTCTGAACAACCCTCTGCTGTAGGATCCTTGTCGCACTTGGCGTAAAAAGTACCTTTGCATTCCGTTTTGGTTGCCGACTCAGCCTTCGCGCAATCTGCACTTCCGTCACCGTCTGCGTCTTCTTCCTCTTTTCTTGCAGCCTCTTCGGCGTCCTTTTTTCCTGCCTCATAGCCTTCTTCTTCGCCCGTGTTTTTGCCAAACATGTAGCCCGCAATGCCGCCAACGGCAGCCCCAATTCCACCTACGAGCCAAGGGCTCATGCTCGAACCTCCACTGCTGTCTTTCGGGGTTGGGGAATCTGAACCTCCGCCAAGTTGGTCAAATTTAGACGGCCCACCCCCTTCTGAATGAGCACCGCCTCGACCAGCACCGGTACCACTAGATCCCGTCGCGTCTCTGACGTTTCCGTATTGGGCTCCCGCAGAGTCCAAGCTAGCAATACTGCCAGTGTACTGACTGACAATTGCTTCAAAATACTCTTTGCATTCCTTTTCGCCATCTTTAGCTCTTCGCATGTTCGCTCGGATCTCTTCTGCAGCTTTTGGGCACTCTGGCGACTGGGCTCCGCAAGAGACTTTGGCCTGATATTCACCGAGAAGTGTCTTTCCCGCTTTTTTACATCCTTCAACGCAGGCACGTCCCTCAGAGACACAAATCTGCCCGGCACGTATGTTCACATCGCGAGCAACGGCCGCCCTATCGGACCCAGCCGTTGACTGCTCCTGAATCCCCTCTGGCGAACTTCCGTCAGGAATCGAGATAGCTTCTCCGATCTCACGCGAGGCCAAATCATTTTTGATAACACACTTTTCATAATTTTTTTCCACAGCGGGTTTGCTGCACATTCTCTCGTAAGTCTGTGCTCCCGCTCCAACACCTCGAGCAAACCTTGGCGGAGCAATCCTGGATGAACCAGAAGATTCCGGTTGGCCTGAAGGAGCCTCAGCTGCGAGGCCGCCGTCACCATCACCCGCCAGAGAGCGGTGAGAAATCCCCATAGCAATACACGCCATTGCAATGACCCTCACAGCGCTCATAACAAGTAACTCCGTCTTCATAAAATCCTCCAACCTTACTCATTCAATCTCTAAACCGATTTACGTCCAAAAGATCACATATGTCTCTGGGTCCGGCCAGGATCATTCCGGCAGTCACACCCACATGAGTAGAGTGTATCAAATTTGAAGCCAAATATCGTCACATTGATGAAACTGCGTCTCATCTTGAGACAGTGATACCAAAAAAATTGTCTTGGACCCACATCCCCCGCGCATTAGAAAGTTCTTCAAGTCTCCTTCCTAAATCTGATCAAGAGTCCCCGCAAAATTAACTGTGTACTTTGCCAAATTGCAGGTCTAAACAAGATAGAGATACTCATAAACCAAGATACAGAGATGTCGAATCCAACGAAGGAAACACATTATGGGACGATGGATAGGTTTTTTTGGCCTCACGGGGTTTATTCTCATTTCCTATTTTATGTCGGAGAGAAAAGATAAGGTATCTTGGAAACTCGTTGGATGGGGAATGGTCCTTCAGATATTCCTCGCCATCTCTGTGCTCGGCATTCCAGCTCTTGGAATTCCGGGCCCTTTGCGTTTTATTTTTGATATGGCCAATACCGCGATTGTGGCAGCCCTTGAGTTCACCGAGGAGGGCAGTCGTTTTGTTTTTGGTGAGCTGTTAAACGTTCAAAAATCAGGCTTTATTTTTGCTTTTCAGGTCTTACCCACCATTATTTTTATGGCCTCATTGATGGCGGTTCTTTATCATCTCGGTGTCATGCAAAAACTTGTAAATGGGATAGCCTATATCATGCAGAAAACCATGGGAATTAGTGGAGCGGAATCTCTTTCTACGGCTGCCAATATCTTCGTGGGACAGACGGAGGCTCCTCTTGTTATCAAGCCGTACGTGGGATCCCTGACTCGTTCCGAACTCTTTGCTGTTATGGTGGGAGGGATGGCCTCTGTTGCGGGTGGAGTGATGGCTGCCTACGTGGGTCTTCTCAAAGACCGCATTCCCGACATTGCAGGCCATCTTCTGACGGCGAGTGTGATGTCAGCCCCGGCCACCCTCGTGATCGCCAAACTCATGATTCCCGAGACCATTCACCCCGAAACTTTGGGGAAACTCCCAAAATCCAGCGAGGAAGTGATTGATCGCAATGTCATTGAGGCCGCCGCTCGAGGAGCCAATGAAGGCTTGCTCTTAGCACTCAACGTGGCGGCCATGCTTTTGGCCTTTATTGCACTCATTGCAATGGTGAACGCTTTATTCGTTCAATTTGGACATTTGATTGGATTTGATCATTGGGGAATCAACTCAATCCCAGAAGTTTTTCGGGGGAATAAACCGACGGAACTCAGTTTCCAAGTTATTCTTGGTTGGCTTTTTTCGCCCATCGCTTTTCTCATGGGCGTCCCCTGGACTGAGTGTGGAATGGCTGGCACCTTACTTGGAGAAAAAATTGTTTTTAATGAGTTCGTCGCCTACCTTCACCTTTCAGAGATTTCAGCACAAGTCAGTCACCGCACCATGATCATTTTGTCCTATGCTCTTTGCGGCTTTGCCAATTTTTGCTCCATCGCTATTCAGATTGGAGGCATTGGCGGAATGGCTCCAACAAGAAAATCTGACTTGGCAGAGATGGGAATTCGGTCTGTAATAGCAGGTAGCTTTTCAACCTTTATGACAGCGACGATTGCAGGAATTTTGATTTGATATCAAGCAAGGTCATTACAAACATCACTGTCTGTTCTCGCTCGCACAAGGGGATATCCTTATGCCTATTAGCGACTTCATTGTTTTTGTTTTTTTCCCCTGTGCGAGGAAGTGCCACAGGCTTGGGCTACGATCCCACTTTTGGGGTCTTTCATTGCAGTGATCGAAAGCTCACGATCAATGACCTTCAGCCACGTTGGGATGACCTCTCGACTCGGGAACTTAAAACCCAGTGGCATCATGCCAACAAAGATCCAAAATTTGTCGCAGTTGTGACACACGGACTCGATCTCAAATCAGGCACGATGGATGACATCAGAGGAGTGCTTCAGGATTTTGGCGGCGAAGTTCTTCAAGTTGGACTTCCCGGACATCGCCTTCTCACAACTGATGAGGGGGTTGAACCTTATGTCAGCTGGGCCGGGCACCTAAGGGCAAGCCTCTGTGTGGCAAAAGCACGGGCCAAAGAATTGGGAAATCTACCAAGCTTTTATGTTGGATTCTCTTTGGGCGGAGCACTTTACGAAGAAATTCTTTCTCAAAAGATAGAAGACACTTACAGGATGGATGGAGTGGTCTTGTTCGCCCCGGCTATCTCTCTCAGATTTTATTCCTATTTGATCCGCCTGTTTTTTGTCTTCGGCGAAGATTTTTCTCTTCCTAGCTTTATTCCCGAAGCCTATCGGGTCATGTATGGAATAAAAATGAAAAGCTTTCGAAGCCTTTTTCGTTTGGTGGATCAACTGCACTCAAATGCCGATCAGAGCTTGAATATTCCGACCCTTGTATTTGTTGATCCATATGATGAACTTGTAAGCCCCTCGGGAATCAGGTCTTTTATTGAACACAATAAACTCTCCGCATGGACGGTCCGAGAGACCTCAAATAGCACCTCAGTTTTAAAGGGTGGCTTTCGTCATCTGAATTTTGGAAAAGAATCCTTAGGAGTGAAGTCCTGGATTGAAGTTCGCAGAGAATTGATGACCCATCTTTTTAAATCCGTTGGGTGGGAGCCCCCATCCTATTCCTATGGCTTTTAGTGTTTTAGGCGACGCAGTCTCTAGAATCTCGGCTACGAACCGGCCACCTGCCCTGCTCACACTGACCCCACAACTGTGGAGCCAAAAATCTGACCGCGTACAAAGAACCAAAGAGTGCAGAGCTGAACACAAGATTGCCCAAAAGCTCATTATGCAGAAAAGGAATTGCCATCATATAGCATTGAACGAATCCATCCGAAGTCAAAGGATACATCCCTGCAAAAGCCCACACAAAGAAATTTGAAATAAGAAAAAAGACAAGGCTTGACGAAACAATTCCAAAAGGAAGTCGCTTTGCTAATGTCTTGACCGCATCACCACGTAATCCGATCCAATGCCCTATGCCGACGGCCAAACCAAAACTGATATAGACCGGAATCATTTGGTCATGAAACCCCAAACCAAAATCCGAAATCAATAAGCCCAGAAAGGGGACGGCCAATGCGTGTTCCCAACGGCGAAAAAATGTCCCTGAGAAAAGGGCCATCGCCATGATGGGAGTGAAATTAGGAGCGTGAGGCACCCACCGGCTCATTGCCGCGAAAAAAACCAGAACACTCAGAAGCCAGAACCTATGGGATCTTTGCATAATCATATCTCCTTCATCTCAAACTTTGTCTCAAAAATAAAGGAGGGCCTCAACCGAGTCAACGCGAGGCCTTGAAATCGTACTCTATCGTTGTGCGGCATTACCCAGAGCGAATTAAATACGGCGGAGTGTAAGGATAAATTGAGTGTTTGGGTTCAATTGATTGTACTTAAAATCACCACCCTGATTCTGCATGTACTTGCGGCACAGCCCTAAACCTAGGCCTGTGCCTTTGCCAGGAGGCTTCGTCGTCACAAAAGGTTCAAAGAGTCTGGCATAAACCTCAGGAGGAATCCCCTGACCACTATCAGAAAATTGAATCTCAAGCTGACTGTCCCTCTCCACAAACCTAATATCAATCCACCGATCGGCGCGTGATTGCTCAAGAGCATCACAGGAATTACTAACAAGGTTCAACAAAACCTGAGAAAGAGCCGTGGGTTGCGCCATAACCATCAGGGGCCCTACCCACTGGTGATGTCTCCATTCTATTTCAAGCCTGTTTAGCCGAGCAGAACTCAACTCATAGATCTCATCAGTCAACTGCCCAATATCTATTTTTTCAAGTTTTTGGCCTTCGTGTCCATGTAGAGCGGTCTTTAAAGTCTTAACAATTCGAACGATGCGCGAAACTGTTTGCTCAATTTCCAAACTGATTTTATCAACAATTCCAGAATCAAGCTTTCCTCGATCTGAAAGCATTTTCAAACGCCCCGCCTGCCAGAGAAGAATCGTCAATGGGTTATTGATTTCATGAGCAATACTTCCAGCCATCTCTCCCACCGAAATGAGGGGAGCACTCTTTTCAAATCGCTGACGAAGCTCTTCAACAAAAATGCCCTCGGGCTCTTTCCAGGTCACAAACCAGCAAGAAAAACAATAAATGAAGTCTAACCGCATTGGTTCTTCATTTGGTTGCTCTCGCCAAGACACTTCCTCAAAAAAACTGTTAGTCTTTGTCAGAGAAAACTTGAGCGAGTCATTCTTGGGGGGCGCGAAAAATTCTCCTAATTTTGCTCCATTGATCAATTCTGTCCCATTCAATTCGGCGAGTTCTTTTTGTGCGGCTTTACTCATGCCCAAAATTGCACCCGTCGGATCTGTTAACAAGGCCGGAAAAGGAAGCTGAATTAAAATGGATAAGAGTGAATCACGCAATTGTTGAGAATAATCGTCGGGGCGAAACCGGTCCATTTTTTCGAATGAAGCGGCGTGTTTCTTAAGACGTCTCAAAACTCCAACTCCCAGACTTTAACCTCAGGAAATTAAAAAAACCGAAACAAGAAGAAATAAACAATCCTCATCTAGTTATCGGAAAAATATTTTGTGTTTATAATAAAAGTTTATTTATTCTCGAGATAAAATAAAAAAATCAGGAATGCCAATCCACCCCTGACAGAAAAGACCTACCTCAACCGGCACCGAAAACGGGCCCATGATAGCGCCCGCTCCCCTTGCTAATTAACTAGTCCGGAATAGAAACGAGAGGACCTAGTTGCCGCCCGTAGCCCCGGACTTGCGTCCATATTTTTTAGCAAACTTCTCAGCACGTCCCTCTGTATCAATGAGACGCTGTTTGCCAGTATAGAATGGGTGGGAAGCGCTGGATATATCCACGGTCACAAGAGGATACTCCTTTCCGTCTTCCCATTTGATATTTTCTTTAGACCTAGCTGTCGATAGGGTTTTAAATGAAAAATCACATGAAACGTCTTTAAAAACTACTTCCCGAATTTTTGGGTGAATATCTTTTTTCATGGCTTGTACTCTCGATCCACTCGTTTAAATGTTCCTTAAGAATCGCGGCAATCTAACACTATTGATTTGTAAGCGCAACGCCCATTTTAATCTCATCACAAAAGACAAAATATTAAAATTACATAATAAAATCAATAAGATGAAGGCTATCCATGTGTTCAAGCGAGGCTGCACGACTCTATTGTGAGAACAAATGAAAACTGGGGAACTTATGACCAACACCTCTCGGATCGACATTAAATAGGGCTATCACTTCGGTCCTAAACCCAAAGTGGATATTAAAAACCACCAAATCCGAGTTCTCAATAATCTGGTGGAGGCCTCGGCCGCCTCCGCCTTTCGCCACCTTGCCGTCGTGACCCGTTTCCGTTGCAACTCCCCCGTAGCACTTATCCAAATAGTTAAGAATAGTATCACCATCGAGTGAACCAAATGGATCCTCGACAGCAATCGCTAAAATCATTCCATCCGTTCCATAGCGAAGTGAAGCCTGATGCTCAGGACTTAAGGAAACCGATTCAAGACGCGAAAGATGGTTATAGAGGCTCTTTCCATCTTTGCCTACGGGTGCATCATAGATCGCGTTCATTAGCATTTCTTCAAGTGCTGTCGCGGCGCGATCTCTCACTGTTCGACGTATGCCTAGCTGCTCAAAGTGAAGGCTCATATCGTTAATCAATTGATCTCTCTTGTCGCTCCTTGAAACCTCAACAGTTTTTAAGTCAGAACCCCAAGCCAAATATTTGCTCACCCCAAAAATATCACCACTCGCTAACTTCGCTACCGAAGTTACAATATTCTTTATAGTAAAGGTGCGATCATATTCATCTCGAGAGACAATGTGAGGCATCACTTTGTGTTCTCTGAGAGCTGGGAGATAGTGATCAATTCGATCAGAGGTCATGAAAACCATTTGTATAGAAGGATTCAATGCCTGGGATAAATCACAAAGCTGAAGCATTTCAGCTGATACAAATAGGATATCATAGGATTTTCCAGAGAGGGCCGCCTTCCCCTCCTCAATAGTTGAAGCTATATCCAACTCGACCCCGGTCCCCCCTAAAGCCATCTTGGCGAGCATCTGATACTTCATGTTAGACTCTGCCAGGAGAACCCTTTTACTCTTCATTGCTTTCTGAGAAGAATAAATTGAAACCACTGGCTCTAATAAATTCAGTACATCACTCAACTCGTGGGAAGCCGTTTTAATGAGATCTTGCTGATTGCCCTCGACACTGTTTTGTTCGATCTGAAGCAAAGTCATCTGTAGGGGGATCAATGAATTCTTATAAAGTTCTTCCAATTTTTGAAATGTTAGTTCCCGAGTGAAATACAACTCTTCCATCTTTTTATGACTTGCTACCAGTTCAGCATTTTGCTGTTCAAGCTTTTGATGCGATTTCTGCAAATCCTGTGTGCGCTTATTTAGATCGAGAGTTCGACTGGCCACCTTTATTTCTAAGCCCTTATTTACTTCACGCAGGTCGTTCTGAGCCTGAGTTAGCTTCATCGTTAGATCTTCAAAATATTTGGCTTTTTGATTCGTTATTCTTAATTTGTTCGAGAGATCATGGGCGTAGACGCGGAACAAGGCATGTTGAAATTCATCACTGCTCGTCCCCTCTAAGGCTAGAAAATCCTTTCCTCTCAAAATTATAATCTGTGTTTCCATCTCAGCTGTAATGGTGGCTGCAACGGGTTCGTGCGTAATTACGCTCATTTCGCCCACCAAGTCGCCCTTTTTATCCAATCTCGCTACGACACCGCCATCGACCGAAACAGATAAGATTCCTGACAAGAGGATAAAGAGATCTGTATTTATTTGTCCTTGAGTCAAAATCACGGATCCCGCTGGAGCTGTCTTGATCTGAACCTGACGACTCAGTTTATCTAGTAGGTGATCAGGAAAATGCTTAAAGAAATGCAGCTCTCTCAAGATAGAGGCCGAAGCAACTGCCTCCTGAGTTGAATCTATTTTTTTTGCCCCACGACTCATCAGCTATCCTGTTCCTTGACTGCGCTTCACAAAAAATCACACAGGGTCAATTAATATATCGACCCATTTTCTCTGTCTCCTTAGTTAAATATCCGAGAACGCTTGCTTTCCAAACCAGCCCACCGTGAATCGAGCCTTTGGTCGAGGTGATGCAGAGCTTCATTATCATTCAGCTCGTCAAATTCTAACTTCTTTTACACCTGGACGGCCCCCTCATTTTTTACTATCTTGATCTGGTCTCTCTGCAAAGCACTGTCAAACTAGTCATTTGTCCGTCTTGTTCTGCTCACAATGAAGGGGAGGTTACCTTGAATGATACCAGTCAAAAGGAAATCCTAGAAAAAGTTCGCCAGTCACCCTCTCACAAGGTGAAGGTAGCGGTAACAGACATTGATGGGGTCTTGCGCGGAAAGTATCTCCACAAGGATAAGTTCTTCTCTGCCCTTGAAAATGGCTTTGGTTTTTGCAATGTTATTTTTGGATGGGATGTGACAGATGCCGTCTATGATAACGTGCGCTTCACCGGTTGGCATACGGGTTATCCCGATGCCCTTGTTGAGTTGGATCTATCCACCTACAGGGAAGTGCCCTGGGATAATAATATCCCATTTTTTCTTGGTCATTTTCTCGATGAGCAGCAGCAACCTCTTCGCGTTTGTCCGCGGCAATTGCTCAAATCTGTAATTAAGCGAACAGAAGCTCTTGGATTCTTCCCGCGCGTTGGATTGGAATTTGAGTGGTTTAATTTTCGAGAAACTCCCCAATCCCTCCATGATAAAAATTTTGACCAACCCGAACCTCTCACACCTGGAATGTTTGGATATTCTCTTCTCAGAACCGGTTTTGAAAATGAATACGTCAATGCCCTCATGGACGAAATGGAAGCGTTTCAGATTCCACTCGAGGGCTTTCATACTGAAACTGGCCCAGGGGTCTACGAAGCCGCGATCAGCGTGACCGACGCGTTGACCGCTGCTGACCGAGGCGTTCTCTTCAAAAGCGGGGCAAAGGAGATTGGATGCCGCTTTGGAATCATCCCCTCCTTCATGGCAAAGTGGAATGAAAAACTTGCTGGCTGCTCAGGACACATTCACCAGAGTCTTTGGGCCCTCGATGAAAAACAGAACGTTTTTTTTGATCCAAATAGCACCAATAAAATGTCAAAAATATTTAAACACTACCTAGCTGGACAGATTCATTGCCTACCAGAAATTCTGCCCCTCTTCGCTCCCAACGTAAACAGCTACAAGCGCCTCGTTGAGGGACATTGGGCTCCAACCCGGGCCAACTGGGGTCTCGACAATCGAACAACTGCCTTTCGCGTGATTTCTGGTCGCCCCACTTCGACCCGTCTCGAAACCCGAGTTGCTGGGGCCGACATAAATCCTTACTTGGCCGTCGCAGCTGCAATCGCCAGCGGCATCTACGGCATCCAAAATGAACTCACACTTCAACCCGAAGTCACCGGAAACGGATACGGCGATACCGAATCAACTCGCCTGCCCAATAATCTTTATAAGGCAACTAACAAAATGGTTCGTTCAAGTCTGGCCGCGGAGATGTTCGGTGAAGACTTCGTCAGCCATTTTACTTCAACACGACACTGGGAATGGAGAAAGTCCCAATCAGTTGTAACGGACTGGGAGCGTCGTCGCTACCTCGAAATCATTTAGTCACCTGAGGAGATGAATCAATGAATAATGGGGAACTCATATCGCATTTTAACTACCCAACTCGAATTCACTACGGCGTGGGAGCCAGGCGTCTGCTGACGAAGTCACTGCAGCAGGGAAAGCTCCATCATGCCTTGATTGTGACAGATCGCGGAGTCGCAAAACTCCCATTTCTGAATGAACTCAAAGGCAATCTCTCGCAGTCTGGGATCACAGTGGAAGTATTTGATGGAATTTGGAGCAATCCGGTAAAATCTCAGGTAACTGAAGGCGTTTCCTGTTACAAAAAATCGAAGGCAGAAGTCATTATAGCCATTGGCGGAGGGGCCGTCCTAGATGTGGCAAAAGCGATTGCTCTGATGGTCAATCATCCCGGAGACCTTTTTGACTACGAAGATGGGAAGCCAAATGGACTTCCCATTGATCAGCCAATTCCGCCCATTTTTGCCCTGCCTACAACGGCCGGCACAGGAAGCGAGGTCGGTCGCTCCGCTGTGGTTTCTGATGATCAATCAAAGGTTAAAAAGATCCTCTTTTCTCCACGCTTGCTTCCTTCTGAGGTCTACGTTGATCCTGAACTGACGCTTTCGCTGCCCCCCGATATTACAGCCACAACGGGGATGGATGCTTTGACTCATCTGATTGAGGCCTTTTTAGCCATTGGCTTTCACCCAATGGCAGATGGCATTGCCCTCGAAGGAGTTCGCCTCATCGCCCAAAATCTAAAGACCTGTGTGTCAATGGCTAAAGCACCACCAAAAGACAAAACAGATTTTCTGAATGTGCGGGGCATGATCATGAATGCCGCATACATGGGAGCTGTAGCCTTCCAGAAGGGTCTGGGAGTGACTCATTCCTGCGCTCACGCTCTCAGCACGGTCTGTGACACACATCACGGATTGGCAAACGGAGTCCTTCTTCCTTACGCCATGCTTTTTAATAGTCGAGCTGTTCCCGATCGCTTTGTTCGTCTCGCTCAAGCCGCAAATATCCTTCCAGCAACCCCTCAAAAATTTATTGAATGGATCATCCGGCTCCGACGCGAAATTGGAATTCCTCACACGCTCAAAGAGATTGGGGTCCGAAAAGATCAGCTAGACAACTTAGTTGAAGTCGCAATTCAGGACGGATGCCATCAAACAAACCCTGTCCCCGTTACAGAAAATGATTTTCGCGCCATCTTTCGGAATGCCTACGAGGGAATTCTCGAATGATACGAGTGGGAATCAGTTCCTGTTTTCTACATCCAGATCCTGAACGCGCGACCTTTTCAAAAAAGACTCTTCTCTATTATGAACAGTCGATGGCCCACTGGGTAATGAACCATGGAGCTTTTCCCGTGTTGCTTCCAACAGAATCTCGCGGTCTAACAACAAGGGAGATTCTGAAATTCACCGACGGCTTGATTCTGCACGGAGGAGCTGACGTCGCCCCTTCGAGCTACTTCGAAGAACCCATCAGCGATATTTGGCCTGGCGATAGAATTAGGGATCAATATGAAATAAAGCTCTACCGCGAAGCAAAGGCAATAGGACTGCCTGTTCTCGGAATCTGCAGAGGCCTTCAAATAATAAATGTCGCCGAGGGAGGTTCTCTCTATCAGGACCTCAACACTCAGAATAAAAAAGCTAAAATTCACAGAGACAAAGATCTTTACGATGAGCACTGGCATCAGATCAACCTTGAATCAAATGGATTTCTCTCCCAGATTTATCCAAATACACCTCTAGCGAAGGTAAACTCTGTGCATCATCAAGGAATAAAAAAACTTGCCAAAGAATTGATTGTTGAAGCAACAAGCCTTGACGATGGTGTCATCGAAGCCATACGTCATGAAGCCATGCTGCCCTCTCCCGCTGATTCATCACCGTATATCTTGGGTGTTCAGTGGCACCCCGAATTCACGGCAGGCCCCGCAGATCTGCTGCCCGAGAGTCAGCTCATGAAAAGTTTTTTACAGGCCATTGAATATCGACGAGCAAATTTCAGTAAAATTGCTCATCAACAAGATAGAAAATAACAGGAGACCTGACCAATGCTAAAGATTGTGAATCCCTACACACTTCAACTCATTCAAGAGGTTCCCGTTGACACCGAGGCCTCAATCAAACAAAAGGCAACAAGGGCTGCGCTCGCTTTCAATCAATGGCGTCTTTCCCCTCTGGTGCGAAGAATGGAAATCATCGGCAGATTTCGGGTTTTGCTCGAAGATAGGGCTGAAAGTTTGGCCGAGTTGCTGTCACAGGAAATGGGAAAGCCCATCCAGCAAGCTCTCAATGAAATAAAAGGCACCCAAGGGCGATTGGATTTTTTTCTTCAAAATATAGAATCGGCACTCAAAGGCGAAACATTCTTGACGACTCCAGCCAACGAAGAAAAAATGACATGGGAACCGCTTGGAGTTATTGCCAACATTTCGGCTTGGAATTACCCGTATTTTGTCGGCACGAACGTATTTATCCCAGCGATACTCACCGGAAACACAGTGCTCTATAAGCCATCCGAATACAGCACCTTGACGGGACTTCAATTTGAAAAACTCCTCAAATTGGCCGGCCTCCCTGATGGGGTATTTAACGTCGTTGTAGGAACCAGAGCTCAAGGAGAAATCCTCCTCAAACAGAATATACAAGGAGTCTTTTTTACGGGGAGCCATGAGACGGGAAAGGCAATTTCCCAAATGACTGCAAGTAGGTTCGTAAGAACCCAATTCGAGTTGGGTGGCAAAGATCCAGTCTATGTGCGACCAGATGCAAATGTAAAGGTGGCCGCTGAAGGGATCGCAGATGGCGCCTTCTATAACACCGGACAGAGCTGCTGTTCAGTTGAGCGAATCTATGTTCACGAAGAAGTTTACCAGGATTTTAATTATCATTTTCTAAAGACGGTAAATAATTTTAAACTGGGCGATCCGTCAAAATCAGAAACCTATATTGGTCCTTTGACTCGACCCCAACAAATTGAAATTTTAAAAAGGCAGGTCGCTGACGCCCTTTCCAAGGGAGCACAAGTATTGACCGGAGGAAAGGTTTGGTCTGAGCACTCGGGCTTTTTTGAACCGACGGTCTTGACCAAAGTCGATCATAGTATGCAGGTGATGATGGAGGAGAGTTTCGGACCCATCATTGGAATTCAAGGAGTACGAAGTGACGACGAAGCCATTCAGTTGATGAATGATTCTTCATATGGACTCACGGCTGGAGTTTATACCTCAGACAGGGAAGAGGCAGAAGGGATCCTTGAGCAGCTTGATGCTGGTTCGGTCTATTGGAACTGTTGTGATCGCGTCAGCCCACGCCTGCCCTGGACCGGTCGCAAGGGATCGGGAATGGGTTCGACACTCTCTCTTCTTGGAATTCGCTCATTTTTGCAACCCAAAGCCTGGCACTTGGTCTACTGAGAAGAAGAATCAAAATCCGATTGGGCTGATACCAATCCTGTGGCACCATGAAGAGAGGATTTCAAATTTTCAGCGAGGAGTCACACCTATGAGAATTCTAGTTGTCGCCATGACAGTTTTGTTTCTATCCCTGGAGGCCTTTGCAGCAGATCAAGCCGGATTTTCGATAAATGCTGCAGTCTTTCACTCAACACACAAATACGACCTTACTGATATCGGAGGAGGAACTGGAAGTGGGACGCAGCTAAATTATGACTTGGGATTCGGTTACAGCATGGCAAGCGGGCTTTATCTTGGTGGTATTTATGGAGTCGTGGGCGAAGATGATGGAACAAACGACGTGTCGAGCAATTATCTTGGAGTCTCTATTGGTTACAGATCGAGTGGCTGGCAACTGACCGCACATTATTTTCTGAGCGCTGAAGATGAGCTGAGCGCGACGAGCCAATTGACCGGTGGCAGTGGAATCGGCGTAGATCTCGCCTATCTCTGGTCTATCAACACCACCTTCGCCATTGGCCCACAATTGACCTATCGAAGCTTCAAATACACAAAATATGAAACAGGCGGAAGTGAAACGACTGTAGATGTCACCAATTCGTACAGTCTCCCCTACATAGTTTTTGCTTTGAATTTTTAAACTGGCCTGCTTGCTTGTTGTTCCAAACTCCGAGGGTACCTGGCTGAACCAAATCTCAGGAATCCAGGATCTTCAAACATGCGTCCGGCAGCAGTGCTCCCGTTGTGAGCACTGCACCAAGCCGAACTCGATCCTGAAATCCTGAGATTTAGTTCAGCCAGCTCCTCGTATCTTGGATACAACAGATTCACCGATGGCTTGCGGGCCAGCCTCACCCACATCATCGTGGGCCAGTTTATGATAATTTAATTAGGACACTTTGGATGCGGAGATCGGAGCAAGCTTATTTACGATCTCCGGCTCCCGTTTCCACCAATCCAGATATTTTTGTGTGTGGGCCTTGCCCGAAGCAATCAGTTCCGCCTTCTTTCCATCGCTGATATCGAAGTCAGTTGTTCCAACTCCTAAGGTATCAATGTAAACTGTTCGCTGCCAGTCGTCTGAATGAAGATGGCTATTATCCTGAGCATCAATCAAAGTGGTCATGAGGCATTTAACAAAATCAAATAGGTCATTGATTTCCCGAACCTCAGGTTTTTGCTCATCTCTCAATATCCCGATCTCCTTTTTGGAATCCAATCGAAACCCAAGAGTTTGGCGATTGAAAATCCAAGGATTGGATTTATTCGTTTGATCCGAAGAATTGTGAGCCTTGTAGTAGTCAGTGAATCGAGCGTAGGTTTCCTGCTCAATCGGCGAAATATACTTTAAGCGGTCAAAAAGCTTAATAGGATAATTGCAAAGCACTCCACCATCAATCAGCCAACTTTTCGATGCCCCGCGAACCGCTTGAAAAAAAAGGGGTATCGACATTGAGGCACGAACCGCATCCGCAATGGTAACCGCTGGAGTGAGCTCATGAGAAAATATCTCCATGTAGCCGGTTGAGACGTTGGTGGCACACATATATAGCTCGGGACCATCGTCCAACCAAAGATCACCGAAAGTATAAGTTGGGCTTCCCGTCTTTTCCTCAATCAGTTTTGAAATCCATTGATGAAAGAAATCACCCTTGTACCAACCAAAGTGGGTCAATAATCGCTCGGAATCACGAACAACACCCCATTCATCATCCATGAAACCTTTGAAATTCATCCCATGCAATATTTCATTCTGCTCAGAAAGCGAATACCCCAGCGCAAATAGAGTGGCATTGATTGCCCCCGCACTGGTTCCTCCGACTCGGTGAATATGACCCAATATCCCCTCGGCCTGAAGAACTTCCATTGCTCCCACATAGGCCAAACCCTTAACTCCCCCACCTTCAAAGACCAAGTTGCTAAACGGATACATGCGAATCCCCCCTTGGACTATCAATTGTATTATGAATGAATCACATTTTCCTTTTGTTCTATGAATTTTAGACCAATGACAGGTTGATCGGAGGGCATCGCCACCCGAGGTTCGTATCCTTTCTCGGAAAGGTGGCTAAACTTCTGATAATCAGTCATGCTACCTTCGTTCGAAGGTTTCTTTATTTTAATACTGCGGCTGGACCGCAAGTCTTCGGTGAATCTGTTGTATCCAAGATACGAGGAGCTGGCTGAACTAAATCTCAGGATTTCAGGATCAAGTTCGGCTTGGCAGCAGTGCTCCCGTTGTGAGCACTGCTGCCGGGTGCATGTTTGAAGATCCTGGACTCCTGAGATTTGGTTCAGCCAGGTACCCTCGGAGTTTGGAACAACAATCAAGCAGGCCAGTTTTCAAACTGCACTTCGCTCAATCCTTTTTCGTGGTGTTCTTATATTCGCTCAAATTCAAAAAATTATTCACCACAGCAAGGCGAGAATGTGTTCCATCATTCAAACTTTTCACCCAGAAATTCTCGCCGTCCAAATCAGATTCTCGTCTCAAAACCGCTTTGTACAAATGCTTCACCCATTTCCGATTGTCTGTCTTGAAGAGAACATTGAGAAACTCGTCGGATTTCATAAAACCAATTCGAGTATTTTCTCTCGTTACAGCGTTTGAATCTAACTTAGACTTATGGTCGGCAAATCCAGAACTGTCAGATCCTCGTCCTAACACCGCTCGATAGAGGTTCTCAACAAAATCGGAATTGGACATCGGTTTCGAAATACTTGACGTAAGTATTGAGAAAAATGCAACCCTTACTGGAGGTGGAGGCAGCGCCACACACTGACCATTTTTTACTTCAAAGCCTGTGTTGCAAGAGATCGTGCAAGCACCGTAGGCCGTCCCGGTCGAGTTGCAAGTCTTCTTGCTCTGTCCATTTGTCGGCTGAGTGCAACCAGAGGTCGTTGAAGTGTTCGCCGTACAAACTGGCGGTGGAGGCTGCGCCACGCACTGACCGTTTTGCACCACAAAACCCGTGTTGCAAGAGATTGTGCAGGCACCGTAAGCCGTCCCGGTCGAGTTGCAAGTCTTCTTGCTCTGTCCATTTGTCGGCTGAGTGCAACCAGAGGTCGTTGAAGTGTTCGCCGACAAACTGGCGTGAGGCTGCGCCACCCCGCCGTTTCACCACAAACCCGGTGCGAGGCGGCCCCCGAGTTGCAAGCTCTCCGTCCATTTGTCGGCTGAGTGCAACCCGAGGTGGTCGTGGAGTTCGCCGTACAGACTGGTGATAGCGAGGATCCATCTTCTATATTGTCCTTTTTCGTAATGTTGATATATTCGCTCAAATTCAAAAAGCCATTCACCGCAGCCAGGCGAGAATGCGTTCCAGCATTCAAACTATTCACCCAGAAATTCTCGCCGCCCGAATCGGATTCTCGTCTCAGAACCGTTTTGTACAAATTCTTCACCCACGCCCGATTGTCGGTCTTGAAGAGAACATTGAGAAACTCGTCGGATTTCATAAAACCAATTCGAGTATTTTCTCTCGTTACAGCGCTTGAATCTAACTTAGCCTTATGGTCGGCAAATCCAGAACTGTCAGATCCTCGTCCTAAAACCGCTCGATAGAGGTTCTCAACAAAATCGGAATTCGACATCGGTCTCGATAAATCTGAGGTTAGTATTGAGAAAAAATCAACCCTGGGACCGGATGGAGGCAGTGCCACACACTGACCATTTTTCACTTCAAAGCCTGTGTTGCAAGAGATCGTGCAGGCGCCGTAAGCCGTCCCGGTCGAGTTGCAAGTCTTCTTGCTCTGTCCATTTGCCGGCTGAGTGCAACCCGAGGTGGTCGTGGAGTTCGCCGTACAAACTGGAGCTGGAGCTGGAGGTGGAGGTGGAGGTGGAGGTGGAGGCAGTGCCACACACTGACCATTTTTTACTTCAAAGCCTGTGTTGCAAGAGATCGTGCAAGCACCGTAGGCCGTGCCGGTCGAGTTGCAAGTCTTCCTGCTCTGTCCATTTGTCGGCTGAGTGCAACCCGACGTCGTGCTGGAGTTGGGCATACAAACTGGTGGCACTGTTGGTGGTGGTACCGGTGGTGAAGACGTCGGGTAGACATCTTCAACATTCTTAACGGACATATCAAAAATAACAATCGGCTTGATTTCTGAATTTAATGTACCCAAAAATGAAACCAGTTGAGCTATTTCATTGGAAGTCAAATTCAAAGGCTTTATTTCTGAATCACGCAAAGAATCTGAAGTTCCACCGGCATTATACAACAAAACAACTTGCTCCAAAGTCTGCAGCGAACCATTATGCATATAAGGTGCGGAGGAGCTTAAATTTCTTAATGTTGGTGTTTTAAAAAAGCGAGACTCTGATGCTCGATGACTGATATCACCACGACCTTTGTCCGCGTCTGCTGGAAATAGTCCTGTGTTGTGATAAAGCTCATCTGTAAAATTAGGTCCGGAATGGCAAGCAGCACACTTGGCTTTTCCAAAGAATAAATCCTTTCCTTTAATTTCATCTAACGACAATGCTGTAGTACGACCGTCGGCAAAATATGAATCGTACCTTGATGTCCCAGAAATGAGTGACAATTGAAACGAGGCCAATGCATTGCCAATATGTTCAGGTTTTATTTCACTCCCGTAAACAGTTTGGAAGGCTTTCACATACGAAGAATTTAATTTCAATTTAGAAACAAGGGCCTGGTAACTTGCCATGCCCATCTCTGCAGGATGGGTCACCGGCCCTCCTGATTGCTGCTCCAAGGAGGTAAACCGGCCATCCCACATTTGCGTCGATCCAAAAAGACGATTAAATACAGTAGGCGAATGTCGTGCGAGCTTTTGACCAGAGACCCCAACTGAAAAATCAACTGGATCTGCAAATCCATTGTTTGCTGAATGACAACTGGAACATGAAATCCTATCATTTGAGGATAATCTTGGATCGTTAAAAAGTAAAAATCCAAGCTGTACTTTGTTTGTATCCAAATTGATCTCTAAAGGCAATCGAACATCCCTTGATGTAAACGAACTCGGCAACAGGGCAGTCAAAGACCTATTCCTTTGCGCATAGGGAATTCCCGCAGAATCGGCGAGCTCGACAGAGGAGCGTGCCACACTCGAAAATTTGAATTCATCGAGATGTAAAAGAAAATCAGTTTTACTGACTGGATTCTGACCGCCAGGACCGATAATTAATGTTGAAGTACTCGCAGACATCACTCCTTGATCAACTTTAAGTTCAGAAATTTTCTGGCCATTTACAAACACTCGAAACAAACCCAATGATGGGTCATGCGTTGTCGCCACATGACTCCACTGATTCAATTCCAAGCCTGAACCAATAAAACCCGTTGAGAATTCCTTCCCATTGATTGTAATTCGACCATGTAATTGACGATTTTTTTCTAGAATTAAACTCATCGATCCAGGTTTGTTAAGTAAAACTAAATACGCATTCTCTGCAACTGTCGTTAAGTCAGAAATTGGCTTTACAAATATTTCAAAGGTTGTTCCAAAGTTTGTCTCCTTAAAAACATTATGATTCTGCACCACAACGGACCCAGAAGCCGGAAATTTTATCGCTTGACCACGAAAGCCGATTTGTTCAACGGAGTCCTGAATACCGTTCGACATTTCCATTGGAAACGCCGCCCCACCTAATAACGAACCGTTCAAATTATTCTGCGACAAATCTGCCGTTTGATTAAAATCAAACTCACCACCCAATCCGGCATTGGTATTCTTTCTTAACGTTGGATTCATAGGCAAAGAAACTTCATACCTCCCATCCACAAAATCTCGAAACCCAAGCTCTGAAAATTCAACTGTATTTAATGAGATCATAAAATAACTCGGCGACTCAAAAAGAAAAGGAAGCTGAGGATTTTTGCCTTCCTTCATTGGATTCTAAATAGAACTTGTTGAACCCAGTGCAGAAGTAAACAATCGCACAGTTTTCGTACCGTTTGTATCCTTATTAAATGAGCCATCGATGTGACGGACCTTGTTTCCAGTCCATCTCCCCAGAACTGAAAATCCCGTTCTTCGAGCGGGAGCTGTTGGATGATGCGCATGCGCGGCCATATAAGTGATTTCAGATCCTTCAAACGAAAGCCAAGGGTAGGCACCCAACAGGGATTCTCCGGGACTGTATGCCTCTCCAGTCGCAGACAATATCGGCTTTCGAGCCAAGGCATATTGAGCCTTAAAAGCTTCGCTCTCACTGTTCATTAAAGTAATTCTTTTAGGTTCAGTCCAACTATTGAGCGCCGTTGGATTGCTATTGTAAATATAAAAAAGCTCATCGCCATTTCCAGCGATGCTATTTGAATTGAAAGCCATCAATTTACCATCGACTGTGATTGTCGGCTCAATCCCTCGAATGGCCGAGCCAGAGCTTGTCTTAATGACTTCAAAATCTTTGACTAAAATCGTTCTAACAGGAACAGCATTGCCTGACTTTGGATTTTGTACCACAATTTTCATTTGCATCCGACCAAAAACACGATCCCCATAGGTATCAGAAATGGCTAAAATGCGACTGTTTTGCACGCCCCATCTCGGATGGCCATAATGCTGAGTATACAAATACAAATCATAGGTTTCATATTGCCCTGCTGGATTTGAATTTCCATTCTCATCAGATTTAAAGGGATTTGAAACATCCGGAACTCCTGATGCTGGCACCAAAGACAATGCATTCAATTGCATAAAAATACTTTTCGAGCCAATTGAATCTCTTGAAAAATCCTTTGGAGTTCCGTTCTCATTTTCCCTGAAGTTAGTTAGCAAGCCAATTTTACTGCTAAAAGCCCCCGTTCCGCCCAAGGCACCAAAATTTACAGATATCCCCTGCTGAGCCTGAACTCTTTCGGGGCGAAACACGACAACATTCCAGCTGCCCCCTGCTTCAGGTGTATAGACAAGCAAACGACCATCCCAGGTTGTACTGTGACCGTTTCCGCCAAATGGAATAGGGAAGGCATTCTGAATCGCGGTTGCTCTAATTTCATCTTTTGAAAGCAGTTCGGCAACACCGGAAAGGCTTAGCTCATCAGCTATTTTTCGGGCCTCAAAATTGCTGCCACCACAGTTGTGAAAGAAGATGACCAAGAATGTAAATGCCCCAGCCAATTTTAGCATCACAAGAATCATTTTTGCTCTGGTCACACTCTGCCCTCTTTCAATATTTTTTTCTAGATATACGATTCAATCTTCAGATCGCCACCAACCCCTGATTATTCCCTGGACTTAGTGTACCAAACTTCGGCAATTTCGCTCGAATTTCGCCACTGACGTCTCAAATCGATACTCTGTATTCATTAGAATTTTTGAAAATAACTTTCACATGCGTTTACAATATGGGAGAATCTCAATATGAGACTTTGGTTCGCGCCTTCTATTCTTTTTCTAATGTTTATTTCGCTTTCGTCTTGCCATCACCAGATAAGAGAGGTGCCTACCTTATCTGATGCGGACAATGAATCAGCTAGAATCAATAGATTTTTTGAAAAGTCATTTGAAACCGATCTAAAAAATTCACCCCAACTTCAGACGGAATTAGGAATTAAAACTGATTACGACAGGCTAGATGACTATTCAGAAGAATTTCAAAAAATTGAAAACGAACGAGCCAGGAAGAATCTCCAGGAACTCCATTCTTTTAAATTTGATTCTCTTAGCATTGAAGAGCAAACAAGCTACCGTTTGTTCGAAAACGAAACCAAACAAAAGCTGAGTGAATATGAATGGAGATTTCATTATCACCCTTTCAACCAAATGTTTGGATATCAATCAAGCTTTCCCGCATTTCTGATCAACAAGCATACAATCGATAATGAAAACGAAGCTCTGGCTTATATCTCACGAGTTGCTGCCTTTTCAATTCAAATGGACCAAGTTTTGCAAGGCATGGCGGACCGTGAACGTAGAGGGATTATCCCACCCAGGTTTGTTTTTGAAAAGGTAAAAAGAGACACAAAAAACCTGTTGAGAGGTCTTCCTCTCACGAATGACACTAGGATCATGCATCCCATCTACGAAGATTTCACATCGAAGATCTCTAAAGTGAAATATCTGTCCAGGCTCACAAAAATGAAGCTCTCTGCCGATCTCGGCCTCGCTTTGCAAAAGAGCATGGCACCCTCATATCGAAAATTTCTGGGCTATTGGGCGAAGCTCTACCTAAAAGCAAAATTCAATAATGGAGCTTGGGCTCTTCCACAGGGGGAAGCGTACTACAAATCTCAATTGATTAAACATACTACAACGGACTTAACCGCCAAAGAAATTCATCTATTGGGTCTATCTGAGGTAAATCGCATTCAATCAGAAATGGGTGAGATTGCGAGACAATTGCACTTTCAAGGAAGTCTGAAAGACTTCTTTAGCTACCTTAAAACCAGTCCCCACTTTTACTATCCTAACACTGATGGCGGACGAAAGGAATATATCTCAGAGGTCGAGAATCTCATGAGAGGCATGAATGAGAACCTCGCTCGTTTATTGACCATCCGACCAAATGCCAACTTAATTGTAAAATCCGTAGAGCCCTTTCGTGAAAAGTCCGCGGGCCTTGCTTTCTATGAAAGTCCCTCAGAGGACGGAAAAAGGCCCGGAATCTACTACCTAAACACGTACAACATGAAAGCACTACCTAAATGGGCGATGGCAGCACTGGCGCATCACGAAGGTCTACCAGGCCACCATTTACAAATCGCAATCGCGACCCAATTGAAAGGACTCCCTCGTTTTCGGCGCTACACCTCATCCACTGCCTTTATCGAAGGCTGGGGACTTTATGCCGAGTATATTCCTAAGGAACTCGGCAGCTATGGTGATCTCTATTCAGATTTTGGGCGCCTTTATATTGAGCTTTGCAGGGCCTGTCGCCTCGTGGTCGATACAGGGATCCATTTTCAAAAGTGGACCAGGGAACAATCCATTAAGTACTTGACGGACCAAACTCCGATCGATGAGCGCGAGGCATTGGTGGAAGTGGAACGCTATTTTATCTCACCAGGGCAGGCCACTGCCTACAAGATCGGAATGATAAAAATTCTGGATCTCAGAGAAAGAGCGAAACTGAAACTCAAAGACAAATTTGAACTCCCTCTATTTCACGATGAAGTCCTCCGGCATGGTTCTCTTCCTCTCAATATCTTGGAGGAAAAAATCATGTCATGGATTGAACTTCGATCGCGGAGCTAATCAAACCAGACTCTGCAGTCTCACATATTGGCATCATAGAAGTGGAATTTTTTTTCAAAATTCAACTTTTTAATTGTGCGAATTTGAAGGTTCCACTATCTTTCCGCTGGCGCGTCTTTTCTTTACCCACTAATCAAAAGAGGGACTTTATGTCTGGCGTTCTCTCAATTGGATCTCAAATCCTCATTTTGTTTTTGGTCAATCAATTGGCCTTTGCCACTAAGGCCACTCCCTCGAAAAAGAATCCAAAAAATTTAATTCTTTTTATTGGCGATGGAATGGGGTCAACTGTTATCAACGCCACTCGCTTACAGTTTTATGGGAAGGGCGGTGCGCTCACAATAGATAGCTTTCCACATACAGCAAAAATAAAGACTTCGTCGTTGGATAACTGGGTCACTGACTCTGCTGCAGCCGCCACGGCAATGGCCACAGGAAAAAAGGTCGTGAATGGGGCTTTGTCTGTAATCATGGATTCGAATAGCGAGAAACCAAGCATTCCAGCGCCGACCCTCTTGGAAATGGCGGCAAGGGCTGGAAAAAAGGTGGGCCTGCTCACAACGACTCATATCACTGATGCAACACCAGCTGCCTTTTACTCCCACGTTGATAGCCGCAAGAATACGGAAAGAATTGTTCAGAACTTAAGCCTGAGTCCAGTCAATCTGATAATGGGAGGAGGCTGGAAGGACCTGAAATCCCAAGAGAGCTTGTTGAAGAAGCATTTTTCCATTGAAAGAAATGTGTTTTCCGCCAAAAAATGTGAAGGAGCGGATCAGAAAATAATAGGGGCTTTTGCAGACGAGGATCTCCCTCCCGCCATTGAAACAAATTCCACAGGTCCACTCACACTCATGAAACTGAGTGAATTGGCCCTTGAGTGCCTCTCGGCCTCTAAAAATGGATTTTTCTTGATGGTCGAATCGGAGGACATTGACGAGTCCCTCCACAGTCGGAACATCCCTCAGGCCTTATATGCTACTCGAGAACTGGATTTGGCAATTGATCATACGATTAAGTGGCTAACTCGAAATAATCTGAGAGACAATACTCTTATTTTGGTGACCGCCGATCATGATGCCGGCGGTTTGGCCATAAACGGCCCTGTACCTGAAGGGGGTCTATGGACAAAGGACAATGATTCCGGAAAATTTAATATTCATCTGATAAAGAGCCTTAAAGCTTCTGGTACTTCGTATCCAGTTGCTCGCCTATCCACTGATACTGATGTACCGGGAGATATCAATTTGCCCAAGGCTCCTCATACATCTTCCGATGTCGATCTCTTCGCCATGGGTCCCGGCGCGGACCAAATTCACGGTACCATCGAAAACACCCAAATTTTTGAATTGGCAGTGAGGCTCTTCATTGATCCTGCTCGGAAATCTCAATTGAAGCACTGACTAAGCCACCTAATTTTAAGTCTATGGCAGATTGTGTTTTAATTAATTCTACACCAGAGTCAAACTTGGCATCTGATTTTCAGTGGGAAGACTAAATTCGATTCCCGCGCGCTTCGTTTTCTCGTCACGCCACTTAATTTTTCCACGAATTCCGTAGGAGGTTTTTCTCAAGCTTCTCACGTTTAAAGTAATCTCATCGCCCTCGCCAAAATTGCCATCTTTGAGTTCCAACTGAGCACCGCCAGAAGAGAGGTTGACAATTCGAACTCGTCCCTTTGTTTCGCGCCCCATGGCAATCTCGCCCATTTGATTGGTCTCATACCGAGCATAGGCCCGATTAAAAATGGGCTGTCCATCACTCATCTTGGCAACGACAGAACAAAGTCCTCTCACTTCGCTTCGTCCGTCCAAAATCGATAGGGTGTTATAACGAATAGTTTTCAGGCTAGCTCGAACTTGTGGAGACATCTCAGGCGCAACAAAAATGATTGGAATACGTCGCAAGTTTCTATCAATCAGCTTTAGTTGCTTGAGTTGATTTACTTGCAGACCATCAAGAACCACAATCAAAGCGCTAAAACTAAAGTGATTAAATCCCATGACCAATTGACTTGAATTGGAAAATACGAGGACGTGAAAGTCAAAATTAGTGTTAAGAATTTGATTCACTTTGTGACGCAATGAACTCGGTTTCCCAACCAATCCAATCTGATACATAACCCCTCCCACCCAATAACCACCTACAAGAGGGCAATGCAAAGGACGTTCTCACCCCTAACTCACAGGGCAGGAGCAGAGCGCGCTTACTCTGTCTATTTCGCTTTTTTTGAAAAACTGTTTTACACTGGCCTAAAATAAGTGATCATACGACGATCGGTCATTTGCCGTCGATTACCATGAAACTTGTTTTCAGCTCAATCTGATATTCAATATGGAAACAGTCATTCACCACGCTCAATGAATAATTATTGTTGAAGGTGATTGGTTTGAAATGAAACGGCAGGTCCCATTCTCAAACGCTCCAAAATACTGCCCCAAAGTCGTCCTCGACATAACCTGCGGAATGAGTGCTGGATGTAAGGACAACGAAGTAATGTTAAAAACGCCTTCCCCTTGAGTCTTTCTTGCCTCTAGCAAAAGAAAATCACTCACTGGTCCATCCGCAATTTCCCCCTTCCACTCAAGCTTCAGGACCCCATCTGCTTCCACGTAAGACATTTCCCTATTACCCACACGATATCCCACGGCACCCGAGCCTCCCACTCCTTCAATACTCACCCAAAAATAAACATAATCGAATCTCACAGGGATGGTGCTGATTCGAATCACAGGACCTTCTTTATTCTCCTTCGTCTTGAGATTAGAACACTCCAATATTTGTCCAGAGGTCAAACCCCAAACAGGAGAAGCTGACAAGACCGCTAACATTAAAAGTATTTTTTTCATTGATTCCTCCAAAAGAACAGCTAAGAGTTTTATCTCCTCCTGCAAGAGACGGACCACTTATTAGTAGTCAAAGCCAATTCTCTGTGGCTTTGACTTTCTTTTGGGTTTGGTCATCAATGAGTTGTTCATTGATGCAAGAAACTAAACCCGTCCAGAATGCCCGGAATTTTCCTTGCCTGAATTTGAGTTCACGCCACCGGCAGCTGATTTTCCGTTTGTGCCATCTGATAACTTTCCAGACGGAGGATCCTCAGGAAGATGAAATTTGTGCTCCGTCGCAGGAAGACCCTTCGCTGCAACAAGCTCCTCCTTGGAAAAATCATCTACTTGCACATAATTTAAACGAAGTCTTTCTGCCTCAAAAACAATATCATATTCTGCCTGATCAATGAGGCCCTTTTGTCGGGCCTCATCCAACAAAGCGGAAGGCCGTCTCTTTCGAGGTAGGTAGCCATCTTTTGCTGCTTTACGAAGCTTTGCTTCCACAGCAGCTGACCGATGAGCAGCTGAAAAGGCAGCCTCTAGCAATCCAAGGGCTTCGCTTGTTTCTTTAGGAATGTACATCCCATCGGTCAAACGATTCCTTTGCTCCCCCTCAATTTGAATGAGAGAAGCGACTTTATGGCTCAAACGATCATCCGGTCCCTGAGTGAAAAAATTCAGCCGAGACCACCATCTCATTGGACGTGTAAAAAACCAACTTAAGCCAGGAACTTGCATATTCCCAAAAATTCCATCAAAAGCATTCTGTATCTCAGCCAAACAATGCCGCATCGAATAGTGCACGAAAGGCAAATCTTCCTTGCGGCAGCCCTCAGCCTCCCATCTCCGAAGCACAGCCGTTCCTATAAACATCCAACTCAAAATATCAGCATATCGGCCCGTCAATTTCTCCTTTATTTTCAGCTGACCACCAAGAGTTCCCATCGCAACGTCAGCCATAATGGCAAAAGAGGCAGAGGCCCACTTCAGTTTTTGGGCATACCGACGAACAGCAGAAGGCCGGCCCGTAAAGGCAAATCGCCCTCGCGTGAGACTCAAAACAACGGAACGAAATAAATTTCGAACCACATGTCCGATATGGCCCCAAAATGCGACATCAAATTCTTTCAAATCACCTCTTTCAATCGCATCGACTTCACGAAAAGCAAAGGGATGAGCACGCATTGCTCCCTGTCCAAAAATAATGAGTGTTCGAGTCAGAATATTGGCACCTTCAACAGTAATACCTATAGGTGCACCAATATAAGGGATAGCAAGAAGGTTACGAGCGCCCATGCTGATCCCCTGTCCCCCGATGATATCCATTCCGTCAGACAAGGCTTTGCGCATTCCCTCGGTCGCCATGTACTTCGCCATGGCTGTTACAACAGGTGGTTTCACTTCTTGATCCAAGGCACTTAGCACGTACTTGCGAAGTGCTTCAAGATAATAGGTCGCCCCAGCGATACGAGCCAAAGGTTCTTCTATGCCTTCGAACTTTCCTATAGAAACACCAAATTGCTTACGAACGACGGCATGAGCAGAAGCCACCCTGGCTGAGACTTTTGCGCCCATCGTTCCTTGGGCAGGAAGGGACACTCCTCTCCCCGCAGCCAACGACTCCATCAACATCTTCCACCCTTTGCCCGCTCCCTCAATGCCACCGATGATACAATCCTCAGCATTTACGACAACCTCGTGACCCTCCATCGGACAATTGCTAAACGGAATAGTCAAAGGATCGTGGCGTCGGCCAAGGACAACCCCTTTTGTCTTTGCAGGAACTAAGGCACAGGTGATTCCTAAATCCTCGCCTCGTCCCAGCAAATTCTCAGGATCGCGCAAACGGAATGCAATTCCGAGTACTGTTGCAATTGAAGCCAACGTAATCCAGCGTTTTTTCCAGGTCATGCGAACATAAATTTTTCCATCATCGCCTTTAAACAATATTCCGTAAGAAAGAATTGATCCCGCATCACTTCCCGCTGTTGGTTCAGTGAGCCCAAAGCAAGGCAGTTCATCTCCAACTGCAAGACGAGGCAAATAATAGTCCTTCTGCTTTTTTGTACCGTAATGATTTAGCAATTCTGCCGGTCCCAAAGAATTCGGTACCATCACAAAAATAGCAACGGCCGCAGACCGCGAAGAGACTTTATGGATCACCTGACTGTGAGCGTAATGAGAGAACCCCAATCCACCATATTCCTTAGGAATAATCATTCCCAGGAATTTATTCTTCTTTATATAATCTATCACCTCGGGAGGAATGTCTCGCTCTTTATAGATTTTCCAATCATCAACCATCCTGCAAAGTTCCTCAACCGGCCCATTGAGAAAATCCTCTTCTTCCTTATTGAGCTTTGGAAAAGCTTGACTCATGAGAAGTTTGAAATCCGGACGCCCCGAAAACAACTCCTTTTCCATCCAAACAACACCTGCTTCGAGCGCCGTTCTTTCGGTTGCACTGATCTTGGGAATAACACCAAGAGCTTTCATTACTTTCATGACGACCGAAGAAATCAAAATTCGACGAAGAGGTCTCAGATTTGCTACCAGCATGATCGCCGCGACCACATAGATCAAAATCCCAGGGGAGCCCCAGCCCACAAGGCTTATCAAGCCTGCGACAGACCATACCCATATAGGAGCACCGAGATATCCAATCGTGACAAACACCAAAACTGTCCCAGCCCATGCGACCCATATTGGATCTTGATAACCAAAAATACCGTAAAAGAAATCGAATGGTATCACAATTGCCTCCTGCTCACTTAAGTCTAGCACTCACAAAACTAAATCCCAAAAGAAAGAGAATTTCTCTCTGCTCGTTCAACTAGGTTTTAGTTCAATACCTTTTTGAATTCAATCAATTGATTGAATTTTTCAGTCTTTTGATTGATACTCGGTTATCAGTCGTTTTGTAACACCAATCAAAGTCCAGTATTGACTCGAAAAAGGGGATTTTTTGGCCCAAAAACAAGCAGGGAAACGTGTCAGATCTCGACCAAAGGACGGTCTTGACCCAGACTCCAAAAAAACTCTGATCACGGCCGCAAAGCGGCTTTTTGCACGCCGCGGCCTCAACGGAACTTCTATCCGTGATATAGCTCGAGAAGCAAAAATGAATTCCAGCATGATTAGCTATTATTTCAGAGGAAAGAATGGACTCTATCGAGCCTGTTTGCAGGAAATTGGTTCCACGCGCCTGCAATTCACACGCGACCTCCTCGCATCTCCCGCCAATTTCCAGGACTATCGGCTGAGACTCAAACTATTCGCAGAGAGCCTTTTCAAGCTATTTCTAGAGGATCGTGACATTGGCCTGATCATTATTCGCGAGTATGATCGACTTCACTCTCCGGCCGAAAAAGTATTTAAGGAAAACTTCCTCAATCTCATCGAAACGATCGTTCATTATTTTAAGGATTCCCAAGCAAAGGGTTTTGTGAGCTCCTCCTTTGACCCTTACATTCTAGCCAGCCTATTTTTTGGATGCCTCTCCAGTCAGCTAAGATTGGATCATATCAATGAAAAAAGCTTTGGTCGTAGTCTTAAAGACCCTTCAGAGCGCAATCGAATTTCATCTCAACTCGTCGAGATTTTTTCTCGCCTAAAGCATTCAATGATTGAGGTGAAGTGATTGCAATGAAAATTGAATTCATGAAATAATAGTAGGGTCAGATGGGCAACGGGGAGGATTGGTTATGAAATTGTCAAAAATTTGCCTCATTTTTAATTTGTTATTTTTGCCTTCAGCTGTGTTTGCAGACGCGATGGATCAATGGTTCTTTCGCTCTCGATTCGACACATTTTCAATTCTTCGAAGGGAAAAGAAATATTTTATTGGAAAGAATTTGGTGACATTGGAGCAACTGACCAAATTCTTTCCTTTGTTTGATGCCAAAATTGAGGGACAGTGTCCTAAAAATTTGGGTCAGCCAGATTTGGTCGCGGTCGCCCAGCGTGGGAATCAAAAAATTAAGCGCCAGTTTTATTTATCCAAAAAACAAGTTGCTGAGGGAAAAAAGTGCGGAGATATGGACGGAGACGGAATCTATTATTTGCCACTTCATCGGTCTTGGTTCACTGGCCCAAAAGAAGGACGTGTAAAAATCGGATCAAGCCTGAAAATCGAAAAGGATGGGGTCGTGTTCGCTGAATTCGAAAAGCAAGGCTCCGATTGGAAGAACAAGGATTCAGCATTCTTTACTGAGTGGGTTATTTTTAATCAACTTTTGGAATCGCTTGATAAATACGATATCTCAGGTCGGGTGAGTCTTCTCGCTACACAGGGAAGCAATCAGTTTACGCTAAAAACTGATGACAAGGTTTATCAATTTTTCAGACTAAGTGACAATTTATGGGCAATCAAAAGGCCAGAGCTGAATTGGTTGCTTGCATCCCCTTCCTTCTCTTTTCTAATGGATATGTCAACTGAACTATGGAGAGATAGACACGCGAGAAATCTCGCTATCATAAAAGACAATACTCAAGCTCCCGAGAGCAGAGTGAATGCCGTTCGTGAACTAGGTTCTGCATGGTCTCCAGCGATCAAGCACATTTATCATTCTGTGCTCACCAATCCGGGCGAAGATCCCAAACTTAAGGAAGAAATCGTTCAAGCTATTCGACAAAAACCCTCAATAGAAAATTTCGGTGTTTTGGTAAAAGCCCTGGAAAAAACTCAAGATGCCAGCCTCTTACAGAGAATGACAACGGTCCTTCGCATTCGCTACAAAGAAGGACCTTTGATCGATCCGCAGGATCCTCAAGAAAAAATCGATAAGGCAATCGTCGATTGGAAGAAGTGGTGGGAAGGCGCCTCTTCCGAGGAGGAGGCGCAATAGAACAAAAAACTCGCCAACCTTATTTACATACTTGCGCGGCAAGCCCTACAAGGATCCTAGAAATGCTCGATTTCGACCAAGTCTCTTGGCCTCATAAAGTGCATGATCGGCCTTACGAACCATTGTTCTGGCATCAGCGCTATTTTCACCTTGGCTAACAACGTAGCCAAGAGAAATAGTCAGTTTTATACTGGAATTTTCATTTCGAAATGTGTGATTTTCGATCTGTTTTCTTAGTCGCTCGCAGAAAATTCCAGCCCCCATCTGATCAACTTCGGTTAAGACAATGAGAAACTCATCTCCCCCGTAGCGAGCGGCATAGTCACTTTCCCTTACCGTTACTTGCAGTATCTTACCCATCTCGGCCAACACATAGCTGCCAAACAAATGATCATTTTGATCATTTACGGTCTTAAAATAGTCCATATCGATCATGACGACGCCAATTTTACGATCATACCGACGAGCCCTTTTTAGCTCAAAGTCAATTTTTTCATACATCGTGCGCATGTTATAGAGACCGGTCAAGAAGTCATGATCCACCATCTCAAGTAATTTTTCATTTGCCCTCTGAAGTTGCTCATGAACTTCTTTGGTTCTCAGACATCCCCTTATGCGAGCAATGAGTTCTTCAAATCTGAAAGGCTTTCGAAGATAGTCGTCGGCTCCGAGCTCCAAAGCCTGACAAATCGTCTTGAGTTCTGAGCGACCTGAAATGAAAATTACGCTCACATAGTTCTTATTGGCGCGAAGTGTCCTGAGTAAATCAAGACCAGTCATCTGCGGCATGTCGTGGTCAGATAGGATCAAATCAGGTTTAAATTCTTCAATCTTTGCAACTGCCGCCTCTCCTGAGGAAGCTCGTTCGGTCAAAAAGCCAGCTTGGACCAAGGCCTCATTTGTTACATCAAGTACGGTGGCATCATCCTCGACAATTAAAATTTTGTGGACCCTAGATTTGTCATTTCTCACTTTCACATTGTACCCAAATAATTATCGCTTAAACCCATCCGTCTTCTTTTTGCGACGAAGGTCCAGTTTCGCAAAAGAAATCTTCACGTTTATAACCCAGCCAATAAGGTAGAAATGGAAATATTCCGAATAGATACCCGAATATGGATCGATATCTTTTATCAGGAGCGACCACTCTCTTAATCCTCGAGGTTGCTTTGTTGCTCGGAGATCTTGGAATCATACCGCTTGATCCCTTGCATCTGAATTCTCTCTCAATCAATCAACAGAAAATCGGGTCTATTCTGCAAATCAATCAAAATGTAAGGCGAAAGACCAAAGGTTCTTTGATTTGGGAGGACTCTGTCCCAAAGGATCAACTCTATTCTTTTGACTCACTTCTGACTCTCTCAAACAGCTTTGCCAAGATTGAACTCAATGAGGACATCCAACTTCAGCTCCACGAAAATACCCTTGTTGTCCTGGAGCCTATCGAGGCGGGAAAAGACGAACACCTTCGGCTGAAATTCGCGCGCGGAACAATGAGATCTAAAACGAGAGACAAAAAAATTGACTTTCAGGCCGGAGAACTCGTCATCGAGGCCGGCGCAGGTTCTGATATTAATCTTCGCAGTGTGGGAGACGAAAAAATAGAGGTCGAAGTTGCATCTGGACATGTCAAGATCAATCCGAAATCAAATGGCACTCAAGAGAGTCAAGGCGAGAACACCACAGGCTCCCTCGATGCCGGACAGAGGGTCCTTATTGATAATGGCAAAATGAGAGACCGCCAATCGATCACCGATGAACTCGCCTGGGAAGTTGAAAAGGAACTCTATCGCGTCTACACTCACAAGTCTCCGGTATTTTTACATCTCAAGTGGAAGGGAAAGGCCGACTCGATTCGAATCGTGAGCCAAAAAGGAGAGGAATCCTCGATCAATTTGGAGGTTGGTCAATCGGAAATCAATCTGCCCCTCGGCAACGGTACATATTTCCTCAGTCTCACTCGAGGGGATCAAAGCTCGTCCTCCCTCCCTGTCAGTATCTGGCCAAGCAAAAAAATTAATTATCTCTCACCACTCCCTCGCGACCGAATCCGATTTGGTACGGGAGAGATCTTTTCGTGGTCCCCATCGAGTCAAGCGGTGCGCTATCATCTCCAGACTTCAATGGCCCCTGACTTCGCTGCCCTAATTGATGAAAAGGTCGTGACTTCGACTCAAGTTCAATTTCAATCAAAAGAGAAGGGACCGCTCTATTGGCGCATTGTGGGTGAAGACAACGAAGGATTTCTGATTACCCCTCCTTACAATCAACTTTTCTATTCAACCCTTGATCCTTTGGCAGCGCCAACGCTCATCAGCCCCTCCCAGCGAGAGCCCGCGAGCTTCGACTTAAGAAATGATCCAAAAAAAGGCAAGGGTACAAAAGTGGAGGAAGATTCGGAGAATAAAATCGAGCCTAAGAAGGGAGCTAAGAGTTCATTCAATGAAAAAATTAAAAATAGCCCCTCTCTTTCTTCTCTTGTGGACACGGCCCTTAACTTTGCTAAGAAACTCTATGTCGTTCTAATTCCAGATCTAGAGGCGACTGAGCTCAATAAAGCAAAATCAGATAAGAAAGGTCATTCGCCTGTTTTTAATTGGCTACCTGTTCCTGACGCCGATTTCTATATAATTGAAATTTCGTCGGATCCCACTTTCCAAATTCCAATTGTTATTCAAAAAGTTACGAAAGCTTCATTTACTTGGGATTCATTTTCTAAAAAATATTCTATTGGCGCGTGGCTGCAGGACAAAACAATGGAAGAATGGGCCTCTTTAGTAATGCCGCTGAGATTGATCTCACCAAGGAATTCGAAACCCGAAATGTGCCCTCTGGAAACAGTCCGATTGCTATGCCAGAGGGAACTAAAATTGCAGGGAAAGAGGCTCCCAAGCCAAAGCTTGCTCCTCCAAAAGAAGGAAATCCCTCACTTGCCGTACAAAAGGACTCTCCCCCTCCCCAAACAAGCCAGCCAAAAAATGCAGACATTGCTAAAGAGCCCAGCCAGAACGAAAGAGAGTTCTCCCTTCAGTTTGCATTCGTTCCCGAATATGTTGATTTAAAATTCATTGGTGAAAACCAAATCAAAGGGCAGTTGCAGGGATGGTCGAAAGTGACAACCGATCTCGTCGTCAATATTCCCCTGAAAGAACAGGGGCGTACTCTTTTTCACCTTCGCCTCAGATCTTTTGATTGGCAACCCAAAGAAAAAAGCCAGCTTCCACTTCAACAAGACCTCAAGACATCGGCCGGCTTCCTGCGCGTTCTCTACTTTTATCCTCATAAAAATTGGGGATTTGGCCCTTCCTTTCGGCAAGACGGAATTCTCGAACGAACTGACCTGGAGACAGTTAGCTGGAAGAGCATTTCAAGCTACGGAGGGTCTGTCGGGTATTTCACAACTTTCATGAGTCCTCGCATATTTATTGAGTCCTCCCTCTGGGTCACGACGGGAAATACTATAAATTCCTCTCAATGGACAAATCGCCTCGATTACTCAATTCCCGCTTGGGGAATGAAGATTTTCACAGGGATGGAGCTCAATTTTATTTATGAGTGGGGTTCCGGACCAAATACAAATTCAGGAGGATCGGCCGGATGGCGATTTGGATTTGAATGGTAAATCTTGCCAGGCCAATTTCGATCCAAGAAGAAGGACCAAGGGCAATCCCATAAAAAGAATCCACATAAAGATGCGAGACAATGACCCCGAATCCGCGTTTATCCCACCACAAGTGGAGATGAGATTAAAGTTTTCCTGCAGCCGCCCTTCATAATTGATAGCGATCGAATCAACAACAGTCGCGCTTGTTGTGTCTTGATTGTCTATCGTGAGTCTAAACCGGATATATCTGCCGATAATTTGACCTGCCAGAGTCGATGAGCTGATCCACAAACCCGTTGCATCAAAGTCATCCGTTGACCCGCTGGCAATTTCAATTCCAACTGAGCTTCCCGTCCCGAGATGACCTGAAACAGTCGCCGAAGTAAAACTCGGTTGCGAGTTTCCAAGATCAATGACCTTTGACAAAATTGTAAAGGTACCCGTCTGATAAAGAACTCGACCTTCATCAGTCAGGAGTGTCGTTGGTATTTCCGTCGAAGGACAATCCCCAGCCGTGCACTTGTCTTTATCCGTAATCCAAGTTCGTCCTTCGGAGCCATTCCCCCCGCCTCCTTGATCAAGAACATGTGTTGGATCGATGCCTGAGATACCTCCACTTCCATTTGTTGCGGAAATAACCCCCGTAAAACTCAAATTTCTTCCAGCCCACACCCCGATGGATCCTCCGCCACCGCCGCCGCCACCGCCAGCTCGAAGTGTCCCGATTGTCCCTCCTCCATCACCGCCTCTAGCCAAAACGGAACCTGAGACTGTGATATCACGAACCGCCCTCAGCAAAACAACACCTCCACCAACTCCACCGCCGCCGCCGCTTGAGCGATCGGCTACAATTATGCCATCGTAAGCACTGCCACCGCCTCCACCTGAGCCACCCCCAATCTCACTGAATTGATCATCTCGAAAATTAATACCCCCACTGCCGGCCCAAAGAACTGCTGCAGAATCATATCCATTTTCTGGAGGAGTACCAAGCTGACGATACGCCCCCCCACCTCCTCCCCCAGTAGCGCCAATGGGGGTCGCAGCTGGAGCCACATTGACCGAACTCGCGCCAAGCCCCCCTGTGACACTCGCTCCCCCCGCAATTCCATCTGTTGGATCAACTGTTGTCGAACCGCCATTGCCGCCCGCCCCTCCTCCGCAATGACCCGTTCCACCTTGCGATGTCACCAAATTATTTGAACCGATGGCCTCTCCGCTCTCACCACTACAGTCAATGGTCCCAGACACCACAATATCTGTTTGACTGCGAATATCGAGCGGGTTGGATCCAACTCCCCGCAAAGTGTAACCGGCGGGAAGATCAAATGAGGTCACCTGGAGCGGATAAAAACCTGCGGCATCTGTGTTGATCGTCACGGTCGAGCCCACAACTGTTCCGAACAATGAAAAAGTAGATATTGAAAATGCCCCCAGAGATCCGTCGCCCATATCAAGTGGAGTCATGTCAGGACCGGATCCAGAATTCCAGCCTTCCAGTCGCTGAGGCGGATTCAGCAAACCCTGAGCGAGATTAAAAACCATATTGTGGCTTTCAATTTTGGTGAGAGAAGTCACCTCATCTGTCCAAGTCAAGGCTCTCGCATTTCCCCCCGTCCATCCGGTCATCAAAAGGAGCCCCGCTAAAATGAGTGATTTTTTAGCCACTGGCTTTTCTTTCATCGCTATCTTCCCAATCCATCACCTGCCAAATCTTCTCTCTCAATACGGCACAGGTAAAGGGTTTGATAATGTAAGCGTTGACTTTCCATTGCGCGGCCTGAGTGATCTTAAACTTTTCCATCGATCGCTGGCTCGTGATCATCACAAATCGAGTGCCCTTGCGATGCGGATTTTTCCTCAATGCCTTGAGAAGAACCAATCCGCTCACACCCGGCATTTCCCAATCTGAAAGTACCAAGCCGATCGGAAATTTTGAGTTTTGAATCATTTTAAGACCCTGTTGCGAGTTCTTGGCTTCAAGAATGCTCGTAAAGCCAATATCCTTTAAATAGTCCACCACGACTCCCCGAACCATGGCATCGTCGTCAACCACCAATAAGGGAAGATCCCAGACAGGACTATTCATCTAAATCTCCGCCATTTATTGGCAAACGAATGATCGCCTCCAAACCCTTAATGGGATGATTCTTGAGAGTCAGAGTTCCTCGATGTTCAATTTCAATGATCTCGCGACAAATTGAAAGACCAAGTCCAGTGCCATTTTTGCCCTTTGTCGTGAAAAATGGCTCAAGTACCTTTTCGACAAGGTCACTCCTAATACCCGGACCATAATCTCGCACTTTTATTTCTACCCAGGGATCTGCCAAAACAATTGAGAAATCAATTTGACCAGAAGTTCCCATCGCATGAATCGCATTGATGGATAAGTTAATCAGAACCTGGAGTAAACTCGTGGCCGAGGCCTTGATTTTAACCACATCCTTTTTAACGATAGAGATCTTCATATTTGTGGTTTTAAATTGATGATCCAATAGATCAAGGGCCTCTTCCAAGATGGAATGCACAAAAACCCAGTCATGGCGACTGATGGATTCACCTGTGGTTGATAGATTTTTGAATTTTTCTAAGATATCGCTCGCGTGCTGGGAAGCCTCAACAATAGTTTCAAGGGCACGCCGCATTTCTGCTTCATTTCTTTTTCTCGCCAGATCTGCCTTGCCCATAATCTGCATCAAAATATTTCCAAATTCATGGGTTACCCCTCTTGCTACAGCCGCTACCGCCGCCGTCCTTTCGCTGCTGAGCAGGCGATCCTGAGCCTCTGCCAATTGATTCGATTTTAATTCGCTCTCTTTCTCTAAATTCCATAGAGTTACAAAGTTGCGTGCCTTTTGTAAAATCTCGCCCTGAGAAAATGGTTTATTAATATAGTCCCAACGATCGACCATCTTGGATCCTAAAAGACTATTGATGGACTCAATTGACCGATCATTGTAAGCCGTCACGAAAACAGCATAAAGATCTGAATCGTGAGAATGCATCTCTTTGACTAAATCGTATCCATCTTTTGCAGACCCCAACATCACATCAAAAAATCCCATGACATAGGGGCGCCCTTCTGCCATTGCCGCCCGAAAGGCCTTCAAAGCTTCTTCGAAGGACTCGCAAACCGTCACATCAAACTCAAATCCCGGATCCGTTTCGTTGGGCGGCTTTGAAGCAGCAGATCGACTTGACCGCAAAGGCAATGTCTTTCTCGTTGGCGGACAAAGAATATCATTATAAGTTTCACGAATCGCTGGTTCGTCATCAACAACTAAGATTCTTTTGTTCCAATCGTAGGCCACTCCAATAACCAGATCGGCTTCTTGACCATCAGTCCACTTTTTGGCCAGTTTTTTCATGCTGACACCTTTTCTTCTGGAGATTTTAAATGTATCGGCAATTCGACCACAAACTCAGTTCCCACTTTCAATTTCGAGTCTTGCAAATAGATGTCACCACCAAAAGAACGAATGAATCTGCGACTGATGTTTAGTCCCAATCCAGTCCCCTCCTCGCGAGGCTTCGTTGAAAACTGGGTTTCAAATAGTCTTTGCCGATGATCTGGTTCGACTCCAACACCGTTATCTTTCACATGAATTTTTATCTTGTTTTCTAAGGTTTCTATGTTGACTTCAACTTTTCCCTTAAATGAATTTCCACCTGATTCAGACTCCCGTGCCTTAATCGCTTGCAAGGAATTTCGGATCAAATTCGTCATGCTTTGGATGAACTCATCTTCGTCTACCAAGACGATGACTTTTCGATCTCCCTCTGACATTTTGATTTCTGAATTCATTTGAGATGCGAGGTCAGCCATAATATGAATTGACTCTCTGACTAAGTTTTCAATCGAATGCTCTTTGGACTCCCCCTTGACCACGCTTAAGGATCGCATTGACTGAACGATTCGATTGATTCTTTGACACTCTTTGAGCAAAAAATCGACATCAGCCGATGTCGTTCCGACTTCCCCAGCCAATGAATTGCCAACCGTCTTGATATTTTCCAGATCCTCCTCAAAGAGAGTCGCTCCCTCAATGATCTGGGACGGCGTTCTCCAGCTCTCAACTAGTTTTGTCATTCCGCCTTTTGAGATGTCAGTTTCCCAGCTCTGCAAAATTTCGCTTAAAAGTTGAGATTCTCCCCCTTGATGGTTTTGCAGCCGCATTTGAATCTTCTGAATTCGGGACATGATGCCCGTGAGTGGATTGAGTACTTCATGAGCCGCCCTTCCTGCAATTTCTCCAACTGCCGCCAAACGCGTCGTGCGCAGCAGGCTTCTTGAGCCTTTTTTACGGCTTGATTTTGTATCTCAAGTTGACGGGTCCTGTCTTTTACTTTGTTCTCCAGTTCTGAGTTAATATGCTCCAGTTCCCTTCTTGAATGTCCTAAATCGCGAATCATGCGATTAAACGAATCTGCAAGAAGCGAGATTTCATCCCTGGTTTTAACAATGATCTGTATACCCAAATCACCATTTGAGACCTTTCTCATTCCGTCAATGAGAGTCTGCAAGGGACTTGTCAACGAACGCGAAAATAGAATAGCCGCAATAAACGCAGCGGTTAATACGATCAGTGCAAAAAACAAAGATCGATAGATCAAGCGATAGACCACATTAAAGGCCCTTGCTTCGCTTACCCTTGAGATTATGACAATCTTTTTGTTGAATGCCTTGGAAAAAGCTCCAAGTATTTTTTCTCCATCCACTTCGGCTGGCAAAACGCTCGTGCTGAGAGGATGTTGAAGTGCCTTTTGAGTCAGAGCGTCTGGATTGAGCCCCGCCACCATGACCGCCATCAGAGGGTGAACAAGAACCTCGCCTTGGGCATTCGTGATAAAGACCTCATTGAGACTTCCGCGGCCAAGAGAGGACATTATTTTATCGGCCCGCAGGTAACTAATCACGGCATACTGGCGAACGGGGACACCCGAATCAGTTTCTTCTACAACGCTTCGACCAAATCCTATGAGGGGAGGACCATCTTGTATCGTTGAATTCCAAACGGCTTCGCCATCAATTCGAATTCGATCAAATGGTATGGCTTTTTGCAAATGGAGAGTCTCCATAAAAAAATCTGCATTGAGACCGTAGGTTTCCATGAAGACTTTGTTCATAAATAACGACGCATCAAGGGATTTGAAGCTATTGCTTCCTCCAACAAATACAGTTTCAGCGTCATTCTCAAGGAGCTCCTGCATCAAGCGCGATGTCCGGCCGTGTTTCTCATTGAAAAAGAAGGCCACGATCTTGATCTTATCAGCCACCCCTTTGAAATACGTATCAATATCGGAAGCCATATTGGAAACCGCACTTCGATTGTAGTCATAAACGAGCTCAGTCTTATCCTCCTTGAGAATCCTAGCTGCCAGTCCCAAGTAAGCCCCTACGCTTAGTACCAATAACAAAGTCGTGACGAACAAGAATTTGTAACGAATCGAAAATATGGCTTTCATTTCAATAGCGTCTCCTGCCTCCCTATCGGACGATTGAATCTGAGATTTCATATTTGGTATCAATTTGAAATAATTGCCCGAGAGAACTGACCTTTCGTCTGGTCTATTCTGATTTCACCAAAGGTCCACAACGAAAGTCGTGGACTTCAGGAACGCTTTGAAAATACCCTCATTGGCTTTCTATCTGAGAGTTCGAAATTCCACATAGTCTGTCTCCGTAGCCAAACCTGATCCCGATTCAGAGGAAGACTTCACTCGATAAAGAGTGTTTGGAGTTAGATTATTGACCGTCATCGTGTGTCTGACGGCGAATCCCTTTTTAGTGTAGATCGTGGTCGCCCCCGTCCCGACCTCTGTAACATGAAGCCTTCCTATTGCTGCAATATCAGTCAACCAGGAGGCCGTAACTCCAGTTGAAGTCACATTGGACACAACATAATCCTCCACATGTGGAGCTGGCTCATTACAGGGATTTTGGTTAGGGGCTTCAAGGCGATAATGTGGAGAACTGACGACCTTCCAGCCACGGCCCAACAAAGAATTGTAGGCGGCCTGGGGCGCTGGAGGATCAACCTGGGAATTAAAGAACATACCGTTGCCCTGTTTTCCGCAAGAAGGGTCCTCTGCACTTCCATTCCAAGGACGCCACATCACCACCAAAGAAATATGGTAGCGAGGACCTTGATAATAGTCTAACTCAAGAGGCACATAAGAATCATGCCTCATGTCCACAGGCGCCGCCGCACAACCCATGCGCGTCGGATGAGTGCCGTCGTTGTCAACGATGGTCTGCCAGTTCCCAGCGGAATCCTTCATCCGAAGAACTGCACCATCATCAGAAAGAACAGCGAGCTGATAAAGTCCTTCTGGATCACTGTCCTCAAGTGTTAAAAAAGATCGAAAATTGATTCCAAAATACTCATAGAGTGTATTTCCTTGAGGAGTGGAGATAACCTCTCCGGAGCGGGTCATAAACCCCCGATCAAAGGGCCTGGTCGGGATATTCAACTGATTAAAAAAGAGGCTCACATCGTTCACCGGGTGGGCATGATTAATATAATCGACTGCCTTTGTGTAATTGGCCTCTCCGGGCAAAGTGTAAAACAAAGACGCGACCAAGCCCTGGTTTCGATCACCTGCCGTTGATTCCTCAAAGGGATCGCAAACATAGGTGCTGGGATCCGGCGGAATATAAGGTGGAACTATATCCACCACCGTGTCCCCTCCACCATCTGGGTCCACCAGCACTGAGTCGCCTTCCTCGCAGGATGGCAAAGCCAATAACAACAGCACCGTCAGGGTCAACAAACGCGCCAGAACCCTCATAGAGTCTCCTCTGTAACCCTCCCAATAGCTTCTCTTTGGCTAATTAATTGGATGGTTACTTTATTTCGTCTATCTTATAACACTTTGTGTTAAAAAAAATTCATATTTCAAGAAAACACCTAAAATTGAGGTATTTTGTCGATCATTGAGACAGGCTTGTTTCAAATATCGTGTCTTAATTCAGGAGTTGACCCGCAAGAGCTTCCACATTAGCCTCCGTCTCTCGTCTTTCACCCAAAAGAATGTTGGGTCTTCCATGTTGGAAGCCATTCATTCCAAATGGGAAAAGAGCATTGATGTTTGTGAAATTTCTTAGTATATGCATCCCTCTGGTTAGAGGGATGAATCGATTGGACCGCTCAAAGAAGAGGTTTAGGTAATGAGCAAAAAAGTGGGCAAAGTAGCGCGATATAGAATTCAGCGTCGTTTGGGAGTTGAACTTCCTGGTTTAGGTAAAGCGGGGGCTCTTGAGAGAAGGCCATATCCCCCAGGTCAAAACGGCAATCGCCGCCGAAAGTATTCTGACTTTGCCCTTCGTTTAGAAGAAAAACAGAAGATCCGCTGTAATTACGAGTTGCGCGAGAAACAGCTGCGTCGATTTATTCGCGACTCAAAGCGTGGTTCAGGAACCAACTGGGTATCAAAGCTGGCCGGTCTCTTGGAAAGTCGCCTCGACAATGTTGTTTTTCGTCTTGGTTTTGCCCCCAGCATTCGATCAGCCCGCCAGTTGGTCAGCCACGGTCATATATTGGTTGATGGCAAACCCCTCACCGTTGGGTCTTGTGTGTTAAAAGCAGGAACAAAAGTGAGCTTAAACACGAAGGCTGGTGAAAATCAGATTTATCTTCGCGCAAAGCAGGCTCCCCGCCTTGAAATTCCTGATTTTCTTAGAAAAGAGGATCAGAATGGTGCGGAAGTGGGTATCGTGCAGGCCGTGCCCGGGCTTGAGCATATTCCTTTCCAGTTTGATTCCGGTTTGTTTACCGAGTATTACGCTGCCCGAAAAGCTTAAATTCGGAAGCGGTATTTTTCTTCGATTGAATACCTAATACCCAGTCTTCTTGAGAAGGCTGGTGTTTTGGTAGGATTAATCTAAAATCTAAATTGATTTTTTATTCATAAGTCTCAAATCAAGAAGAGCAAGTCCCTGTCATCATTTGATTCTCAAATTAAGTCAGAGTGGCCCTCTGTGGAAGAAATCCAAGCCTACCGATAATCTAGGCATGGAAAACTCAAATTTTGTTCGTCCCAAAGCATTGGTTATTGGTCTATTCATATTATCGGTCACTTGGGGCTGCACACGCGACAATGGAAGAAGCACCAAGATCAGTCTCTCGATGGCTGATCTTTATAGCCAGGAGCCAAGTTCTAAAAATGCAGGTGGAAAAATAGTCAAAGTGGCTATCAACGTTCACGGTGGTCCGAGGTTAATTACGGGAGGCTGGGAATCTTGTCATTGTCTCCCAGATGGGCAGACTGAATATCCTCCCGCTATTTTTGCACTTCCCGTTGATCCAGGTCCGAGCCGTCTCGTTCAAGTGCTAATTGTGTCAGAAGACTTATCGGGAAAGACTGCCTTCTCTTATGGCGACAAAGGGATCAATATTGTCAACGGAGACAACGCTGTTGAGATCAGCGTAAATTCAATTTTTTCATCTGAAGAAAGTGCGGAGGGTGGAATTCGGTATTTGCGAGCTGACGGCACAGGCCCTACTGGATGGCTCGATCTAGTATATAAACCGCCATCGGACAGACCTCCGATGGTTGTGGATAGCTCTTTTGTTCTCGGTGGATGGATGAAGGTACATTTATTTCAAACCACTCCGGTGGACTATAGGCTTCGAGAGACGGGAGAGATCCTTTTTTCTGGACTCAATTTTAGCCATCCGGACTTCCAGGCGAGCAATCGCATGATTCGCGCTCGGTTTCCGATCTTTTATGGAGATAAAAATCATGACGGTTCGGCTCCTTACGAACTCTTCCCTGCTGGCACAATATTTTTGGGGTTTGCGGGTCCGGGAGCCACAACTCAAGCCGTCTGCTATGATGCGACCGACGGCCTTGCTTTGGAAAAGGCCTGGCTGACTGGGGATGGCAGCACACCTCTCCAGTGGTTTGGAAGCACAGCCAATTTAGGCCATTTCTCTCGCCTGGGCGGGGGAGTCAACAAGAACCTGACGGCCTGCACATCTGGAATCGATTATGTCAACAAACTCTCTCTTTTGCATTATGAGCTTCAGGGAGATTGGACAAGCGCATTGTTTGGTTTTGAACGCGCATTCCAACACGCAAAAAGCAATCTTGGACCGACTCAGGCCACAAGTTTTTATCAGTCTCACATCAGCGCCTCACAAATTTCCTGGAAGTTTTTACCTGGCGTTTTTGTTGGTCCCGGAGCTATTGCTGGCGTTAAAATATTCAAACGCTTCGATCCAGTTAGCTCCAATTTTCATGTTGGAGGAGACCGCTTCGATTGCTCCCAACTTCCTGCTCTTGGTTTTACAGAAACAGCTAGGCTTAGTGGCCCACTTGCCGAGTCCTTTCTGATGCGGGATCTACCCCAGGCGAGCGTCTACAATCATATCGCTTTTATATGCCCATTCGATCAGGGTGAAAAATTCATTCCAGGGACTGCAGCGCAGGTACACGATATAGGTACAGGTGCTCAGGAATTTGGAACTGGAGATGATGGCAGCCGCACGATCACATCCAGTATTTCAAGCCCCGACGCTGATACAACAGTTCTCGGCGGTAAAGTTTTAATGGCCAAAAGACAAGTCCACTCAGTGTCTGCTGATGGACGCACGCTAGGTTTAGGCGCCTCGCCCATCAATACTCCAAATCCAGAATTTGAAGTTGGGGATGAAATCATTTGGATGGTGCTCGTAGATACCGGAACCAATGGATGCGGACCCGAACTTGGGCCGGGCAATTACGGATTCAATCGAGTGGCGTCGGCAACTTCCTCTCCCGCTTCTATCACTTTGAGGGCCCCTCTTGTGCTAAATGGCTCGGGCTTATCCTCCACCGCCCTTCAGTCCGTTGGCGTTACAAACGGAACAGATGTTTGCAGAATTTTTGTTCAGCGCGTGCCAAATTTTTATAACCTGACACTCAATTCTACTAGCTCGGTTGTTATGATGAATGCAGCGGGACTGACGACTTCCGTCGCTGGCGGAGGGCTGATTGCCTTTCGAGTTTTAAACGAACTCTCCTATATCGGTAATAATAATTTTGTTATCACGTCTTCTGGCAATGGCTTCCAAGGTGGGACTTACACCGCCAGTTCCGAAACTGGAATTGGCTATTTGGGTAACCAAAGCAATACAAATAGCTACGTGGGCAATGCCGGGGGAGCTATGACTTTGTATGGTGGCGGCGGCGGAGCCGGGGCAGCACCGGGAGGAAACGGGGGCAGTGCCTCTGGCACTAGCTTTGGGGGTCAAGGCGGACAAGGTCTGGACTCTCTCTTTTGTGGAGGAGGCTGTGACCCAAGCTTTCGAGTGTTCTTTGGTGGTGGCGGCGGTTCAGGTAATGCGGCCAGCTCTCAGGGCGGAGCCGGCGGCGGAGCTGTCCTTATCAACGCAAAACGAATCCTTCGCACAAGCGGAACCGGCCTATCGATTGTTCGAGCCGACGGTTCGAATGGAGGCAATACGGTTGTCTCGAACGATGACTCTGGCGGCGGCGGCGGCGGCGGCACGATCGTCATCCGCACAAAAGACCTCGCGACGAGCTTGAGTCTTTATGCCCCTGGTGGGCCCGGAGGAAATGCCACAGGAGCCGGGACCGCTCGTGGTGGTGGCGGTGGCGGTGGCGGACATGTCTTTGGACTTGCCTGCTCGGGTACTGGCAGCTTCGGAACTCCTGATGTAACAGGGGGGATATTCGGAACAGGCTCTGAAAGCAATGGTGCCAGCGGTTCGCCGGGAGGCAGTCAAACTATGATCAATAGCAGTGTTGGTTCTCATTGCTATTAGTGCTGTTGACGTTTATGAAACGATAATGCCTTGCTTCGAGCACAAATTCTTCTGGCTTCGGGTACTCCTCGTTTTCAAGTTTACCTCTGTCGTCCTGGGGGCTTCTTTCGCGAAGGCAGGAAGCTCAAATTCGACCTGTGTGTTTCATCTCGCTCAACAAGTTCGGCACCCAATTGAAGTGTCTGAGGCGATAAATCTTGTCGTCCGTTCCCTTCATGAGCGTCGAGAAGAAATCGAAGCGCTGAGCAATCCGTATCGGACTGCGGCCAAAACCGATTGGCTGGGCTACGTGATTGCAACTCCAGTCACCCTAGATTTTGAGAGGAAGCGCGGAAACTTCGTCCTGAATTCAATTCGGGAACAAATTAAATAAATCACCTTTTCGCCGAAAGGGGTCTGAGACAGCAATGTGGATGCCAGTCAGCAATTGCTGTGGTGGCAAGTGGAGGGTCTTCGAAGAAGAAGCGGTCGATATTTTTGCCGGAAATAGTCACCCCAAAGACCCTTAATGTCCGCAGATAGAGCTCCTCTCTCGCCTTATTATCTTCAGAGCCTCTAAAGCACCGGCATAGACCTTGCTCTAGATGTCATCGTTCAGCCATACTTTGAGGAGAGTGCCATGAGGAAACTGCTTGGATTCGTAATTTTGAGCTTTGCTCTTTTAGCTCCATTGATGAGTTACGCGGTAAAAGTAAAGACCACGAACCTCAAGAAAAAGGCCTTTTTTTCTGCCCAGGAGGGAGAAAATCTTTACACCCCACTTGACTTGAAATTAAAACGCTTTCGATTCACTCCAACTGATTACAAGATCTGCGGCAAGGTCCTTGTGAGAGAAGAAAATTCACTCAGCTATTCTTGTACGCTAGAGTTACCCTATCGTTCGACAAATGTTCAGTTACGCGAACACTTGAGTCCTCAATCGGTCAGCGTAAAGAGCGGGAACTCAAGAAAAAATGTTCAGATTGATGTTTCAGAAGATGGACGATTCGTGACTTTTTCTGCAGAATTTGACTCCCAAGGACTCGATTTTGAATTGGCCGAATTCAACGAAGACTTTTTTAAAGTCTACGATAAATCTGCGCTCTCATTAATTTCTGAAGCAATGAAAAGAACCCCACTTCGCCTGCAGGTCCTAGAGAATTAAAAAAGCTCTCTCATCGCAAAGATAAACCAGCTCGAACTACTTTTTCCCAAGAAGCGAATTTTTGACCTCTTGGCTAAACATCTTAGGACCGATAAAGATTGCCAAGAGATTTTTGGCAAATGATTTGCTTGCTATCGAACCCTTTTTTGGATTTCGACCCTTTTGATCAACCTCCAGGCGGTCCGGATAAAAAGTTAAAGACATGCGCTGCCCTTTTCTCATTTCACCCATCAGGCTATTGAACTCTTTTAAAGGCCCTTTGTAGGCATCACAGTCAACAATACAACCCTTAAAAACGGCTTCAGACCAAGCTTCTGTGATTTGTTCCTTCTCAACATTGCGAACAAATTCCATTTCAAGAAATTTGCTCTTATCGCCTGAAATGACTTCGTCGCCATCCTCGCTCTTTTCCTCTAGATACAATCCTGCCACATAAACTTTAATAGGAATTCCAAATTTAGAAACCTTACGAAGGGCCAGCCCATTGAGACTTAATTTTTTTTCAGCTAAGCTGAGGCTATCTTCCATTTTTACACCTTCAAGCTCGGCTGCGTATCCCGTTCTGACAAATACCAGAGATAAAAAAGAAACAAATACAAACCCAAAAACAACCACCTTCATGGCAATCTCCCCTTTTTTATTGTCCAAATTATTGCGCAAATTTTTCTCCAATTTTAAATCATTTGCCCGCCGGGCTACTTGCCCTTAGATTCACTCTCATCATTAGAGAAAGATAAAAACTCAACTCCGAATTTTACCCATTCTTTCATTTTAAGATAATCCAACATCTGCCGGCCCACTCTCATTTCACATTCATCACAAAGCGATACCGCGACATTATTCATCCACCATGGACCGATCCTCAAGCGAGGAATTTCCAACCGCTCAATTTCACTAAAATCACGAAGCTTGCGCTTCGTCAAAACCTCACGAATCAGTTGTGCATCAATCGTTGACCGCGGGAGGATCAAATCAGGCTGAGATTCATCGACGAGCACAAACTTAACAAGCTCTTTTTCCGCCAGCCACAAAGGGAGGTAATATTGATCTCCGTTCAATGAGGGAGCTAGAAATTCCACAGCCGAAGTACGATCCTTTCTGCTTTCTTGACTCTGCAAAAAGGAATTTATGCTCATTACTTTCTGTCCCCAAAAAACATCCTTTTCTGGGTGCCCATCTTCATGATGTCCGATGAGAGCAAGAGCTTCTTCGGTCCTCTCCATGCTCACCAACTGATCCACAAGCTCCGTGAGGGCTTCAAGATAATCCGGGTTCTTTGTCAAAGTTTTGTAGTACCACTCTATTCCTCTTTCCCTTTCTCCCAAATGAATAAGGGAGCGGGCATACCAAAACATGGCGTCATAAGCTTCTCCCCCCAGCGAAAAATAAGCTTCAAAATACTTTCTAGATTCATTCCACCTTCCAAGTTGACAGTGGGCGATAGCCAGATTTGCTAGAGCTGCGCGTTGACGTGGTTGGCGCTGCACGACTTCAGAAAAGGCATCGACCGAACAATCAAATTTCTCAAGAGAGTTACAAATAGCCCCCATGCTGAGCCAGTCCTCAATTGTGGCCTGGCCCATTGCACGCTTCAGAATCAACCAAGAAGCCTCAATGCTGAATTTCTGCCACAGGACGAGTTGAACACCAAAGAACAGGGTGAAGCCCAAAAACAGACCAAATAGACACCTTTGAACAGTTTTGGACCAATTCCTATGAGGCTTCCTGGAGAATTCCCTCGCATCTGCGATCCAAGAACAATTCTGGCACTCAATCTTCCCGAAGGGATTGTCTTGATCCAAACTGGAACTTCCACACTGGGGACAATTTTCTAAAAAATGCATTGATATTCAAACTTTCAAACCTAAGGACTCGACTTTTGTTGGTGAGCCATTCTTGCATATGAAACCAATCAATTCCATTGGAGATAACAACATGAATTTAGATCAGACAAGAATTAACAGTCAATGCCCTGAGCGCCATCGATTGTTCATTGAGATACAAAATCAATGCCCCCTGTGCGAGACAGACCTCACTATCCATGTTCTGTTCAAGCCGGATGCTCAGAGCTTGGTGGAAAATGCTGAATGTCCAAAATGTGGCGTAACGACCAGAACAATGGACCATTTCGTCCACTAAATCGAATTGACTTTTCTTAAAAGAAACTGGACTAGACCTGTCTGAACTCGACCGACTCGTTGTCCGGATGGCGGAGTTCTTTGTAGATTTTCTTCAATCCTCATTCTGCTCCCAGACCACAGCAGTCATTCGAATGCCAATCGGCCAAAAAAACGTCATTTTCTAATTGATCAGTCAAAATAATGACCCCTCATCAAACCACCTTCCTCCTTCGAACTCGGTCCCACAGAACCAAAAAGCTCGCGCCGATCCCCAGCACAGTGATACCAACATGGGCCAAGGCCCCAATATAGGGAATCCATCCAAAGATTTCAAAAATAAGAATACCAAGACTCACAATGATCAGCTCGTGTCGTTCCCTGAAAAATCCTAGCTTATTGACGATCACCTGCATTGCAGCAACACAGCCCATGACGGAGAGGTAGCCCGTCAATAAAAATTGGACTGGCAATAGCGAAATGCCAAAAACAGTCACAACCAAAAAAAGAGCGACCGGAAGATAGGCCACTAAGTACAAAAAACCGGCCAATCCAGCTCCAAAAAAATCTTCCCGAATGTTCCGCTGAACCTCGAGGAAAAGATCGGGGGCTAGCCGGACAACCAAAAGACCAACACACAAAAGAAAAAATATTTTGAAAAATCGAAATCCCCATAAAAAAACTGAGCTACCAACCAAGTCAAAAAGATTGAACTCATTCGCAGAGTTTAAGAACAAATCAAAAGAACGATGAAAGGGACTAAATACCTGAGAGGGCCCATGGTGCACCTTTGCTCCTGGATGAATCTGAAGGTCTCCACCAAGATTATCAAGCTCTTCAGTTATCTCAGCTGAAGAATGAATCCGCACCTGCCCACCCTTCACGGTGAGGCGCGCCACTTTCCCCCTGATTTCGGCCTGCCCACCAAGTATAACCAATTCTTCTAAGGATTCTCCTTGAGCTAGCTCAAACTTGCCTCCAACAACGACTCGCCGATTTTCTTGTCCCGCATCTTCCCCTGCTCCAGGGACAACAGGACTGCCCCCATTCAACTGAAGATGCACAAGATTTGTTATCTCCTCAATAGACTGTTCGGGCTCGCCGGATTTCAATTTATCCTTTATGGATTCCAATACATCTCCCTGCAGTTTGACTTCAGTGACAGCCGAGGAGATCACACGGTCGGACAGCTGTCGATCCTGCTCCAATTCTCTTTCCAAAGCTTCTTTTAAATCAGCGGAAATCTCTAGACCATAAATTTGAATCTTCACCTGACCTTTGCCCAAGCTCAAGATGATTTCGGCTTCGTCCGCAGCAAAAAGGCGAAGAGAATATCCAAAAAAAATAAAGGCAAGCAATATGACCAAAGAATATTTTTTCACAATTAAAACCTCACATAGGTCATCAGTGAATACTGAAGTTCCTCCTCCCGAAATAAAGCCAATGGTTTCTGCCGAAGCTTTGCTGAGGGAGTCTTAAATTCTCTCAATTTTATATCATTGATGATACCCGCGAGAAAATTGATTGAACTCAGACTGTAGCTCACCATGAAACTCAGATTCAGAAACTCATCCCGTTTGGCCGCCAAATCCAACGAGGGAACATCATAAATCCACTGGTGAGTCATTCCCACTCGCTGGCTGAAGCCCAATTCAGTCGTCAGTATTTCACTCAATTCTAAAAAATGCTCAAGCTCAGCCTGCTTATTTCCCTTTGCAAAGCCAAAATGATTGGTTGTCCCGCGACGAGCGTAAAAGTAATATCCCTGATGCATGTGGTAAGACAGCTCAATCCCTCTCCCAACTGGAGTTGTAAAAACAAATCGTGCTTCGGCACGGGTCAACTGCTTGTTCACCTTTGAAGCTTCACTGAGAGGGAGGTACAATCTGAATGCACCAAACAGACCAATATCGCCAGGAAACAAGGCGATGCCATAATGAGAGTACTGCAGATAGGGATCACCTATTGCAACTTCAGAACCAACATCCTCACCAAAAAAATTTTTTCCAGCGCTAGATAGAAAAAATACCGGCCGGAAAGAAATCTTGCTCTCGTAATTGAGCCGATAGTCCACACCAATAAAATTATAAAATGAAAACTGTCCATCCCCATTCCGGTAATCTCTCGAGTTGACAGTCGCCCAGTTAAAATAACTGTAAGAAAACGGGGATTTTTTTCGACTCATCGTATCTTGCTCGGTGAAAGGAATGAGAGCCCGTCGCTGAGGTGGCAGCGCTAAATCCTGAATTGGCTCTGGAACCTCTTCCACCGTTAATCGCGATTTGGAAGAACTCGCCGGCTCTTGACTATGAACAATTCCAAGAAAACCGTGTATCGCAAGAACAAAGAGGAAATATCGACCTCTTCGACCCCAATATTTCAAGATTAATCCCCCGAGAAATGGTTCTAGTGGCCCTTATCGCAATCAAAATGCCCGCGCATCGATTTCTCCCATGGATAGATTTAGCTTGCAAGGCAAATTGATTGAAACTGAGTCTGGCATAAGGCTTAATGGACTTCGAGAATTCAACGCAGCCGCGCCGGAGCAAAAAGTGAGAGACTTGAAAACGACGATAGTTCCAAAACTCAAATCAAGATTGACATTAATGCTCATTTTGCAATTCATCGTGAGTTGCACGACAGTGCATCACCAGTCACAGGATTCTCAACACGAGAGCGTCCTCAGTTTGATGGCCTACAATGTAGAAAACCTCTTCGATACTGAGCACGATGCAGATCGCGAAGATTTTGACTATCTTCCCCGCTCAAAAAAGCAGTCAGCCGAGCATCGAAACAATTGCAAAGAGTCAAACTCACGTCATATGGACACTTGTTTGAACATGGACTGGTCAGAGCCAGTCCTTCAGAGAAAGCTCGAGCGTTTGGCACAGGTAATTTTGCAGGTCAACGGAGGCCTTGGACCTGACATTCTTCTTCTCGAGGAGGTCGAAAATATTCGAGTCCTTCAAATCCTGCGCGATCAATACTTGAAAAAATCCAACTATCAAACGCTGATCCTGATCGAGGGCCCCGACAAGCGCGGAATCGATATTGGACTCTTATCTCGCCTTCCAGAAAATCCTTCGGAGCCGGCAAAACTTCATCTGATACCATTTAAAGCAAACAATCTAGAAGATCAGACATGGATGGCCCGAAGCCGGGGAATCTTGCAAGTCAATCTCATCCTACCTGATACCGAAACACTTACCGTCTTCGGAGTCCACTTTCCTTCGCCCCACAATCCCATTTATTGGAGAGAACAAGCCATCGACCACCTGATTCGACTGAAAAGCAAATTGCCTACCGATCGAATGACTGTGGCAGGCGGTGATTTTAATATTTCATCAGAGGAGGAGAAGAAGGTCGGGCAATTTCGACTTCGACTGGCTCCTCAGTGGCAAATCTCTCATCTTATTGGATGTCAGGACTGCCGCGGAACAAACTATTTTACTCCGGCTAAATCATGGTCATTTTTGGATGCCCTTCTTTTTCACAAGGAAATGTCACCAGCGGGCTCAGCCAAATGGTACGTCGATCCTAAATCCATTTATATTCCAAATCAAAACAAATACCAAGTCAGCCGCTGGCTCACACCTGCTCGCTTTTCAGAGACCTCTCCGACAGGAGTCAGCGATCACTGGCCAATTATGGCCTGGCTTCGCAAAAAGGAATTGAAGACACAGTGAGTTTTTTTTAGCCAGCTGCCCCGTGAACCTAGCTTTTAAAAACACCATTACGAACGTCAATCGGCAGACTTTTACAGATTGAATCATAATCTTCATTGGAGAGAATACATTCTACAATGGAAATCACAGCCGATACCTTCTTAAAGAACGATTCGGTGCTCGGGATAATAAAACGGCGGGGATGCCCAGCCCAGCACTTTTTTATCTTCTGATTAATTAAGTCGGCCTCTTTGTGATTTTCGATGCGAACCACGTTATCCTTGTCATAGGACTCAGCCCCAGCTGTATCCAAGTGAATAACCCAGTCATAACGCTTCAACTCTTGTTCCATTGTCGATTCAACGGCCTTAAAAAAACCATCTTCCCGCATCTCTGGCCAATAAGCCAACCCATCCAAGGTGCCACGATCGCAGATCAATAAGTTTTGCTTCACATTTTCTATTTCGAAAATTCCTTCATGCGCAATCTGAACTGCATAAATAGCCTTTTGCTGAAGTTTAATCGCTTCGGGAAAACTACGCCTCGAAAATCCACCGCTAAACAAAATACTGGCTGCTTCGGGAATCATTGTCACTCGACGAGAAAATGATTTTGTAATAGACAAAGCCATCGTGGTCTTTCCGCCTGAAGGACCTCCCGTGAGAACTATTTTCATTGCCTCTCCACATCAAGATTTTTCTTCTGACCATTGATCAGAAACTCGTCATTCAACTGAGGAATCACAACTTTCCAGCCCAACTCATGAATGATTCGATACCGGAGTGATCGCAAGGCATTTGGTTCTCCATGATTCAAAAACACACCTCGTGGAGGACATTTAAGATTCTTGAGCCAATCCATAATATCATCGGAATCTGCATGGGCAGAAAAACTATCTACCGATATGATTTCAGCTTCGACGGTCACCAACTGGTGGTGAATCCGAACACTTGTCAAACCTTGTTTCAGCAGTAAGCCTTTTGTTCCTTCAGCTTGGTACCCGACAAACAGAACGGCACTCTTCGGATCTGGCAGTTTTGCTTTGAGATGATGAAGGATTCTGCCCCCCGTAAGCATGCCAGCCGCCGAAATAACAACTTTTGGAGAAGTGTCCATGCACAATAACATGGAATCATCCGCAGATCTCACGGCTTCGTAGGAGGTTGTACAAAGAGGTGTTTGCAATTGCCCATCGATAAATGCAAGCCGCAGTTCTTCCGGATGATTCATGTACACCTGAGTCGCATCAAGTGCCATGGGGCTATCGACGTAAACTGGTGTTTTTGGTATGAGCTTTTGACTCTCCAATTCACGAATGATGTAAAGCAACTCCTGGGTTCTGCCAACCGTAAAAGCTGGAACGACCAAAGTCCCGCCTCGCCCCAACACCCGCTTGATTATTTTGCCAAGCAAATCAATATGATCCTCTCTCGGCTGAACTCGATCTCCATAGGTCGACTCGAGCACCAAGTAATCTGTTTCAGTCAGAGCGACGGGAGGTTTAATGATATGAGAACGCCCATTGCCAAGATCTCCAGAAAAGCTAATCAGGCGCGAACCATGATCTCCTTCGTAAGCAAACTGAATAATGGACGAACCCAAAATATGACCAGCTCGCAAAAAACGCAGACTCAACCCAGGAACCATTTCATGCCAATCGTCAAAACTCAGAGGTTGAAAGTGCCTCAGCACTCTGACCGCATCATCGGTAGTATAAAGAGGAAGGGCCGGATCATGTTTCGAATGACGGCTTCGATTGGCGTATCTGGCATCTTCTTCTTGGAGATGAGCCGCGTCCAATAGCATGATTTCGCACAAGTCTTTTGTTGAACGCGTGGAATAGACAGGACCCGTAAAACCCTCTTTGACCAGCTTGGGTAAGTATCCAGAATGGTCAATGTGAGCATGAGTCAAAACAACTGCATCAAGATTTTTTGCCCCAGGAAAAACGTCCCAATTGAGTTGCCGAATCTCTTTGGGCCCCTGATAAAGTCCGCAGTCCACGAGAATTCGAAACTTATCATAATGAACCAAAGTCCGACTTCCAGTGACAGTCCCTGCACCACCTAAAAATTGAATACGAAGCTTCCTAGACATAATCAAAACCACTCTTCTTAAACGTGAACAACCCAAACCGGGCAGCTGGCTTCTCGAACCATTTGTCTGCCAATGCTACCCACCAGGACAGAGGAAATTGGCCCTGATTTTGACCCTACCGCAACCAAATCAACACTATTTTGAGAAACATATTGATTGATTGAATCGGTGATAAAACCAGGTTTTTCTTCAATAAAAAATTTAGCATCCACTCCCATCTTTGCGGCTTCAGCCACCAAGACTTGACTTTCTTTTTCCCTCGCGTCCGACTCTAAATCGATATATTGTTGGACAGAAACCCAACCTCCTCCAGCCATGTAAACTCCTGTTTGAACCATTGGTTCAATGGGATCCGGGAGTTTATGATAAATGATCAGTTGTGCGCCGTATTTTTTGCAAAACACCAAAGTTTTCTTAAAAGCCTTCTTATTAGACGCCGAAAAATCAGTGGGAAAGAGCACCTTTTTGAACTGAGTCACCGACTTGGTCTCGGGATTAACCAAAATAAGTGGCACTTTTGTTGTCATGAGAGCTGTCTCTGCAAAAGAACCCAAGAAAAGTCGCGCCAATCCTGTCCGCGCGTGGCTGTTCATGACCAAAACTTCTGCTTGACTCTTTTCGACGAATTTCAAAAGCTTGCTCACATTGGAAGCCATTGAAGTCTCTTTATTCGTTATAATTTCAGGTTCAAGCAAGGACGAAATACCGAGACCGGAAAGGACTCTGGTGAAGGCCTCTCTTACTTTTGGCTCAAACACGGCCATCCAAGGACCCGAAAACTCTCCCGTGAAATTAAAATTGCTTGGACTCAATACGTAAACTGGTTGAATCGTGGTCTTTCCCTCCAGAGAAAGGGCCTTCACAATGGATGTCAACTTTGACCAACTCGGCCCGCTTGCCTTAAAAGGATCAACGGCCCAAACAATCTGACGAGAAAAATCTGAACTCTTGGGCTTGGAAGAAATCTTTGAAGAAGTCTTGGAAGAAATAGAAGACTTCTTACTTTTTAGATGCTTCTTGCTTTTCAGGGTTCCTCCCTCACTCTTTCTTTTTCCAGCAGATGGTTTTCCAGCAGATCTTTTTGAAGCTTTCATTTTCGCAGTGTTCTTTTTGCTCATGGTTTGCCTTTCTCGCTCTCCCGCCTCTTACTTTTTAAAAAAAGAGAGAGAACAACGTCTGTCCAATAATTCACAGTTTGGGTGGCAGAGAATATACCTTTAGTCTTTCAGACTCAACTGTTGAGATAAGTTTTCTGTAATTGTAGATTATAGATTTCCATCCGCAACAGTCAAACTATGGGCAGAAAAATATTCTCAATTCAAACGGACATTCCGCGGCCATGAAAAAAAGAACTACTTCGGCCGCGATCCTGAGCGACACTGACCCGGAGACTACGCCCCCCAATCATTGTTCCATCAAGGGCGACAGCCTTTTCAACAGCCTCAGGTTTTCCAAATGTCACGAAACCAAAGCCCCGAGCTTTCCCAGTATAAAAATCTTTAACAATTTTTAACTCGAGAATCTCTCCACAACCTGCAAAGATAGATCGCAAGGCATCATCAGTTAAATCATATGACAGATTTCCCACATAGACTTTGTTGGCCACACATCCTCCCATCCGTGGATGCAGCACTCAATTGCTAGGAAAAAACAATATCCAATCCAGTCATTGTATTCATAACACTCTTCATTATGACAAATTTTTCTCACTGAACACAACCCCATTTGCACTTCTCGACGAAAATACTGACTCGACTCAATTGTCTTCTGCTTTGCGCATGGCAAAATTCGTGAGACGAAAGTCCTTGGCGGCCAAGCAACCTCTCTTTCGCATGGTCTTGATTTCAATTTGTCCGATTGGTTGCGATCCCGCCTCATGTTATCTTTGGTCTTTGGGACATCCTCATGCCTTCGAAGGAAACCTCTCATAGAATTTAAACCAAATGCTTGAACCTTTGAATTCTCCAAAGCCTGGTTTTGAGTCTCGACTCCCTGCTATTTCTTTAATTATTCCAGTCAAAAATGGCGAAAGTCTTCTTTTAGCAAATTTTGCCGAAATCACCCGTGAACTGGAAAATTTAGAAATTCCATTTGAAATCGTATATGTTGACTATGGATCAACTGATCACTCAAAAATGATCATGAGCGGGCTTGCACAAAATTATTCCTATGTGAAAGCTTTTTTTGTCACGTCTCCTGCTACTTCTTCCCATCCTTTTGATTCTATCTCCTCTTGCCTGCGCTATGGAGTCAAACGTGCGCGTTATGAAGTGATTGCCTTTCCAGGAATAGCGAAGAGTTTCTCGATGAAAGAATTAAAGTCTCATCTGATCGCCTTGGAGAAGGGATACAGTCTCGTTTTTCGACGGCCTTCTCTCGGAATTGGCTCCTCTCTTGTGTCACTTCTATCGACCACATTTCTTAGTATTTTTTTAAGAAGGAGAATCCGTATAGCGCCAAAGGAGTTCGAAACAGCAGGATGGATTTCGAAAAAGGAAATTCTGAGTGGACACCTGCATTTGCCATTCATTGAACGCCTGCTCCCTTTTTACTTCAGGCTTCAAGGACTTCAAATTCTTGAGAAAAATAAATCGATTCAAGATGAGTCGAGTCACGACGAACCAATTGAACTTAACTCAGCTCAATTCAAGCCAAATCAAACACTTCAACATACGCGCCAAGAAATCAAAAAGCGACAGGCTTAAAAATTTCCCCATTTCTGCCGATGTGCATTAAGTGAAACTTATAAGACCTTGTCTCTATTTTGGATTTTTCGTTCTGCCTCTCCTCGGATGCGAGGGTGGGGTTCCTGAATTTTCAGAATTGGGATCAAATAAAATACCCATTCCCACTTTTTCAGGAAAGTCGACAACAACGATCACCTTGACTTCGCCCACTCAGACCATTTCCTTGGCAGGCGAGTGTGACCAACGAGTGAAGGACATCGAGGTGCAATTTAAAGATCTGAGCCAATGGGCGGGAGCTTCTGAGTTTTCGCTGGTACCTCCTTCAATAAATTGTGAAAAATCAAGCCGCTCCTTTTCTCTCTCCCTCAAAGGCCTATCTCAGCTCGGATTTTGGGGCCAATTGACCCAGCCAATAACTTTTCAGATCAGCCTTCGCTCTTCCACAAAGATTGGCCCCAGTGGCTCCAGCACTGTCAATGTCTTCTACAGACCCGCAGATTCAGGCAAACCACCTTTGGGAAACATTTCCTCCGGTTCAGGCTCCGCTTCTTCGAGTAATTACAAGCTTGATGCTGGTATCAACTTTGGAAACACCCAGTCATCAACCAGCCCCAACTATCGAGTCGAAGGCGCCACTGTGCGGTGACACACCAGTTTAATCTGGGGCGGTTTTTGCAAAATCTCATTAAGACCCATAGCTCGAAGATTTTGACACACACTTATGAAATCTGGAGTGGCCGCTTAAACTCTACCAAAGTCTAGCCGATAAGCTGTGTAGGCACTCGCGGGCGTGATCGCTGGCGAGGCTGTGGTTGATCCCATCAATTGTACGTTTCTGGGGGGGAATGGTTCGGTGAAAACAGACAGTCGATTTTCTATCATTCTGTCTTCGTTAGTCCTGATATTGGTTTCGTCTTATATCGAACCGAAGGCACAGGCAGGTGATGTTGAATTGACATTCACTTTAGATGGTCGGCTTTTTACTCCCGCCGGATTCCCCAACAATAGCAATTCTACATCTTTTCGATTTCAAATATGGGATCCATCATCTTCCTGCATGCTTTATGAAGAAACTCAAGTAAACATAGATTTATCGAATTCGGATCCAGAAAACGTCGGGCGATTTTCACTGAAAATTGGATCGTCTCTCGGCGATCCAAAGCGCAGTGGTTCTGACCCTGGCAACGCAATGAGCACGATTTTTAGTAACATGGTTTCAACGAGCATTCCTGCCGCATCACCTTGCGTTTCAGGATACACTCCCGCCTCGGGAGCTGCCAGGCAGCTTCGCGTTTATGTCAATGACGGTGTCAGTGGCGAACAGCAACTCTCACCTGACTACGTCCTTTCTTCTGTCCCCTCGGCCTTTGTTGCTCAAACAATTCAGGGAATCTCTCCCAGCGAACTCATTCAGGTGCTGGGCTCAGTGTCCCAGGCCAAACTTGAAGGTCTTTCAAGCCGTGCAACGGCCCTTAACGACCTCGCTGACGGAACCTCGGCACTCTACGCCAAGAGCGACGGTTCTAATTGGAATCCCACCGGTACGATGACCATGAACAATCAGCGTCTCTCACAGTTAGCAACACCAATTTCTGCTGATGAAGCCGTAAATAAAAGTTACAGCGATAGCAAATTGGGAGGTCAGAACTTTTCTGCTCCAGCGCCGACAGACGGGCAGTCCATTCGCTGGAGCACGAGCAACAGTAGGTGGGAAGCCTATTCGATCCCCGCAGGAGGCACGGTCACATCAATCACGGCCGGAGTAGGTTTAGTCGCCAACACAATCACGACTTCAGGCACCATCAACGTCGACCTGGGAACGGGTCCAAACCAGGTCTTGAAGATGAACGCCTCGGGCCAGCTCGATCTCGGAGCAGCCTCGATCATTAACACTCCTTCCATTAAGATCAGTCCACAAGGGAAGCTCCAGCTTGGAACTATGAATAGCACCCAAGAAACAACACTTATCGGGTCTCTCAACACCTCCAACCAAGGAGCGACCTGGTATAACTCGGATCTGAGTGCAGTCAGAGTGTGGAGCGGCAGTGCTGCCGAGACCTTAAGTACGAAAAGTTTTGTGTTCAATCTTCCCCTCTCAAGTTCAGTCTTAGCAAACACGACCACCGTGGGACTCAACCTAGGCACCGGGCTTCATTTTAACGGAACTTCTGTTCAAGCAGATTTTGGGAGCTCCAGCTCTCAATGGTTGCAAAACTCATCGATTCCCAATTGTGGTGCCGCCCAAAAGCTTCAGATGAGTTTAGGACCCGTCTATTCCTGGTCCTGCGTGGCTGACTACGACACCACTTCCCCTTCCGGATCTGCTACAGGTGACTTGTCAGGAACCTATCCAAGTCCTGTGGTTGCAAAGCTGCAGGGTCAGACGGTGTCCTCCACTGCTCCGACGACAAATCAAGTTTTGAAATACAATGGCACACAGTGGATTCCTAGCAATGATTTGTGGGAATTCTCGTCAGGAAATGTTTCGCGAATGTCAGGAAGCGTCGGAATTGGCACCTCTTCTCCTGGCTTGCCCCTGGATGTCGTCGGCTCAGGCCGTTTTACCGATAATTTGACCGTCAGTGGCAAACTTGGTGTCGGAGGAGCTCCCGACGCCTCCTCTCCACTTAAAATCTATTCAAGCAACATTGATGCTTTCATCATGCATTCCACAAATACCACCTCCGGCCTCAATTTTCGCAGTGCCGGCAGCGGGACCAGCAATCGAATCTACATCAATGATTCAAACAACTACTACGTCCAAACTCAAAACGGCATTCAGATGAGAATCTTTGATTCGGACGGCACTGTTGAGGTCAAAAAATTACGTGTTCTTACAAGTGATATCGACGCCGGATCCAATAAAGTCATCAACGTGGCCAATCCAACGGCAGCCCAAGACGCCGCCACTAAAAATTACGTTGATACGAAAACAGCATTTACCGGAGCCCGCTACATGCTAACAAACGACCAAACCATTCCCACAGCATCAGCTCCTCGTGTTAATTTTAATACTTCGGATTATGACACGGGAAGCTTTGTTACTACAGGAGCCACCTGGCACTTTACCGCACCTGTCACAGGCTACTATCGCATTTCGGCAAAGATCGAATTTCTTTCCAGCTTGCTAAATTCAGAGGGAGCTTATCTTGAATTCCTGTGGAACAATGGAGTTAAACGCACGATGATTGCCTCTCGCTGGGGTGGCGCTGGCACAGTCGCCTACTTCCCGGTTTTAGATGGGAGCACCACAGTGAGAATGACGGCCGGACAGTTTGCTTGGTTTGAGGTATCGCATGATGGCCCGACTTCTCGCGTAATAGACAGCGATACCGGCAGTGGACAAAGATCTTTTTGTACCATTGAGCTCATCAGTCAGTAGCAGGCTCACACTTTTTACATTTGGAATGGTTTTTCTTGCCTCTGTTTAAAGTCCGAGAGAGAAAGGAGCAACAAAGGAAATCTCAGCATGATTCAGTTTTCTCACCAGGTCAGAGATTTTAAAGATCGCGTGATTGCAAGCATTCTCAAGGAAATTGAAATTCAAAAATTGCGGTTTGGTTTTAAAGATGAAAATGGCAACGCCATTACCATGTCACAGTTTGAGCCTCCTCTCATTCATGACAGTCAATTCGAAAATAACGACGCGCGCGTGTCTTGTTTGATGGGACTGGACCTTCAGCATAGCCGCTTTGTTGGAAACCGCCTGAAGGCCTCCCAAATTTTGGGCGTGTCTCTCCGTCATTCGCGCATGATTGAAAATTCACTTAACAGTAGCACTCTCAACGACCTTGAGCTCAAAGGACAGAGCTCTCTCCAAGAAGTCACCTTTAACGGAAGTCATCTCAATCAGATTTGTCTCCTTGATGGCAGTTTTATTCTCACCTCCCGAGTAGAGGGAAGCCGTATTGAAAGATTCTATGTTCGCGATGCTTCTATTATCGAAAACACTCGCATGAGTGATTTTTCATTGAGAGACGTTGAATGGAACAGGGTGAGAATCGGGTCTGCACAGTTTTATTCTGTAAACATGGCCGATTCTGTTTGGGAGGACGTCGATTTTTCAAACTCGCGATTTCGCAATTGTCGTTTTCTTGGCACCCGAATCTCTGGAGTTAAATTGCGCGATCTAAAAGTGGCTAATGTCGATTTTTCTGGACTGACAATTAAGAGTTCCGAAGATTTTATGGATGTTTTTATGGGTCATAAGATTTTTAGGAAGTAGCTGAATTTCGGCCTCAGGGTCTTGTCTCTTAGTCATTCAATAAATCGAGTGGGTTGATAAATCCTGACCTGACCCTATCTGAGAAGGAATCCCGCAATTGGGCGGTCGAATAAAGTCGATCGATCAGTCGAAAGGGGTCACATCCACCACTCAAACCTCGTGCCAGAATGCCCGCAACGAGAGGAGCTGCCATGGATGTTCCACTCATCTGCCGCCACCGGTCGCTCGGAACAGTTGACAACACATTGCTTCCAGGCGCAACCACGTCAACAGTCTTGGTTCCATAGTTGGAAAAGAGAGAGAGATGGTCATTCCGGTCAGAGGAAGTCACGACAACCATGTTCTTCAGACCCGAAAAGCCAGCCGGGTATATTTTATTCTCCCCGTCTTCCAGATTCAGAGCCTCATTTCCCGCTGCAGTCACATAGATCACCCCGCGCGTTTCTGCATACTCGATGGCTTTGCGCAAGATAAGTAAATTTTCCTCTGAAGGCTCATATCCGTCCCAGCTCTTATAGACCCGCCACGAACTCGACAAAACCTGAGCTCCATTTTCGATAGCGTAAATTATCCCTTGAGCAGCATCAGATAAAAAAGTTGAAGACAAATTATTATCGAGCACTCGCACTGCCATGATTTTTGCTTCAGGAGCAATTCCTGCCCCGACCCCAAAAGGAAGAGCTGCGATAAGACCCGCAACATGGGTCCCGTGTGAATGAGAATCCATTGGATCAGGATCACCATTAACAAAATCATAACCATAAACGTCGTCGACAAAGCCATTGTGATCGTCATCGATGCGATTTAAAGGTATCTCAGCTTCGTTGACCCAGATTTGCGTCGATAGCTGGCGATGCCTGTAATCAACTCCCGTATCAATCACAGCGACCGTGATGCCTTTGCCCGCTTTCTCAGCGGGCAATCTAGCGTAAGATAACCTTTGCAAATGCCAAGCCTTTCCTGCCACATCCGATGGCATCCCAGAAAAAATAACTTTTGAAGTAAATTTCGAACGCCCGCCCAACCCAATTGGAAAATCCGGTTGAGCGCTCTCAGCTCCAAATTGTCGAACCAACGAGGAGGGATAAAAAACCAAAGGGCCGACATGATCCCGTTCAATTATCACAAATAGAGTGGAACCAATTCTAAGCTGGTGATGAACAATTACCTTCTGATCTTGAATCCTTTGAACAGAAGGATTCACCAAAACCCATCTCTCCGCATGAGCAAAGGAGGCCGCAAGTAAGTGAAGTAGAAAAAGACCCAAGACAATTCGACCACTCACAAAACATCTCCAACGGACCTGCGGTGACATCCATTGATAATACCCCCTTAATTGTTCTTGGGACGGATTTGCTTTCAGTCAGGCCGACGACCTACACCTAGGTCTAGCTCTGGGTTTATGAACTGGCCCACTTGATTGTTGTTCCAAACTCCAAGGGAGCTGGCTGAAGCAAGTCTCAGGGGTTCAGCCAGGCACCCTTATCAATCGCGCGGAGAAAACACGGTACCGTAAACGGAGGAAAGATCAATATACCCCTGATAAACGCGAAGAAGTGCCTCTTCACCCAAAGAGGCCATTCCATACTTCCCCGCGATTTCGCGAATTTCCATTCGCGGTCTATTTCGGTTGATGGCCTCCTGAATCTCATTATTTACAAGAAGTAGCTCGAAAATAGGTACTAGTCCCGTCGTGCCCTTCATCGTCACTTCGCCATTGATAACAACAATACACTTTTCACAGCCCGGTCCCTCTTTATAAAACCGCACGTCTTCCGGCGGCTTTAGAATTTCAGAAATGTTATCGAGAATTCGCGATTCCGGTTCATACTCTTCTTTGCAGTAGTGGCACAAGCCAAGAACGAGGCGCTGAGCTAAGGATCCGACCAGCGTATCTGCGACAAAATTCGAACTGACATCAAATGCTTGCATCCGTGAAATAACACCAATGGAATCTCGCGTGTGAAGAGAAGTGAGTATCAAATGACCCGTTTGGGCCAATTGAACAGCTGTGATGGCTGACTCAGCATCACGAATCTCATCTAGAAAAATGACATCGGCGTCCTGTCTCATATAGCTGCGACTCAGTTCAGCAAACCCCGCTCGCTCGGTCACTTGAATATGGTTGACATAAGGCAGGCGTCTTTCAATAGGGTCTTCCGCGGTGATAATTTTTCTTTCCGGACCAGCTAACTCGTGAAGAAATGAGAGAATTGTTGTCGTTTTTCCCGATCCAGCTGGACCATTTAACACGATCATTCCGTTCTGCCGACGAATCATATCTTGGACCGATGTGTACATCGTTTCGGTCATCAGCAATTGGTCCATTGTGATAAACTTCTCATTGCGTTGAATTCGAATACAGATTTCCTCCGCCTCAGGACCAGGAATGATACCCAATCGCAAAGTGACATTTTCTTGATTTGGTCTCTCCAGAACGATCTGCCCATCCTGAGGCAAGCCAATATTGGTAATATTGAGGCCAGCCAGAATCTTGATCCGAGCAACCACTTCATTGTAGTGAATATTGATAAATTGACTTTTCACCATTCTCAACTGGCCGGCGACTCTTAATCGAAGCAGGTACCTCTGCTTATCTCCAGGCACATTGTTGTACCCCATATGGATATCACTCGCTCCTGCGCGAATCGCTAAATCAAAGAGATAGTCCACCATATGAGGAACTGATGCTCCCTCTTGGTCAATGCTCGTTAGCTTCGTAGCTTTTCCGTCAGACTGCTTCAATTAGTAACACTCCAACCCGTCTTTGGTGACACACACACATACATTTGCACAACTCTTTGTCGGAGTTTCTAATGGCCTTCTAAAGGGCGACATCCCTCTTCAGATGTTTAAGATACAAGATTCAAACCTAAGTCATTTTGAAAAATCCAATTTTACAAACAAAATCGGGTTTTTTTGGACGGTAGGACAAACACAGCTTTTTTGCCTCCGAGATAGGATGACGCCCTCGCTTTTTTGCGGAGTAATCAACACAATAGATATGCATTTTTCCAAGACCTCGACTGGTGTCGAGGCCATTCACAATCGTTGTGATTGACTCCTCCAAGTAAAGGCAGCCTGAGAATTTTTCGTTGGGTTCTGCGATCGCACTGTAGAATCTATGAATCAAAAAATCCCACTCACGATAGTCAAGTTTGCGAAACCTCCTTAAAAGCTCATCTATTCCCGCGACCTCCCGGCTGGGGTGGACTTCATAGTCGTTAACCAGACCCATCGCTGAATCAATATCTCCCCGATTAACGTCTGTAACGAATTCCATGACAACTTCCTTGGGACTACTCAAAGACCTTTTCCTGCTGCTTAAGCCCCATGCAGCTCCCTTCTCTGCCCACTCCGACTTTGGTCCGCCAGAAGGGGCTGTCAGGACCTTCTTTCGCGAAGTTCTAGAGACGGAACCACAAACATCGAAATACACATTCGTCAAATACTGGCCATTTGGACAGATGCAACCCCTTTGCCCATGGCTTGTACTTTTCCAAACCCCTCCATTTTCATGACAGATCTGAGAAAGCTCACTTCCCGCAGCTACACCGGCTCCGGCCCCACCCGCCCCCGCCTGCGCGTGAAGCGGAAAAAATAGGACAATCAAGCCTGTCATCAATGAAAAAAAATCGAAACCCATAAATTGTATTCGGAAAATACCAAACCTGAATTTAGGGCTGTTCGCAAATCCCATGAACTGGCCTGCTTGATTGTTGATCCAAACTCCAAGGGTACCTGACTGAACCAAATCTCAGGGGTCCAGGATCTTCAAACAGCGCCGCAGCCGCCCTTGTGAGCACTGCACCAAGCCGAACTCGATCCTGAACCCCTGAGATTTAGTTCAGCCGGCTCCCTGTGGCTCTTGGATACAACAGCTTCACCCAAGGGCTGCAGGCCGGCCGCTGTTATAAAGTAAAGAAACTTTCGAACGACCTCAAAAGGATCCGAACTTCGGATCTTTTTTCAGAAAGTCGGACGGACACCCGAAAGTTTCTTTTTCTTGCCCATTGGTCGAGGATCAAAAATCAGAAGAATTTGGATTTGATCCTTTATTTTATCTTAATCACACCTACGCCATGTTCAGAGCTAACATCAATCGCCTCATTCGTAAAACCTGATGTACAACCAAAGATCCCAAAAGGCTTAAGGATCATATTGACCTATATGTAGATTTTCATAATCACCAGATCATCTCACGATGAAGGCCTCCAAAATAAAGATCTAGATTTTAATACAGCGGCTGGCCTGCAGCCCTTGGGTGAAGCTGTTGTATCCAAGAGCCACAGGGAGCCGGCGGAACTAAATCTCAGGGGTTCAGGATCGAGTTCGGCTTGGTGCAGTGCTCACAAAGGGAGCGCTGCTGCCGGACGCATGTTTGAAGATCCTGGACCCCTGAGATTTGGTTCAGTCAGGTACCTTTGGAGTTTGGATCAACAATCAAGCAGGCCAGTTCACATTGTTCTATTGGGTAACCTCAATAATTCGAAAACCTGGCTCGACGGCCCCAGGACGAGAGGAGAGGACAGCAATGGCACCCTCATTTTCACTGACATAATGAATAAGGTCTTTCTCGGACTTAAAACTTCTCGGAGGCAGGCCTCTCCCGCTAAACAGTTTGCGTCTCCAAAAATCAACGTACTGTTTCGAATCCATCTTCACAACTTGAGCTAAGAAGGCTTTACCAGATGAACTCTCTTCATCAATTAAGGAAGGTCGAATTCGACCTCCCGATTCCCAAAAAATCATCCTTCCAGAAAAAATACTCTCAAGCTTCTCTTGGGAGATCTCGCTAATTTTATTGCTTGAATTAACGGCCAAATAATAAGCAGCTTCGGCCGAAGCTATCTTCACAAAAATCAACATACCAATCACAACCGTCAAACGAATGATTTGAAATCTCACATCCCACCCCAAAAAAATACTTTCCGAACTAACCCAATCAGACAAAAAATCTAACGACAGAAAGCCCTGAATTTCCAAAATACCATTCCCAAAATACCATTCAATTATACCTGCAAATAGAGCTACGAAATCAATTCTTTTTATAGAAAAGGTCTAAATATATTTCACTATTAAGATTTGACCAATAAAATTTCCTTTGCAATCATGAGGGCTGTGTCGGCCGAGCATAAATGAATTTTAGTTATAAAATATGGAGCCTCTTGTGAAATCATTCGCATTGTGTTTTTTGTTTTCTTGGCTGTTCTTGTTTCAAAATTCAATGGTGCATGCCGAACAGAGTATGATCCGCTGGGGAGGCTTTTGGACCTTGTCTGTAAATCAATCTGACTCGGATGTACTTTATGGGGGCTACCTCAATGACAAGCTCAACCTTTACAACGATAGCAAAGCTGGACTCAACGGAACAATTTCGATTGATGAGACATGGACAGCGACTCTTCAGCTGGTGGCTAGGGGTACTGGTGGAGACCGAAGCTTTGAACCTGAGTTGGATTGGGCTTTGGCAACTTGGGAGCCCAGTTCTATCTACTCGCTGAGGCTTGGAAAACAGAAGCTACCCGCATGGCTGATTTCTGATCACTTAGACGTTGGTGTTCTTTATCCTTGGAACCGCCCCCCAAATGAAGTGTACGACACGAATCCACTCTCCTCATTTGTGGGAATGAGCCATTCCTTTTCTTTCACCTTGCCAAAATCCACAAATCTACAAATTGAGCTGGTTGGCGGAGGTGCCAATTCCGACCTTCGCAGAGATAAGGACACCACTTTTGAATTGGACGCCCGGGACATAGTTGGATCGACACTGACTATAAAGCGCAATGAGTTGAGTTTTCGGGTGGCCTATTTTCAGGCTCACGTGGATGCCTCGATTGTCGCGAATAAAGACACCCTTCTCGGTCTTCCTGCGCCTTACGATACCTTATCTGCGCGCACGACTTCAGTGACTCCCTTGAATCTTGGCCGAGCCACTTTTTCTAATATGGGATTTCGCTGGGATGGAGAGAGAGTCTTGGCACTTGGCGAGTATGTTCAACAAAAGAATAGCGTTTCGGACCTAGAAAAAATAGCCGCGTACTATGCGACGCTGGGATATTACTGGGGGGGGAAAAAGTCAATTTTGACTCATCTCACTTATTCTGCAGAATCTGAGCTGGAAGCAACCAACCCTTTTATAAAAAACGGAAAACAGACCTCAAAAATTCTGGGCCTCAATTATATTGTTTCTCCCTCCCTGGTCGCAAAAGCTCAATGGACTCAGACTGAAAGCGAGAAGGGAAAGCGGGGTAGTTTTGCGAGTGACCCGGGCCGCCCTGTGAACCTTGTCGACATCTCCTTGAATAGTGCTTTTTAGTTTTTAGATTTTGGGCAAAATTGAAGGAGAGCTTGTCTTCTCCGAGACCCCTTTATGGGCCTTCCAAAGACGAGCAAGCTCAGTTGCATCGAGAGTCTCTTTTTGCATCAGTTCGTTGACGCAGATTTCAACAAACTGGACGTTGGCATTGAGCACACTTTCTGCGTTCACTCGACATTCATCCAAGAGTGATTTCACTTCCAAATCGATCTTCTCTTCTGTGCTGTCACTCCAACTCCGAATCCCTCGATTTTGATAGGCCGGCCCTTGCAAGTATCGTGATGAACCACTTTCTTCGCCACTCATGAGACCCAGAACTTGCCCCATTCCATATTGAGTCACCATGGCACGCGCAATATTGGTCGCCTTGACCAGATCATCACCCGCCCCCGTCGATATATCTCCACAGTATCTTTCTTCAGCAAGGCGACCGGCGAGCAAAACGGAGATCTTTCGCTTTAACTCCTCTTTTGTCATCAAATACCGATCTTCCAAAGGCCTCTGGAGCGTGTAGCCCAGTGCCCCAATACCACGAGGAATGATACTCACTTTCTGAACCCGATCAAGAAATTGCAGGGCCATGGCGACTGTTGCATGACCCATTTCATGGTAGGCCACTCTTTTCTTCTCATCCTTGTTCATCAATCTTTGTTTGCGTTCGAGGCCAGCCACAATCCTCTCCATCGCCTGCACAAAATCCTGCAATTGAACACCTTCGGCATTTCGTCGAGTCGCAATGAGGGCCGCCTCATTGACGAGATTGGCCAAATCTGCACCAGAAAAACCCGGAGTCATTGAGGCCACCTCTTCAAGCTTGAGTCCCTCTTCAAGCTTGATGTTTTTGGCGTGAATATTTAAGATTTGAAGACGTCCCCTCTGGTCGGGATTATCCAAAAGAACCTGTCGATCAAATCTCCCAGCTCTTAGGAGTGCTGGATCGAGGACTTCTGGTCTGTTGGTTGCGGCCAAAAGAATCACTCCTATTGTCGAATCAAAGCCATCTAGCTCCGCCAAGAGTTGATTCAGAGTCTGCTCCTTTTCATCATTTGCACCAGCAAAACCGCCAAGTGCTCTTGCTTTTCCTAAGGCATCCAGCTCATCAATAAAAATGATACAGGGAGAGTTCTTCCGAGCCTGATCAAACAAATCTCTGACTCTAGAAGCTCCCATCCCCACAAACAGCTCGACAAACTCAGATCCATTGATAGAGAAAAATGGTACGCTCGCTTCTCCCGCAACAGCCCTGGCCATGAGGGTCTTTCCTGTACCTGGAGGACCCACCAGCAAAACCCCTTTTGGAGCTCTCCCGCCCAATCTCGAATATTTTTTTGGATCCTTTAAAAAATTAACGACCTCCATCAATTCCTCTTTTGCCTCGTCAACTCCAGCCACATCTGCGAAGGAGGCCTTGATATCCTTTTCCATGTAAAGTTTTGCTTTGGATTTATTGAAACTCATCAGACGGCTTCCTTGGGCGGCAAAAATGTTCCGAAATAGAAAAAAGAAAAGAAGAACGGGAAAAACCCACAAAGCCAGGCTTCTCCAAAACGTTGCCTTCGGAGACCCCTCGAGTTTCACTCCCTTGGATTTCAGAAGGGGAATCAGACCCTCATCCTCGACCCGATAAGCGATCACGTTCTTGGATTCATCCTTTAATTTTGCAAGAATCCGCTCTTCATCTAAGACCACTTCCTTGACTTGGTCTTTTTCAACAAGCTCGATGAATTCCGTGTAGGTCTTGAGATCTTGACTTGTATTGGTGTAATAGGAGCTCACAATAAAAAAAATAATGAGGCCCACCCACAACATCAATGGGTTGAAACCAAGTGGTGGAATCTTATTTTTAGCTTCTGGTTGGCTCATCTCTGAATTTTTCCAATCTCTCCCCAAGTAAAACTATTTTTCTTTGTTGCGCTTTTGATTTTCTTCTTAAATTTGTGTCTGATTCACTGCTCAGCTATGCTTCGCAAACTAACACGACTTCAGTTCTAGAGAGTTTTTCATAGCACCTCTCCTTTTGCTTGATGGGCCACCAGCCATACAAAAAGGTGTTCAGGGGCGTCCACAACGCGACCCATCCCGTTATCATAAATCCTTCCCGCAAAATATTCCCCAGCGGAATATTTGAGTTTGCAACGGATTCGGCCAAACCCAGCAACACGAAGAGGCTTAAAAAACCAACCCCCAACGAAACCCGCCCGTTCTGAAAAAACAAAGCAACTCTTCGACGTAATATGTCGGCTTCGTATTCAAAAAAACTGTGAATAGCACTGGGCACCGAATCAACTCTCAACTCCCCGTCGATTTGCTTCGAGTAATGAATCACAATTTTCAGCGGTTCCTTTACCCCAATTTCTTCTGCTGCGCTCACCATGTACTCCACGGCCTTTTCGTCCAAATCTCTCTCCCTAAAAGGAGAAGGGTCCCGGGAATCAAAAAGCTGATTTAGGCTCCTCACCTGAAGATCAATGACAACTTTTCCGCTCTCAACCCGGTACCTCAACTGACTGTCACGCCTGCGTAGTTTTCGGATACGCCGATCACCGTGATCTTTACTTTGACCAGAACTGGATCGTTCCTTCATGCAATTATTTTAACCTCACTCAATCTGACTATTCTCTTTTTAAGACTTCCGAGAGAACCCGATAGGCATCCACCTCAGTGAAAATCCCTACCAGTTTACCTTTTTCAAGCACGATAGCACAGCCATACTTGCCCTCCGCCATACAGGCCGCGACTTCCGTCAGGGCTGCATCAGGAGCCGTAAAATAGGGCTCAGGCGTGTAGGCCTCATCCACGGTCAAAACCTCAGGATCAACATCGGCAAACCCAAGAACCAGGTTGACGTCTCGATCTGTTAAAACACCGACTAATTTCCCACCCTTCAAAACTGGAAGGTGCCTGACTCGCAAATCCCTCATAACGCTTTGTGCCTTCGCGACCGACTGATCAAACCCAACCGATTTTGGGACACGAGTCATGTAATCTCCCACTGTCACAGTTTTCTTCATTTAAAACCTCCCTTTAAACGCCTTCAATTAAGAACACACACCACCCACACCGCTAGTATGAGTATGATTGAGAGAAGCGCATGACGATTTTTTTAAGTTAGTGTCCTAAATTGTCAGTCTCTTTTCAGTCTCTCGGGCTGGCCGACTCAGCCTCCGGATTCCTGTCTATCAAAAATGACACGGTACATCCCGGCCAATAGGCAATGCGCACGGCACCGTTGGCCGACTTGTTGCAGGGTATCCTCAGTCTATGGTGAATCAAGCATTCATGCCCCCTTCTGAAAGATACCTCCTGCCCCGTCGTTTGCTTTCGATTTTGTTTTTGATGCTCCTTTCGACTTCATCTTTGGCCGTAACTGAAACAGACAAAGATCGAGATCATGGCCCCCAAGCCACCAAGGCATGCCCAAGATATCTTACCTTCGATAAGTTCACACCTCTCGTCCAGCTCATCCGCGAATACCTTTCACCCTTGATCTCAACTGAAATGGATTTTCCCCAGTTGTGGCAACTAGTTAGGGATATTTCAAATGCTACCTGGGGTGGGAAAATCAAAAGGGGAGAATTTAATAATCAAGAAATCCTCAAGAGGATAAACCCTGGCAGTCTTTATCTTGGCCGATTAAATAACCACAGGATATTTGTACAAAATGACAGCGGAATTGGGCCACAAATGCAATAAAGAGCCGTTTCCCTAACTGGCTTGATTCACCTCAACTCATTGCCGTCGAAGTCATGGATAGGCCCCTCCTCTTGTTTGATGAGAGCGAGGGCCTGCCTATCGTTATTCCAAATGGATCCCTGATCGTCATGAACGGCGAATTTCCGATCAAAATTTTTTATACTCATGACCATCTTGAGAACGATTAAGAGGGTAGTCGCCCAAGCACAAAACAAAAAGTTGCTCTGAAGGAGCTGAAACCATTTTTTCTCGAAAATCCGTTAGGCTCCTCAAAACCATTTCTCGAATTTCTTCTGCGACTCGATGGGAAATGGCGAAAACGGAGGAATAATATGTTTGATGAACCGTCCGTGGCAATTCCACCGAAGGAACCCAACTCGCAAGATATTGGCCCCCTAAATTTCTTTTTAGATCTCGCTCTTTTTACGAAGACCGCCAATTGTATATTTTTTTCAAATCGCCTGTTTCTGTTTACTCTGCACAAGCATATCCTAACATTCTTGTGCAGAAGACTTTGAAATCTAAACCGTTTATTTTTTAGGAGGGGATGATGACAAAAATTCTAGCTATACTAAGCCTAGGTGTGATTCTTAGATCACATGCAGCAGATGCCTGCTCTTATACAATCGATCAAGCCGCAATGAAAAAAGAGCTCGAAACCGTTGTCACAGCTGGATTAAAAGGGGTCACAAAGATCTCTGCCGTAACAACGGAGTTCTCTTACCACGAGAGTAAACCCACACCCATGTGTCCAGAGGAAATGACCTATACTGCAAAAGTTTCGGTCCGATACAGGACGGGAGAAACTCGCTGCCAAGAAGAATTTAACATCAAAAAGATTGAAAGCTGGTCACCCTCTGGTGAGAGCGTCTACACATTGTCTAAAGGCATCTTTCCTAGATGCTTCAGGGAAAACCGACCTTGAAGGGGAGTCGAAATAGATAAATTCAGATTCCTCTGGCTAATACCATCAACTATCTTGTCTATTTGTTGAGGAGCCAAAGATCTCCTCAACATCGTCCAGATCCAAAGATGGACAAGGTATGTTCAACCGTAAATGTTTTTCAGAATACCTGATTTTAAATTTAGACCATGATATGGCTTGTTTCTATGTCTAGCATATTTCGATCAATAGCTTTTATTTTACTTTTCACTCACCCTACCTGTTCTCATTTTGCGAGTGCCGACGAGCGTGGTTGCCTACCGCAGCTCTGGGAAAAACTGAGGAGACCCTTTCAACGAAGAACAGAAAATAAATTTTTGCCTAGAGATCAAAAGTTTATTCTAAACGACTCCATCTATATCCCTCTCATTGGAGACGTTCACGGAGAACTCGATCGTTTTCTGTCACTCATCTCGCAACTACAGATTGAATATAAGGTCAAATTTCCAATTATTTTTCAGCTGGGTGATCTTGGGATTAATCAGGACCCCATTCGATATCCACGATGGCATCAAAAAAATGGAACCGAGATAAATGAATTTTTTCTTGGAGACAATCGTATTTTTAATAAATACTTTGGAACTTCATATGAACTCAATCGGATCGAAGGCAATATTTTTGTCGTCCGTGGCAATCATGATTTTTACCTTGATGAATTTCTTTATACTTCGAGAGTCTCGTCTTTTGCAGACCATTTTTTCATCCTTCCAGATGGGGTCATGCAAGAGCTTGAGCTTATCTCTGGTGAAAGAATTTACGTTGGAGCCGCAGGCGGAATTAACGAAACCGATAGCTTTGGTCAAACAACGGGTTCCAGGATGGCCCAAGCAGAAAGCGAACTGCGAGTGAAAAACAGAGAATCTGGAGCTCGTCCTCATCATGGCAAAGATAATCTGTATCTCGAACAGACACAAAGTACCATTCTCCTCACTCACCAAGGTCCGACCTTTGAAGTCAAAGGTCATTCTTGGATTGAAAATCTCATCTTGACTCTAAAACCCAGGTTTCACTTCCATGGGCACTCCCATTACGCTCTAAATCTAACAACAAGATTAGGAGATACTGAGACAATTGCTGTGGGAAATCTTCCACCAAAAGGAAGAGTCTGCACGACTTCAAAATGTGTCGCCATGCTTCGCTATGATCTAAAGACACGGAAAATTCATCTCGTTAGCCCAAATTTTGAAAACAATGATTGAGCCTAAAAGTGGAGAAACTTCCTATTTGTCTTCTTCCCTATATTATTCTATCCAAAGTGTTTAAGGCGCTCATTGGGGTTTCTGCCCGAAAGACCGAGGAAGTAAATCAATCTGCTGATCGGTCAACTCAATCCCTAAGCCGTCTTTAAAATATTTCTTCAAAAGCCCTGCGTCTGGATTTGGGTGATAGTGACCGCTCCGATTGGTAATCCTCATGATATCACCATCCTTAATTGTCATTTCTCCTGCGTAGCGAACTGGACCTCCATTTACTAATGAGGAATGCTGAAACTTTCCTGGTTCAGGGCTAACATTCAAAAGAAGTCTCCCATCGGTCGTAATGACAAAAATGGCCTTTTTCTTTGGCCGCTTTGGGTCGAATGTCGATAAAAGAACGCCCTTGGCCGATTCGGCTTGAGTTGACCCACCCAATTCAAAGAAGCTGACCCACCCAATTCGGATGAGCTGACCCAGGCGTTTCGGGGAATTGACCCACCTATATTCGACTTGAGCACTGAGTCATAAATCCAGGCAGCGACTAAATCTTCAATCCCGTGGCACCTATCCTTAAACAAAAGGAGGGTTCCATGACTCAACGGAGAACTTCAGTTGCCATGCAAAATCAAATTTTAGAACTTCACACTCAAGGCCGCAGCATCCGCAAGATTGCGCAGGCCCTTAAGATCGCCAGGAATACCGTCAGAGCTTGCATCAGAGACTCAGGTCCACCATCATCAGTCCCCTCGGTAGTGGGTTTCGCACAGAGCCAGCCTGTCCCAATCAACTGGGAATTTATCGCGACCGAGTTCAACAAAGGTGTCCCTCTTAAAATTCTTCACAAAGAACACGCCATCGAAGTCATGACCTATATGATTTTCTATCATCGTTTCAGACGGCGATTCCCAAAAAAACCGCAGGTGACAATCAGACTTCAACACAATCCCGGCGAAAAAATCTTCTTCGATTTTTCAGATGGGATTTCAATCACTGATCCAAGGACTCAAGCTAAGATTAAAACTCAACTCTTCGTCGGAACCTTGCCATGGAGTTCATACACCGTCGGTGAGTTTACCTTCGGACAAAAGCAACCTGAGTTCTTCAGAGCCATTGAAAACTCATTCATCAAACTCGGTGGCACCCCAAAGTACGCAGTCGTTGACAATCTTAAGCCCGGCGTCACAAGAGCCCATATCTATGATCCCGACACCAACCAGTCCTTCATTGAGTTCAGCAACCATCATGGATTTGCCGTCCTCCCAGCAAGGCCTCGACGGCCCAAAGATAAAGCCGCGGTGGAAGGCGCAATCGGCATTATACAAAAACAATTCTTCAACGAAGTCAGAGATCAAATCTTTTATTCAATATTTGATCTCAATCAAAGATTTCAAAAATATCTCAACGAACTCAACTCTGCACCCATGAAGGATCATGATGGAATTTCAAGAGAGGATAGATTCGAAAATGAAAGACCTCTTTTGCAAACTGTAAACCCCAATTCATTTGAACTCTCCGTCTGGAAGACCTGTAAGGTTCATCCAGATTGCCATATTCAAGTCGATTCCAAATTCTACTCCGTCCCGCATCAGTTTGTCGGCACCACGGTCAAAGCCCGAATCAAAATAAATACCGTCGAGATATTTACTGCGGATTCAGATTCAATCGCAATCCACGCAAAAGTAAAATCCCCAGACAGGGCCTCCACCATCGACGCCCACTACCCAGAACACCAAGTCGCCACCGCCCGATTCGAAGTGGCCTCGGCTCTCAGGCAAGCGCAAAATATCGGATCCAAAACTTTTGAACTCTTTCAAAAAGTCTTCCGTGATCCTTATCCCCTCAAGTCTCTCAGAAGGGCTCAGGGCATCCTCAGGTTAGTTCACAAAAATGAAGTCTCAAAGGCTGATCTCGAGTACGCGGCGACACAAGCCCTTATTTTCAATAAAACCCAGTTCAATTTCATCAGAGCTTCGGCTCTCCATCACAAAGTAGGAGGTACAAGACCACGCATCATTAAACCTGAACGAGATCCCAATTTAATTTATCTACATAACAACAAGGAACCTTAATTATGGAAGCACAGGCAAAACGTATCGCCTATGACCTTAGATTTTTCGGTATTCACCAAAACATCGATTCTAGGTCTCAAGAAGCTGTGAGTAAAAATCTGCATCCTCTGGAGTTTTTGTCCCTCATCCTCGAGGATGAGAAAAACTTCAGACGAGATCGTCTATCAAAATCTCTTACCAGACGAGCGAAGTTCAGACACCAGGCGGACTTCGAAGATTGGGACATGAGTTTTGACAGGGGACTGACAAAAGTAAAACTCAAGGAGCTTTCGGTTCTATCATTTTTAAAAATAAAGAGAACTTGATCATTCTGGGTCGCACTGGCGAAGGCAAGACCCATTTGGCAATCACACTCGGGAGAAAGATTTGCCAAGAAAACTTGTCAGTGTCTTTTTTACCCGTAAACCTCATGTTTGAAGAAGTTCTCGCAGCCAGAAGCTCGGGCAAGATGATTGGATTTCTCACCAGACTCAATTCCACACAAGTGCTTATCCTCGATGATTTTGGACTCAGGCAATATTCGCATGAAGAAGCCAATGTACTTGTTGAACTTCTCGAAGCGCGGGCCAGAAAAGGACCTGTCATCGTCACATCCCAGATTGATCCCAAGGGTTGGTTCAAGCTCTTCGAAGACCCAGTCATTGCCGAAGCCATCGTGGATAGAATGATCAACCCCAGCCAGAGAATAAATCTCAAGGGGGGGTCTTACCGCGAAAAACTAAATCAGCTTCCCAGAGGAAAATAACTTGTGGAAATCTGCTAGCTCGTTTATTTAGCAGTTCTGTCGCCGCCGGGTGGGTCAATTCACCGAATCGGGTGGGTCAATAAGTCTGAATCGTGCAGCCCTCTGAATCGTATAGCTTTCCGTCCCCTTTGGACATGACCTGATACTTGTGCTGATCCTTCCCCACGTAGTTGACAACCCTAGGTTTTACTAAGTTACCCTCCAAATTTTCAGTGAGGTACCTCGGATCCATCCGATATACAACTTGAGAATCAGAAGGAGAGATCACCTTAACGGGCACACCAATATCCGAACCCAAAGAATCTGCGCTTCTATTTAGGGTCTTCGGAACGCTTTTGCCCGCAGCCAAAGCTCCTTCCCCACTGGCCTTGATGACACGACCAATTCCCAGTCCATTTAGTGGTGCAACTGCCAAGGCGAAAGAGTAGGATTGTCCAGCACTCGTAAGGCGATGGTAGTCCTCGACCATTCGATTGTCCAAAGCACTCCCCAGGGCTCTGGTTTTCTCCATCATGTAATCCTGGCGGCGCATATAGAGCGTTGAAGATGCCAAACTCACGTCGGCTGCGAGACACAGCGCACTTGCGATCCCTGCCGAAAAGAAACCGGCAGCAACGCATCCGGTGACCACGGCTCCAGCAGCCGCGAGTTCCAGATTCGCTTTCAGTTTTTCGCTCTCGTGTACTTCCTGAATCCACTTTTTCGCGACATCACAATATTCAGGAAACTCCCTCAATATACCTTCTATCGCAGAAGTAAATCCGGCCAGACTCGAAGGGTCAAGCTCCGTCTCCAGCATTTTCCTGTTATTTGTGATCATTTCATTGAGTGCCAAGACAATTTCTTGGTCTGTGGGGTTTTTTGATTTTAGGTAGGTCATCACAGGTGCCTTCCTCATCGCATCCATGAACTGATTCCTGTACTGCGACTTAAACTCACCATTCAATCTTTCCACTACTTCGGCCTCAACGCTTTTGCTAATCGAATACTGCGCACTTCTCAAATCTTCGCATGGAACCTTTCTCTTTTCGCACGCCTCCTTCGCAAATTTATTAACGACCGAAACAAAATCATCAAAGTAAAGGGCCTGCCCCTCCTTATCTAAGGAGATACCATTGCCAACAAAAAACGGAGAATTTACTTTTTTGGGAATCAATGATTCAACATCATAGAGGTGCTTTTTGATCTGACCCCATTTGGGAGAAAATCCGTACACTAAGCCCTTTTCCATTGCGGGCCAGTTCTCTTCGATGGCCGATTTTACCCCACTGTTTTTATTCGCGCAGTCTTTCGCCTCCGGACGAAGTAGACAGGATTCGTAGTCTTCTAATTCTTGAATGTTGATTCCAGCCAACATTCTCACTCGCTTTGATAACATCTGCAATAAATGTGACCTAGCTTGTGTGTCAATATTCGCCTTGATTGTTCTGATTGGTTTTGCATCGAGAGGGTCTGAATGAATCTGACAATCCTTCTCTACCGACGAATGACCCAAATCAACCGAGGAGATATCGGAGGAATCCCTGCAAGACGAAAATTGAATTGAAGATCCACCAGCAGCAGCTGATAGCCCGATCCAAATAGGTAGCACTACTCTAAAGAGCGAAACGCCCAGTTTCATAAATCCAACCATCCAGAAAGGGATTCTAGCCTATTTTAGGATAAAGATAGAAGTAAAGATACTTCTGAGTTTCCAATTTATTTAAGTGCTTCGCGAATATAAGCAGAGGCTGTGTCCATGAGCCAGACAACAGCGGCAATGACGAGAATGATGCAGCCAACTTCTCGCCACATCGCTTGCCCTTGGTACTTGATCAAAAGTGTTCCAATCCCTCCACCTCCAACCAAGCCAATCACAGTTGCCATTCGAACATTGATATCCCAGCGGTAAATAGTAAATGCGATATAGGGAAGAACAATCTGAGGGACGACCGCAAACCAAATAACTTGAATCGAATTCGCTCCCGTGGAGCGTATGCCATCTATTGGACCCTCGGCAACCCCCTCAACAATCTCCGAATACTGCTTTGTGAGAGAAGCGATGGAATGAATCATCAGAGCCAGCATTCCAGCAAATGGACCCACTCCAACCCAGACAGTAAAAATAATCGCCCAAATTAATGGTTCAACCGAACGCATGACATTGAGAATCGTGCGCAAAGCAAAATAGAGAAAAAAAGCCACTGGATGAATCATGATATTTTTAGCGCAAATAAACGAAAGGAAAAAAGAAATTGGAATAGCAATTGCTGTGCCGAGAAAAGCAATGAATACCGTTTCGATCACTTTAACAATCGCCGTTGGCAGAAGCTCGAGGTTTGCGTTTGCGAGCCCTTTAAAGAGACGCCAAGCCCCGGCCAAACCATCGGGATCAGTCAATTCATATATTGACACCTCAGTGACATTGAAACTCACCAAAAATGTGAGAAAGAGTGTTGCCAGTAGATGAGGTCCCCAGAAAGAGCGAAAAAATGGGATGTCAGTTACAATCTGCTTCCTTTTTGGGTCGGCAAATAAAAATTCACCCAAGCTCACACAATTCATTTTAGCCAACAATGAGGAAACACCAAGCATCAAGCCGCCAACCAAAATAGTTGCAAGAGCCAGGATCCTCATGTGAGTGATCGCCCATTCTTGGTCAATCTCTAGATCGGTAAAACCCATCCACCGGATAATCAGAAAAACTGAATAAATGAGCACCCAAACTGAATAGGTAAAAAACGTCGAATCGAAAATAAGACGTTTAAAACTCTCTGATTTAATTAACATGAACTTCTTTTGCTCCTTCACCATAAATACGAGAAAACCACTGGTCATCAATTTCTTTGGGTGAACCTTGATAGACGAGTTCGCCCCCGCGTAGGGCAATCACGCGGGTTCCATATTCACGCACCAAGCTCAAGAAATGCAGATTACAAACAATTGTAATTCCAAGTTCCCGGTTTACTTTTCTCAAATAATCCATCACAAGATGACAAGTGGCCGGATCAAGGCTCGCCACCGGTTCATCGGCCAGAAGTACTTTCGGGTTCTGGCAGAGGGCTCGGGCAATGGCGACTCGCTGCTGTTGCCCGCCTGACAACTGATCTGCACGAACTTTGGCTTTCTCTTCGATGCCGACGAGCTTCAAATACTTGATTGCATCGGACTTATCTTGACTGCTAAAATTTCCAAATAAACTCGATATCGTAGAAGACGAGCCCAATCGACCCATGAGTACATTGCCCATGACTGTGTGCCGCGGTATCAAGTTGAATTGCTGAAAGATCATGGCGATTTCCCGCCTCAAGTTTCTCAATCGCGTCCCCTTGACAGAATCAATTCGCTCACCGCCGAACCAAATTTCACCTGAAGAAGGATCGTGCAGACGATTGATACAGCGAAGCAATGTCGATTTCCCGGAACCACTCAGGCCGATCACAATGAGAAATTCTCCAGGATAGACATCAAACGAAACATTCTTAAGCGCTGCAACTCCGTTGGGGTAGATCTTCGATAAATTCTTAACTGAGAGAATGGGTTCCATCACTTGACGAGCTCGGAGGCTGATTTTCCCAAGGCCCTGAGAATCTCCCTTGTCTGATCATAGTCCTTATCCACAGCTGGGATCAGCCCATTAACTGAAGATAGCTTTTCCAGAGCATCCTTGCCCTCGGGAGTCTTGGTAAAGACTTGCAAAGCTGAGACCACTTTTTCAACCATCTCCTCGTTTAAATCCTTACGAAAAATAACAGGATCGTTGGGTATAGAAGAAGTCAGTTCAATTATTTTTACTTTCTCCTCGACATCTGGATACTGCGCCACCACGAGGCGACGCGCATCTTGAATTCGGCCCTCGACGGGGGGCGAATAAAAAGTCGCTCCGGCGTCGACTTGGCCCTGGTAGATCATCGACACCACATTGTCATGGCGCATAGCAAACATCGTTTCCTTGGGTTTAATCTTTCTGTCCTTTAAATACTTGAGGGGCAAAAGATACCCAGAAGTTGAGGCGGGATCGACGAAGGCAATTTTCTTCCCTTCCAAGTCCTCCAACTTTTTAATTTTACTATCCGATCTTGCCAAAAACTGTCCTCTATAAGTCGACTCTCCGTAGCGAATTGTCGTCAATCGGGCCCTCGCTCCGTATCGATCGTGGGCCAAAATGTATCCGAATGTATTAACAACGGCCACATCCGCTCGGTTTGTTCCAAAAGCCTCAACCACGGCAATGTAGCTAGGAGGGATCAAGATCTTAAATTTATAGGGGGTATTTGACTCCAGGTACTTCTTGAGAACGTTTGAAGTGTCTTCGATCACTTTTACATCCACAGATGGGACAAAGAAAAATTTAATCGGATTTTCACTTGATCCGAGTTCAGCCCGCTTACGGGTGCAGCCTGAAGCCAATATTCCAAAGACAAGGAGAAAGAGTAGAGGATAGCGCATGATCGCATATTCCAAGATTCTCAAACTAAGGTCTATTAAAAAAAGAAGAACCAATATTATTATTCATTTATTAAGCTGTACGAATCCCCAAATTGATAATTTAATACCAACAAAATTTTTAATGAACCGCAATTGACATTTTTCCATTTTATGATCTCAGTTCAGAAGATCTGAAGAGGATATGAATAGATCGGGGCCCTGATGAAGAAAAATCTCTGGAAACAAGTTATTCAAGTTGCATGGCCTCTCATTATTGCCAATGGTTTTTGGAACCTACAGCTCACTATTGACCGGGTCTATCTAGGATTTCTATCAACAGAATCCCTCGGTGCGGCGATAGCTGTCATGGGAGTATTCTGGGTGCCGATGGCTCTTTTGCAAGGGACTTCAGGATATATTACAACTTTTGTGGCTCAATATTTTGGTGCCAACGAAAGCGAAAAAATTGGAGAAGTGACATGGCAGGCGATTTTTGTCGCTCTCTGTGGCGGCCTTGCCTTTTTGTTCTTGAATCAACTTTCTCCTTGGTTTTATTCTCTTATTGGACATTCCAGACATATGCAAGGTCTCGAAGTTGAGTATTTCAACGCCGTGGCCTATTCAGCTCTTCCCACGGCCTTAGTTGCCGTGATAAGCGGTTTTTTCACGGGTCTGGGTCAGACAAAAAAAATAATTGGCATCAATATGATTGGATTGGCTCTCAACGCCCTCCTTGATTACCTGATTATCTTCGGCAAATTTGGGTTTCCGGCTCTGGGAATCGCTGGCGCTGGCTACGCAACGGCCATCTCCGCTTGGGGGGCCGCTTTCTATGGATTTCATCAAATGTGGAAGGCCGATTTAAATTTTAAGTTGAGAGCCTGCTCTTCCATGCATCCCAATCTTCGACTTCTCAAACAGTTTCTGAAATTCGGTCTTCCCAGTGGCTTGCAATGGGCGTTGGAGGGGCTCGCCTTCACTGTGTTTTTGATTATCATGGGCCGATTGCCAAACGGCGAGGCGGCTCTCGCAAGCAGCAGCATTGCAGTGACAGTTATGATGTTGTCAGTCCTACCCTGTATGGGCGTGGCTCAGGCCGTGATGTCCTTGGTGGGACAAAATCTTGGTGACAAACAGCCGGACAAGGCAGAGGCCATCGCATGGGCTGGAGTTCATGTCTCAATTGTTTATATGTCATTCATTGGATTTACTTTTTTTACCTTCCCGGAATTTTACCTGTCCTGGTTTGCAAACAAAGAAAATCCAAATCTGTGGATGGAAGTCACATCGATGACCCCAGCTCTTTTGAAAATTGTGGCCTGCTTTACCTTGCTAGATAGCATGTACCTAAATATTTCACTCGCTTTGAAAGGGGCAGGTGACACTCGCTTTGTGTCGCTTGTCGCCTTGATCGTTCCTTGGCCATTCATGGTCCTGCCCGCTTATCTGGTCAAAGATTGGAACAATGCCGTGATTTGGGCATGGTGTTTTGCCGCACTGTACTCCATGATCATTGTGGCCATCCTTGTCTTGCGATTCAAGCAGGGTCGCTGGAAGTCGATGAGCGTTATTCATTGAGTTTAAATTTGCGGGCATATATACGGGCATATGTTTTACTTGTATAAATCTTGATTTGTTTTTGTTTTTGTTTTGTTCCGTTCTGTCGTGAAACTGATAAATGATAACCGAGGGCAATAGAGTGTGGACAAAAATAAAGCCGACGAATATTTAAAGGTTTTGGCCAGTGCCTACGTGTGGGTGGCCAGCGCGGATAAAGGGGTCGATATGACCGAAGCGCTCAAGTATGACCATGTGATGATGCAATCTCCATTTGCAACCCAATTTGAAGTTAACAACATCAGGCGATATTTCAGAGACATGGTCACTTTGTTTGCCGATGACTTCGAAGCCGGAATCAAAGTTACCAAAATGAGATTGAATGAAATACGTGGACAGGGACACTTGGCGCAAGAAGTGATAAGAGTCTGTCGAGCCGCCGCAGTGGGCGACGGGAAGCTTGATGATTCAGAGGATATCGTGCTGAACGAAATCACTCATGCACTTGGGATTGAGTCCAATTCTTAATTGGATGGATGATCAATTGGATGTTTTGCTAGTCCCCACGAATGTGCTGCAAACGACAAATCTGCTGTTTGCTCGACTTCTCATTCAAATCTTTTAGAGATCCCTTTCTCACGGCCTCAACAGCCTTTGGATCAACAAGCACCCCCCTGTTTCTTTGTAGGACTGCTGTCATGATATCTGCAGCCTCCCTTTCCACGGACGGTGATCAACTCGTGCTTACCTGTTCGGTATATTGGTTTGATTTCCTAGAATCAACTGTCCAACGACATTCCGAACCGATATGGTTTCCTGAAATATAAAAGAAGGATCACGAACTGCAGATTCATAGCCATTTTTGTGAAAATCAATATACTCCACTTCTTTCGAGTCAACTGACTCACTCATGATAAGTTCAAATCTTCCCTTCTTGCCGGGAGACACAGAGGCTCCCGAATCCCGTCCGAGAACGGACAAAAAACACAGGGGCACGAGACAGAATTATAATCTCCAAACTGTCATTCTCTCACTCCCCACTATTTATGACCATTAGAACTGGCTCGCCATTGCGAGAGTAAAGGATCATATCAATGGCCATTTCATGATCCTCCTCGCTACCATCTTCAGAAGTACGTGGGCTTCTTGGGCGATACACATATTCGTTCTTCCAATAGATAAGATCGGTGGGACCAATTATCCGCTTTCCCCTTGCAAGGTCCGCTAGCATCGCAATCATCAATTTATACTGGGCCGCAATGGGGATGATAGGGACCGGTTTTTTTTCCAAAGTTATCTTTGAGATCTTAGATCCCTCCGGCTCAACAGGCTGAGGAGAACTCGCAGAAGAAGCTGAGGGAGAGGTGGGAGCAGTGGCAGAGCTAAACCTATTGACCAAATATCTCAAGGCGTTGACTGCAATATGACCACCTACCAGAACTGTAGCGGATTCCTGCACTGATAGATGGACCGGAGAGGAGAGGAGCCACGTCAATCCCGCATTTGTAAACAACCAAGACAGACCCCCGTTTACCAAAGATTGAAAATGAGTTATGTCATTTGCGATCTCAAGCATCAGTTCCCCCGGGAAAACCCAGATTGAAAATAATTCTCCAAAGGGTGCAACCAAATATTCCGACAGAGGAAAGGTGAGGATCGGCTCATCTGAGAATAGCCTGATCGAACACAAATTACGATCGCCTTGTCTACAGGATTTGATCTCAAAAAATCCAAGATCCAAACCAAATGCATTTTCACCCTCTTGGTCCGTCCCATAATGACGAGAATCAAGACCTCCGCTTGAGGGAGAATTTTTCAAATGCCTATTGAGAGCCCGGGCCATCGTGACAAGAAAGCTTCGAATCCGATCTTTACCCACATATACCTGTGAGAACTGAGCCCTGCTCTCTCCCTTGCCTTTTAATCCTTTGAGCAGAGTGTATAACTCCCCTGTGCGACCAAGCACATCGGAGCGCCTGGACTTTTCGAGAGAGGGATTCCCATTCATTCTGAGGCCATAGCCAATAGGGCCTTCAGGTGAATCAAGACTCACTGAAATAATTCCTGAATTGCCTGAACCAGATCGACCGTCTGCTGAAGAAAGGCCTTCTTCGGGCAATCCAACCCGGGAATCGAACTCAGCGATAGCTTCGTCTTCCTCTTCATGCTTCGCTTCAAGTCCATTGTACTCACGGGCCAAACGATTGTGTAGCTGCCTCAACTCTATCACAGTTTGACTACCGATACCTGGTGACACGATCAAATTGCGGCAACCACTGCGACCTGATGAACTCGCCAAAGCCGTGAAATGAAAAACCGAAAACAGAACAGGAAGAATAAGAAGAGGATGAAATTTTCTGGGACTTTGGCAAATCACAAGGGTGCCCTTCGCTAGAACTAGAGATTTGGCCTGATAGGTATGCCGCAAGGAGAAAGAATTCAACGAGTTTTCATTTTCTCGCTTTCTCCCTATCTATTTTTCCCTTGGACCTGAATATCTGACAAACCTGTCAAAGAATTTGTCGGTGGACTCTTTGACCCTCCCATATTCCTTTTGCCTCTTCTCCATTCAGAGCGAGTAAACATGGAAACTATACAGCCCCTGATTCTTGCATCTCACCTTTTGCGTGCTCTTCAATACCCGCTGTTTTTATCTTATATGGAGTTTGCAATGAAGGCGATGGTCTTACTTGTATTGCTAGCGGCTTGGACATTTGGCCCATTTGGGCATGCCCAGCCGTTAACTCAGAAGTTCTACATTTTATCGAATCTCGATCGTAGTTTTCTCCAGGAGTTTATTGTACCTAAAATAATGGCTTCTCTGGAACAGGTTCTCGGAAACACTTACAAATGCCAAAACGTGCAAATTCATGCGGCCGTGGCTGGCAGGGGTTCCGATTCAGAGGTCTTTTTCAACCTGAGAGCAAACTGCCCGCCCTCAGTCAGCAATTTTATGATTGGAATCCGCGGGTTTCGAAACACACCAAAGATTCAAAGTAGGACGGCAACTCAAGGAGTTCAATCGGCCCAAATAAGGAAAAACTCGATCGGAATCAATATTGTGATTGCTGAGCCGTCTGGACTGAAGAGACAACATCCTATTCCTCTTTGGTAGATATTAAAACGTCCATCGGGCGGAGAAGGGGTTGATATTGCTGTCATTCATGATAGTTTTTCGCCATGTCTACAAAAAAGTTTGAGTTTTGCGACAGTGGTTGCCTGAGCTGCCCCGTGAACGAATCAAATCCCTTTTTTGTTTTGTCGAACGCAGAACTCCGCGAGCTCAGCTCTAGGATCAAACAATACAGTTTTAAAAAAGGTGAATTCCTCTTCCAATCTGGAGACCCCGTCCAGGGATTTTCTGTATTTCTTCTGGCATAGCGAAAGTCACACAGACTCAGGGGACGCGAGAAGTTGTCGTGCGCCTGGTCACCGATGGAGATTGGGTCGGACATCGCTCCATTTTTACAAGCCAAACCTACAGAGGTTCAGCTCAGGCCAAAGAACTGACTCGTGTCTGCCTTATCTCGACCGAAACGCTGCTTCATTTCTTCAGTTCAAACAAGGATTTTGCCTACCACCTTATCCGCCTGATCGCTCATGATCTAGAAAATGCAGAACGGCGGCTTCTGGAACAGCAAAAATTGAATGTGCCGACCCGATTGATTTCCCTGTTTCGTGTGCTAGACAAAAAATTTGGCATTGAATGCAAAGATGGACGTGCGCTTTCCGCCAAGATCACAAAAGTCGAGCTAGCTGAAATGGTTGGAGCATCTCAAGAAGTCGTTAGCCGTCAACTATCAAAGTGGAAAAAAGAGAACCTTCTCCGAGAACAAGGAAAGAAGATCTTTCTTTCTAACCGCCTGTTAAGTCGTGTTACTCGCTAGATCAACTGCCCTGCCAACTTCAGGAAATATAGGCTTCAGAAAAAATGGCATTGATAATCACAGGCCGACGCTGCTCTCGGCAAAAACCAATCCCCTCTGCAAGGGCCCGATGCAGCTCACGCGGCGTTGTCGCACGAAGCCCAAGCCCAGATACCATCGCCGCGCAGCTTTCAAATTCAGCCTCGTTCCCATAGAATGAAGTCAGGGGCAAATTGCCTGAACTATCTGGGTATAAGTCCCTGACGCTTTTTGCAATTGAATTCATACCACCATTGTTCAGCACCAATATTATAAATGGGGCCCCCAACCGGGCAGAAAGAAGAAGAGTCGGCAAAATGGGAGAGAGATAAAATACGCCATCCCCAATTGATGCGATGACCGTCTTTTTTCGATCGGCAAGACAAAGTCCCAATGCGCAACCGACCCCCCATCCAAGTGGAGATGCAGAACCAGATCGGAAGTAGGTTCCCGGATACCGACACTGCAAATAATCTGGGGCAAGGCCTAACTCGTTGATCAAAACAGTATCTGAATTGAGAAATCCCGAAAGAACAGAAGAAATGGAGTCAGCATTGAGCGTCGACCCATCGAGGGTTTTGCTAACTGTTGCACTTTTCTTCAACGAAATCCAATCTCGTCTGCCGCCAATCAAAGAATTGGTGGCAGCAAAATCACAGAGACCGGCCAGAAAAGATTTTGGACAGGATTGAATAAATAGATCCCCCCTGTGGCTTCTCAATGGGATCGCTTGAAAGAGAGGATCTGGTCCAACATGAACGACTTTTGCCCCTGCGATCGGCCCATTCTCCAGCGGATACCACGGTGACTCTGTGTCGAGTACCAAGACAAGATCTGATTCCTGCAGCGCCTCACTTTGCCGAAAGCCCAAATGATTTGGATGGTCAGCCGGAAAACTCAAATAAAAGTCTTCGGGCGTCAGCACACCTATTTCATGTTTCTCAGAAATCTTGCAAAGAAGACCAACCGCAGACTCATCAGCTCCCAGTCGATTTGTCACAACGAGTGGCCTTTTTGCTATCGCCAACATCTCTTTGATTTGGTCCATGACCTTTGAGTCAGGCATGGGTGGAGCCTGACATCTAACGGATGGCTGATCAGAGAATGACTTGACCTCATCGCTCATCAAGATATCACGAGATACCTTAATGGCCACTGGCCCACGAGGAGCCGACATTGCAATTGCGTGGGCTCGGTCCAATACATCACAAACAGCAGATGGATCAGAGATTTCAGCTTCCCATTTTACATATTCCCGAAACATTGATCCCTGATCTTTGGTATCCTGGGACCAGTGAATGAGTTTATCTCGATGTCCAAAGGTTTTGTGCTCGCTCTGAGAAGTCATTCCCGAAATGAAAAGAATTGGTATGTTCATTCGAGAAGCTCCGATGAGCCCAATCAAGGCATTGGCCGCGCCCACATTGGCATGGGTCATGACCGCCTGAGGCTTCTTCGTAGCAAGATAATAACCATAAGCCATACTGACAGCCTGAAGTTCGTGGGGCGCCAATATGGGCGTAGGAATCGACTCCTTTGACATTTCTTGAAATCCTCGAATCACCGATACAAACTCTGTTCCAGGATTGGCAAAAAAGTAATCAACCCCCAGTTGTTTGAGTCTCGCTAACAGGACCTCTCCCACATTTCTCTGATTCATTGAATGAGGCCCCGAATCTGTTCGAGCGTCAGAACTTCTCCAAAATATGACTCGATGACCGCGAGAGAGCTCTCGTGAAACTCTGGCATTATCCCCGCCACGCAATCCCTGACAACGATGATTTCAAAATCCCGCGCGTAGGCGTCACGAACGGTACTTTCGATACAAAACTCAGTGTTGCAGCCGGAGATAAATAAGAATCTCGTACCAAGCATCCTTAGTTTTGTTTCAAGATTCGTATTGTAGAATACGGAAGCCCTATGTTTTTGAACAATATGATCTTCTTGTCTCATCGCTGCCTTTAAGGGCGCAAAAATTTCGGTTTCCCAAGTCCCTCGAAGACAAGGTAAGAATCCCTGCTTGATTGAGTGCGGACGTATGACCCTCTTCTCCCGAGTCTTGTCATCCAAAAAATGTTCCTGTTGGCTCCAAATGATCGGAATAACTGCTGATGAGAAAAGATCAATAAGTTTTAAGATCGAAGGGACAATTTCTCGCTGCTTTTTTGTTCCCGCGAAACTCTGTCCCATTCTGCTCTCAGAGTGCACGAAGCCATTCTGCATATCGACAATCAGAAGCGCCGCCTCCATTTTTGGAATCGATAAAGTGGTCATCGCTCGAATGGATCCAATAAGTTAGTCCAACCACTATCAAGAATTTCTCCTTCCTTGTTCTTTCGCTGCTCCCTGAAAAGATTCATTTTTTGAATGAGCGGAAGATCACTGATCGAATGAAGGAAACAGCCCCTGTCGCTCTCAAAGGAATGCCAGTGCCAGCTCGGAATCACGAAAATATCCTTTGGCCCAAACTCAAACACTTTCTCCTCAATACAAACTTTACCTTCTCCCTCTGCGCAAACATAAATGAACGCCCCCGTGTGGCGATGACTGAGGGTGTGTTCATCGGGACGAATCCACTGTGTGTGCACAGAAACTGTTTGTCCCACCGCGCGACTCCTGTCTCTGCTCTGTAGCTCAAGGCGGATTCCATCGTAGCTGGAACCTCTTTCTTCTGCCAGAGACAGCAAAGAGCCTTTTGCTTCTTCCCAAGAGAGGTGGGCAAAATCGTTCGGATCTCTTTTCCATTTCGGTTTAAACGCAAGCTTTAGGTTCGAATTTGTGTAAATTTCATTTTGGAGATTTGAAGGAAGCGGTGGCTGACTCACCTTATCCTGACTCCCTGTTACTGTCTCATAATCAAAATCCCAACAAGACGTGCCCGTGAAAAAGAGCAGCGGAATATCGAGGACATCCAGAAAAATAAAATCATCGTTTCCTTCGTTAGAGTGGTCGTGCCAGGGAAACTGACCCGTGTGGACAATATCGCCAGGCTTGACATGCACCCGTTCTCCAGCAACTGTGGTCCACCCCCCGCTGCCCTCTAATATGAATCGAGTTGCACAGGGTGTATGGCGATGACTGGGAGCTGCCTCGCCTGGGCGGATCAATTGAAGATCGCCGAATAGGGTCCCAGACATGGTAAAATCCCCGTTTGCTCCCGGATTTGAAAGTGCGAGGACGCGACGGTCATATTTTGTGGAGCCATGACCAAGTCCAATCATTTCTCCACATTGGACGATCAAAGGACGCACTTCCTCCCAGCGCCAGAGATGGGGCTTCATTCGATTCTTCGGCTCATAGGGCCAGTAGGGCCTTGTGACAAAATCCTTTCCATCGTCATATGAATACCCTTCGAGAAGCTCTTTGCTTCTGAGCTTCTTGTGGAACTCTTCCCTTCTCGCGTGAATTTCACTTTTTGCCATTTCCAGTCCTCCCTTTCTCGTGCCTAGCTTAGAGTAATAACTTCTCTATAAAGGTTCGGGTCAGCTCTTCCTTCTTTATTCTCAGATCACTGGGATCAACCCCAGCCTGCCGCAGATCCTTGATACGATTTGTGCAGGCCTCGATCGCCAGCATCGCCACTTCATCTCTTTGAACGGCTCCTTCAACACAGGCCTGCTCAATCGCTGCCCAGGCTTGAATGGGTCCATGCAAATGAACCGTGCAACCCTGAACCGCCTGACGAAGTCTCGCTGCAAGCAAATCCCTCTGACTCATACAGCTCCAAACACTGGTCGTTTCCCGTAGGCCGTAGACAAAAATTCACGGCGAAAGGGATCCTCTTTGAGGCACCCTCGAAATCCTTGAACTGTGACTATTTCCTGGGATGGAGCATTTGCTTTGCAAGACAGACATGTGTGCATTGACTGCAAAATCAAAGCGCATCCTTTGGGTTCCAAAACCTTCTCCACCACATCAAGAGTCTGTTTTAAAAGTCTTTCGTTCAATTGCGGCTGTCGGGCCAAGTAGTTGAGTCCCTTCTTTATTTTTGAATAACCCGTGATCTTTTCGTTGGGAACGTAGGAAAAATGAGCAACTCCAAAAGCTGGAGCCAAGTGATGCTCACAAAGACTCACATAATGGCAATCCGTCACAACCACCAAATCCTCCATGAGTTTATTTCCATCAGTGTCTCGATTCGGGAAACACTTCCACGGAATTTCAATATCACACCAAGGAGCATTGATGATGTCTTGATACATTTCTGCAATCCTTCTTGGTGTGTTTTCCATGATCTCCTTTTTATGCTCTTGCCCGAGACCAATGAGGAGACGCCGTATTCCATCTTCTATATCGTTTAAGGCCACAGGTTTTGGGGGCAAGGACTCTCCCGCAGAGTATTCCTTCATAGATCTCTCCTCACTTCAGTTTGTGATTTGTATTTGGATTCAATTTCATTTTTTCATCAACGAGCTTCTTAAGTTCTCGAAACAGAAGATCCTCATTGGGAAAAGGGACAGCCCGTACTCCCTCGATCTCCCAGCTTCCCCACGAGATGACCGGACGATCAAAATCAAGAGCAAAGCAGAGCTCTTCAAGAGTTCCTGTTCCACCGGGAAGGGCCAGCATAAAATCACAGGCGCTTGCCATCAGGACATTTCGCGCAATCCCAATTCCCGATGGCAGCACTAAATCCAAAAATCGGTTGCCATCATCGTGATGATTGCTCGGAAGAATTCCAATTGTTTCGCCACCCGCAATTTTAGCCCCCTCCGCCGCCCGCTCCATGACGCCGCCAAGCCCTCCTGTTAAAACAGTCAAGCCCATCTCGGCAGCAATTCGCCCAGCTGCCATGGCGGCATTGGAAAGTTCCAAGGTATAACGAGGACTGGACTCCTTGCGACCCGTGATCGCAATAACCAATTTGCGACTGCCAAAGCGAAGAGTATCCACTATCGCTCCTCCCTCTCTAGAAATCTGCCCTGCGGTCTCTCCGCGACGATTTCACCGTTTTCAGCAACCACTTGCCCGCGAAGAATTGTCATAACCGGCAAACCACGAACTTTCTTCCCCTCCCAAATCGAGTAGTCGGAACGGCCACGCATTCTTTCAAGTCCAAGCTCAGTCTCCTTTTCCAAATCGATGACGACAAAATCGGCATCGTAACCTGGGCTGATCTGCCCCTTTCTGTGACCAGCCCCAAAATACCTCGCTGGGTTCTCTGAAAGGGCCTTGGCCATAGTGACTAAATCAAGCTTCCCTTTCTGAAAACCCTCGGTCAGAAGAAGTGGGAGCGTGTCAATGGTTTGGATGTTTAAGCCTGGCCTGGAATTCCAAAAGGACTGCTCGCTTTTATATTTTGAGGTGTAAGGGATGGTGTCAGTTCCAACGGAAGTAACAGATCCCTCCCTCAGCGCCCGCCAAAGGCGATCTTGATCCTCTTGAAACCGGATCGGAGGCTGGATTTTGGCTTTGAGCCCACAGCCACACTCGTGTCGATCTTGCGCTGTGGTCGACAGAAAGCAAGCGAGCGTTTCCCCTAAGATAACATGACCACGGGACCGCAAATATTCAATCATGTCTACCGTTGGTGCCCGCGAGATATGAACGACATAGAGAGGAACTCTGAGTTCGTTCGCAATTTCTCCGTAAAGAGCAACTTGAACGGCTTCGGACCACTGGGGACTGTGCTCGGCCCAGGCGATTAAATCTTCCCGCCCCGCATCTTTCAAGCGCTGTGCGAGCATTCTCCGCACATGTGGTTCTTCGGCATGAATCATAAGGAGCGCCTTGAGATCCGTTTTCGCCACCTGCTCGCAGGCACGATAGAACATATCGGGCGGGACACCATCTCGATTCATGCCCATTCTCTCAGCTTGATCGAGACAATATCCACAATAAAATTTGAAAGAGAGAACTCCTTCCCGAATTGCTCCCGGAATTTGCTCCACATGTTCATCTGTCAGCACAACGCTCGTCACTCTGAAATCGCACCAAGAATTGGACTGACCAGCCCTTTTTGTTTTGCTGATGTTATCTAGAAGCGGCTCACGAGTCAGCACAGTCGTTGTGGCCATCGCGGTGACACCACCGATCAGAAAATCGCGCGTGTCTTTAGCAAAGCTCTCGGCCATGTACTCGTAAGTCCGCTCATCTCCACTTCCTAGGTGACAATGAGGGTCAAACAATCCAGGAAAAAGCGTCTTCCCCTCAAGGTCGATTTCCCGAAGAGAGCCCCCAATGCTGCTTGCACTCTCTGCCACAGCAACAATTTTCTCGTTTTTTACACCAACCGATCCATTGCAAATTAAGCCGACCGGCGTAACCACCTGAGCATTTTTAAGAACCAAATCAAACATTGAATCCCCCGCGAACAACTATGAAAACTCACTGTCAGGGAGCAGACAAGGACTAAGGTGATTGTGAAATATGATTTAAATCATACTTTTGAGAGAGTCGAATCAACGTACCGGGAATATTCCTCCCGATGTGCGTTTTCAGCCTTATTGAAGGTAGGGTAGTCGCGTATTCTGAATTCCAAAGTTAATAATCCTCCACGATCGCCAGCAGCTCGAATGGTGGGAATCGGAGAATTCTCCATAGGGCGGCTCAATGTTGGAGTCGATGTCGGCCCGGCATCTGGCAGAATCTGTGGCCGGAACCTGTAACGCGGATTGAATACCCGCTGCATACTTTCGGTGGTCCACCTTGAGGTGTCTGAGAATAGTTGCAGCCGCTTCATCTGCCTGATCCTCACCAGAGTACCAACGAACAGCGCTGAATCTCTCGCGCGTAAAAATCTGATTCATCTCGTTGTGCGCAAGCCGTGAAGCTTCAATGATCAATCGAAAATCAGGAGTGGCCGCATTTATGTCGAGACTCGGAGAGATACGGGAAAAGATTTGAGCGGCTTGATACAGCTGACCTCCCAGTCTATATTTCCTACGATGGAGGAATTACTCATTGAGTTCCGGCTGCTTCAAAATACATTCGCCAATCTTTTCAATAAGAGCACTTGAGCGCTCTCTGACATTTGCTGCAACGACTGGAGTCGACAGATCAAATCCCCACAGATAATACGAATAGTTCTCCATGATTCTCCGAGTCGAACTCTCTAATTCAGCAAGCAAAATCGGTCCGCAGTCATCCTTTCCCTTCTCTTTAATCAGCTCGATGACAAACCGTATGTCATCGCTCAATAATCCCCCTAGTGGGAGACCGTTCAATACGGAATGACTATGTCCACCAGCCATTGTGGCCAAGAACATCCATCGAGAAAACGAATCCTCAGTTTCAGATGTAACAGACTGGCCAAGTCTAAGGATTGGGCGCAACGATTTTCCGTCAACATCTTGATGCCAAAAGAGAATATGCGCCATTTCGTGTGCGACAATACCTAGCTGTGTTTCTTTGTCTATCCCGACTAGGTTTACGAGACCTTCGGTCATAGCCAACATGCCCTGGCGGGGTCCATCCATGCGGGGCATGAAAGCAAAGGATTCAAAAGGGGTTTGGCTTTCAATGAGAATAACTATTGGCTTTTGTTTGTTTTGCATGAACGTCGGATAAAGTGCTTTGTAGGCAGAATAAACTTCCTCACCTACTTGGTTAGCTTGCTGAAGGAGGCTTGCATTTTTGGAAATCAATCCCCCGAATCGCGCAACAAAATGGGCTTCGGCAACGGCGCGGTTCTCCCACGTATGGTGAGCGTCATCGGCGTCGGCAGGAAATGCCGCCAAGCTGGTTGCAAGAACGAGCGACGCAAAGAGCCTTACCGTCGATAGGATTGACATCTAGCCTCCTGTAAAATGGCCCTGAGCTGCATTATTAGGAATATATCCCAGGTAGCTTGATCAGGAACGCCACAGGTTTGTACATCGGCATACGGCTCCAAATATGAGCAAATGCGTCGACCCCTTTTGCAATCCTACCGTCGGGGGTAAGTACATGCATGTGGAGCTGGACCTCCTCGGGCGTAAGCCCGTAGGTCTTGGCATCAAACGTCGGAGAATAGATGTCCACCAGATCAAAAATCTCAGGATTTTTGCGTTTGTAATAGCTGATTTCCATGTCGCAAACAATGCAAGCGCCATCAAAAAATATTTTGGACTTTGTCGTACTCTGAGTGGTCATGGTTTGTTTTATCATGACTGAGCCCTCCTCAATGATTGTTTCTTCGGAAAAGGATGCACATATGGAAAAAATGGACCAGTTGACGCAGATCGATTTTCGGATTTGGGTAATGGCTAAAACCAGCAATGTCTTCGGTTGCCCAGTCTCATAAAATTTCGTGGGCGCCTGCCTATTTCAAAAAGTTGCTGCCGTTCCTTGAGTCGAATTGATTCATAGACCCTTTCGATTAATTCTCTATAAGTAAACCTTTTCTGCTGTTTTGTTTCAAAATATCCGTTCTAACGCAGGGATATTATCTACCATTGTTTGGTTTATATCAGCCACTTTCTGGTCGATAATGGAGCTCTCGTAGGAACACCCATAGGTTCAAGAAGTTAGCGGAGGTCCCTCCGTGGGTCGCCCAGGCAGTGAAATCGCCGCAACCCGGTCAGCTCAAGACCGCATTCGGTACCTCATGCCGCGTCCCACGCCTTCTTTTTCAAGATGGCCATCAGCCACCAGGTTTTTGAAATGCACTTTCACCGTATTGCGGTTGGCCCCGGTAGCGGTTACTGCTTCGCCAATAGATGTAGCGCCTCGGCCTTTGATAAACTCAATAATTAGCAATGAAAGAGGCGGAAGCTTAGCCGCTGCCAGCTCGTGTTTCATCTTCGCTTCGAGTGCGACCTTTTGTCTCTGCATGGACTTCAAGAAAAATGTGAGCCAGTCAAATAGACCGCCCGGCTTAGTTTTGCTTTTCGTTTTTATTTCGGATTCCTCTAACTCCGCCTGTCCACGGCGTAGAGCCAAATAGTAAACCTCTTTGTTTTCCTCGATCACTCTTTCAAAGGAGCTATAAGGCACGTAGCTATAACCCGATTGCAACAGCAATAAAGTGGTCAGCGCCCGCGACAGACGGCCATTGCCATCTTGAAACGGATGGATGTGCAGGAACACGACAACAAACACGGCCACCACCAAAAGCGGGTGTAACTCTTTGCGAGTGATCTGTGAGTTAGTCCAATCCACCAACTCTTTCATGAGTGCTGGTGTATCAAAAGGCGTTGCCGTCTGAAAGATGACTCCCTTGCTTTTGCGGTCGGGGCCAAAGGCTTCAACGCTGTTGGCGAACTTCTTGTATTCGCCACGGTGGCGGTCATCTTTGGTGCTATATTTAAGCAAAACACTATGCAGCTGTTTGATGTAGTTTTCTGTCAGCGGAATGACTTTGTAGGAAGCAAAGATCATCTCCATCAGCTCTGCGTAGCCGCCAACCTCTTGCTCGTCGCGAGAACGGAAGGAATAAGTTTTGATCCCGCGAAGCAAACCCTCGACTTCGGAGTTGGTGAGCTTCACTCCTTCGATTCGGGTGCTGGATCCAACGGATTCAATAGTGGCCACCTGGCGAAGTGCCGCCAGCCGATCTGGCGCAAGCGTTTGCGTGGTGGCCCAGCGGCCTTTGAACTCATCAATTTCCGCGATGAAATTTGTGATTTCTTTCGGTATTAGGTCTAATTTAGATACTCTCATACACCTATAAAAATACCCATAAATACCCATAAAGTACAGAAAATTAGCTATTTATGGGTATATATGGATGAAAATATGGGTATTGCCTGGATAAAGGCCTATGCAGGTTGGTCCTTATCCTCCAAGTGGCGGATGGCGGGAAAGTGGCGGACAAGTCCGTAGTTCAACACGCGCCAGCCCCTGGTATTCAGGAAACTCTTCAAACACGTATTGCTAGCAACACCTTTCGTAGGACAAAAATAGGAAAATCCCGAAATCTCACGACTGACTGGGAAAACCCGAAGGTGTTATCTCCTTGATACTACTTGCTTCTAAATCCTTAATTTTCATTTGCATTCCTATTTTTTATTGAATCGAGGGCTCTAAAAATGGGGCCGCCGGGCATCGGTAAACCCTGAAAGTCGTCCTCCCCTTGAGGTTCCTAAATTCATTCACCATTTGGGCATTCCACCCTATAGAAGAAAGGACTTCCTTTATCAAAAATAGTCGTCGAAGTGAAGTCGGCGAAGGAAATCGCGACCGAATTGGCGTCCTCCCGTAGCGTCGTTCTCAAGTACCTCAAGCGATTTGAAATTCCGCTGCGCTCAACCGATGTTAAAACAAAATCGCAGACCGGATACGGGGAGGTATGGCGGGACCGGCAGGTGAAACGAAATCTTGGCGAGGTTGCGGCGATCGCCAAAATGCGGGTGCCAATAACGCAGGGGCTTTCATACTGGAAGATCACGGCGGTTCTCAACACGATGGGGGTTCCAACCAAAACTGGCAGGGCTAAGTGGTCAGCCAAGACCGCGCATAAAATCTTAACGAGAATTGCGCTATAGCGTGCGCATGCGACACTGGCTATCATTGACCATGGTCAACTTTGAAAGGAATTTCTAATGTCCAACGCCCTCTCGCCCGAACGCCTTTAGGACCTGAGAGAAGCCTATGTTGCAAATCCATCGGTTCGTGCCGCCGCGAAACAGGCCGGGGTATCACGACAGACGGTTCGACGCTATTTAGAACAGGAAGGGTGGGACAAAAGCATTGAGCGCCGTTATGAACGCGCAGGGGCGCTGAACCACTGCCCGGTTGCTATCACGCCAGCGAGTTACAAGGCGATGGACTGGACTTTCCTCAATAAACTCATTGAGAAGACTAAGCTGACTGGGGAAAACCTCCATTTTGAAAAACATATTCCTCCGCTCGTCGTCGAACTCGCTTCCGAACTTGGAGTAGCACGATGTGCAAGCGATCTACTTCGTCTTGAAATGGCGGTCATGGAATACCTCTCTTATTGTCGCTTTATGTTGATGACCGTCCGTGCTGAGGAATGCACCTATAAGTCGATGGACCAGTGCGCTCGAACCGTCGAACGCTGGCGTAACATCGCCGACCGTTCACTCACCCAGGTGAGGCAGATTTTTCGTGAGCTTGAAATCAAAAATCGGAAGGTACAGCCGCCCAGCGCTGGGAACTTTTTCGTCGGCCCGACTCAAATAAACTTGAGTCCGACAGATCTCCCCCCGCAACCGCCGATCAGGTAATTCGACACTAAACACTAAGTTGGCCATTGATAGATTTTTTACATCATCCCAAATTTTTCATTTCTAATATGCCGCATTATCGTGTTATCAACATGGCGCTTGGCTCGAATCTAATACAAAGGACGCTGGGATGTACAAGTCATTGGTGTTGTCTGCTTTTATCTTATCCGCAAATGCGATGGCCGCTTCGATTCCATCGAATCTTCCCGATGGCAAGTATACGACGGAGTGCCAGAATATAACAGTTGAAAAATATGATCCCCCGGCGCCCGGTTTAACGGACCACCCGGTGCCAAAAGGAACAGATTCAAACGGCATCACCCGGCGTGTACAATATCAAACCGGCACAAGCCTGTACATCACGTCCGGGGATTCAACCACAATCAAAGAAGTTTACTCAATTCAAAGCGACGATTATTCGGCGGATACTGAGGATTTGACTCAAAAAACTGTGAAGGCGGTTGGCGACAATCAGTTTGAAGAAAGCGCCACTGTGACGAGCACAACGACCACAAAAGATAACGGCGATATCAAAGGCAAAACATTCACCGACTCTTACAGTTGGAAACGCACTCTCGCGGTCCAAGACAACTTTGAAGTCAATGTGAAGTCCAAAAACGGTGACGAACCTGAAACTCCGGGACGTGGCGAATCGCTAGTCACGAAAACAGTGACGGTTCATACACTGTTTTTGGCTACATTCGGGAAGGCATTCACAGAGATGGTAAGGACCTAAAAAATGGCGCTTACACCCTCGGGAAATTTGTTTATCAGTCCGATTCGATCTGTAGATACACGCCATCAAAATGAACTCACCAATATCCGCAAACTGAATTTTGGTATCGAATCTGCTTGGTGTAATAGTAAAAAATAAGAGTATGCAAAACTGCCTGTTTGTAAATACCTGTCGCTGCAGCCATGAGCTGCGGCTCTTCTCGGTTCGTGGTGGAACGCATTGCGGAACAGCAGTGACTTCGGAGTGCGTCAATTTTGCCTAACTTGGGTTCTGGTCTAGGTCGCACCGCTTGTACTCAAGCGGGCGAAAAAGGGATTCAGAGCCGTCTCAGATCTTCTTAGAATTTTGGTTGTCGAGACTAAATCTTAAAAAGGAGAGACGGATGAATCCCAGTTGGGAAAGTACCCAGAATTTTATCCTTTTGCCAGAACTGAAAATGTTAACTCACTGGCAGAGTCACAAGTTCAGGACTCATTACAAGGTAAGCGCTCCATAAACCCTATTTTTGTGATTTGAACTTTCCACATATATTGCTCAACAACCAAGGAGGCTTGAGTGGAAAATTCTGATCAAAGATTAAAAACCAAAGAATATTGGCAAACTAAAATCAGGGAGGCAGAAAATTTCTCTGGCTCCGAGACCGAGTTCTGTCGGCAAGAGGGACTGAACAACACCACGTTCAAGAACTGGAAGTATCGACTATCCAAGGGAAGCAAGAGAGGGAGTGTTGGACGCCGAAAGCCGGTGAGCTCTGCTTTTGTGCCAGTGGAAATTCAGAAACCAAGAGCGGTTCGTTCGCTCCCTGACGCACAATGGGTGGCTGAGCTGATCTTTATCTGCAGGGAGGTACTAGGTGAAATCTCCCAGTCAATTTGAGGGTGTTTTTCTGCATCGAGATCCTGTCGATTTGCGCCGTGGGATTCCGGGATTGAGTCAGATTGTGGAGAGTGCCCAGATGGGAAAGTTGAACGGGAAAAATCTTTTCGTGTTCTGTGGTCGACGACGGCACACGATCAAGATTCTGTATTTTGATCGAAGTGGGTTCTGTCTATGGCAAAAGCAATTGGATGTGGAAAAGTTCCCATGGCCGAGGAAATCTTTGCAGGAAGTAGTCCACATATCCACAGAGCAATTGAGCTGGCTTCTGGAAGGTTATGATGTTTGGAAAATGAAGCCATTTTCAGAAATAAATTTTGAAAGAGTCTGTTGATCTTTCGAAGAAAATGTTGAAGAGTCCGCGCATGCAGGCGCGAGAGCTATTTTCAAAACAAGAAGAGTTGTCCTCAGAGAATGAAGGCCTGAGAGCGCGTGCTCGTCTTGATGAAGAGAAGATCAAGTTCCTGCAAAGTGAGGTCACTTGGTTGCATGAGCAGATCCGTTCTCTCAAACGAGCGCAGTTTGGTAGAAAGTCGGAGTCTTGGGTGTCGCCCGAACAGAGGGTTCTCTACAACGAAGTGGAACTTGAAGTCTCCAAAGGGACACCCGAAGAGGATGAGGCGCAGGTCGAGGTCACGGTTCCTTCGCATAAGAGGCAGCGGGGTCATCGTCGTCCAATCCCCGAGAACCTTGAGCGGGAAGTGGTGAAGATCGAGCTTCCAGAAAACGAGCGTTTTTCTGAAGAGGGGCAACCTCTCAAGGTGATTGGCTGGGAGTTCTCGGAGAAGCTCAAGTATGAGCCAGCTAAAGTCAGTGTGATCCGCTATGAGCGGGCCAAGTATGGAGTGGATAGCGGGGACTATGTGAAGACCGCTCCGCCAGTGCCTTGCGTGATCCCTAAGGGGATTGCCACTCCCGAGTTGCTTGCCGCCATTATCACCTCCAAATATTGCGATGGACTTCCGCTGTATCGGATTGAGGAGATCATGGAGCGTCAGGGAGTTGATCTTCCCCGCAGCACGATGGCCCGCTGGGTGGTGCAAGTGGCGCAGGCTCTCGTGCCTGTCTGGAATGTTCTTTCAGACCGGCTGATAACCTCTTTTTATGTGGCCGTGGATGAGACGCAAGTGCAGGTTCTCAAAGAGAATGGCAGGAAGGCCGAAGACAAATCATGGATGTGGGTGAGGAGTACGCCCTACGGGGACAAGAAGATTGTTCTGTTTGATTACCGCATATCCCGGAGCCAGGAAGCGGCCAGGCAGCTTCTGGACGGAATTACAGGATATCTGCAATGTGACGGATTGAATGCCTATGATGTGTTGGAAAAACAAGAGGGCGTGATCCGCATAGGATGTGGGATGCACTCCCGCAGGAAATTTGAATCCGCCACAGTGGATGGGGCTAAGTCCGGCCGAAGCCTTGGAGAGGCAGGACTTGGTTACTTAAAAAACTGTATGATCTGGAAGAAAAAATCGGCGAGATGCCGCCTGAGGAGCGGTACCGCCTGAGGCTGGAAATAGCTGAGCCCATTTGGAAAGAGATGAAGGAGTGGGCTGAAAGGCATCAGCCAAAGGTTCCAGTAAAAAGCAAGATCGGAGGGGCCCTCCGCTACTTTTTGAATGAGTATGAGTACCTGACAGGCTACCTCAAGGATGGGCGTCTGGAGGCGGACAATGGCTTTACGGAGAGAGCGATCCGCAAGTATGCCATCGGCAGGAATGCGTGGCTGTTTTCCGACACACCCGCGGGGGCCGAGGCCAGCAGTGTCATGTACAGCTTCACGGTAACAGCCAAAATCAATGGGGTGAATCCCTACGCGGCCATGGTTCGAATGCTCACTGAGCTACCACTGGCCAAATCCCTAGAAGACTTCGAGCGCCTCGCTGAGATCATTTTATCACCTGATTCTCGAGCCTGAAAAATACAGGTTATGAATCGCTTACATTACAAGTGTGCCAAGGAATCCAAGTTCGAAGTGTGCCCTAAGTGCGCCACGAAATCCTATTCCGTCCATGACCGCAGATGGGTCGAAATCCAAGATCAACCCATCCGTGGGTCTGGAATTCAGCTGCAAGTACTCAAGCGCCGATTTAGATGTCCCGGGTGCAAGAAGGTTTTCACAGAACCCCTTAGTGGCGTCAGGAAAGGCCATAAAACCACCGAACGCTTCCGCCGAGGGGTTAAGTGGGCCTGTGAAAACTTCGCTGATCTAAAGCGTGTCTGCCGGGCCTACAGCTGCTCCGCATGGCTAGTGAATAAAGTATTTTACGAACAACTCGACATCAAATGGCACGAACGAATGAACGACCCTTGGGGAAAAAGAATCGGCATCGATGAACACAGCTGGAGGAAATGCCGCAAAAATGGAATGACTGAGTTTGCCTCGCTCATCGTTGACTATGATCGTGGCCGCATCGGCGAAATGGTCAATGGAAAAACTGTACTATCTATGAAAGATGCCCTTTCCTATATTCCCGGGCGAGAGCGCGTGGAACAAGCCGTGATTGACATGTGTGATCCGTTTAAAAAGTTTATAAAAGACTTCTTTCCTAACGCTATCACCATTGCGGACAAGTTCCATGTGCTGCGCCTTCTGAATCCCGCTATCAACAAGGCTCGCACGGAAATCACTGGCGACAAAAGGTCAAATCCAGTTCGTAGGCTTCTCCTCAGAAACAGTTTGCTAGAATTTTGGTTTTAGATAAGCAAACAATGGTGACCTGGAAATATAGCGGCGCAAGATCCTTTTCGCTCCGAAAGGAGTTAAGTCAGAAGTGCGTCTTATCTCGAGCGTGAGAGTCGGCAAGATTCAGGGGTATCGGTAAATTTCATGGAAGAGACGTATACAAACGAATTCTCGAGTTTAAACACGAAGCCCAGAAGTCGCGGGAGGAACGCACTGTTGTGCTGGATGTTCGAGAACCAACACCTATAGGGTATTAAGGAACATGATAAGTCGTGCAGCCTGCATGACGGGCAAAAAGACGTGCTGAAGTACTTAAGGCCCAATTTATCGAGATTTTCTCTGGCCAAATTTTCGTTTTGATTGTTAACGCAAAGGCAAGGAAACGTGCCGTATCGACGGCACTCATTTCAAAGCCTTTTCAGTTGTTTATAAACATCGTCGTCGTTTCTTCTGCCTACCAACACGATTACCAAAAGTATGTTGTCTTGGACCTGGTAGATTATGCGATATTCTCCGACACTGGTTCGGCGATACTGCGAAAAACCTTTGACCTGAATAGAGTCGTGCGGCTCTGGTTTGTTGCGAAGCTCTAGGATTTTGGTGGTGATTTGTCTTTTTTGTTTTGCTGGCAACGACTCAATAAACTTATCGGCTCGCCTGGTGATTTCAATCTTTAGCATTTAACCATTGAGCAAGTTTCTTCTCGCTCTCTTTCTCACCGATAGTTCCCTCTTTGATAGCTTCTTCGGCCTGTCTGCCCCACCAAGCATCTTCTATTGCTTCCAGCCGTTGATATTCTTCAGACGAAACCAACACAGCAACAGAGCGACCGTTCTTTTTGATCTCAACAGGTTCTTGCCTCGCTGTATCTAAAAGTCGTCCGAACTCGTCCTTTGCTTCTTTCGCCGAAAACGATTTCAATTTGAGACCCATATTTCCTCCAATGAGCTATAAGATCCATAATAGCTCAAGTAGATCTAAGAGTCAATTTTACTGTAAATGATTGGTTTAACTCAGTTTTAGTTTGCATCGTTTCTAAATGTAAAACAGGGTGCTAACCTAGCCTCTGGTAAAATGAGGCCAAGCATATTTGGACGATATTGGCTCGTAGACCCAGACCCGTAGACCCGAGCAATCTCGCTAAGCCTTTGCAATCCTTCGTTTGTGATTTTAGATATTTAGGCCGTTTCCGGCCATGCTTGAAAAATTAATTGGGGCGAGAGACCCGAACTCAATCATATCATCCACTTAAGGTGTCACCTTGTCCTATTGTAGGATGAGAATTTGAGTCATTGCAATAATTAAATACATCTAGGTGCTCCCGCACTCGAGAACTGCAATTTGTTACCCTTCGAGGAATCAATCAGGTGCCTTCGTTTCCCTTTCAATGACAAATATCGCCAAAGCAAAAAAGCAGAGGCCCGAACCAGAAATACTTCCGCACGTCTTTTTGCCTTGATTGAAGGCTGCGCGACTTATTATTACTTTCTTCCTCAATCCATCGTTTTGGTTCTCAACATTCCAACACAAAAGTGCGCGCTACTCCAGACTTCTGGGATTCTTGATTAAACTGGAGTGCTCGTTGCTATAGATCTCGTGTCCTTGAACTTAATCGATTCCCCCGAACCTTGCCGACTCACGCGCCAACGTTAAAGACCCCTCTTTAGAGCCTCCTTTCCTTTTGCAATCGAAGAACGGTCCTTGCCTTACTGTTTTTCATGGGCACCTTTGCTCGAAATGGGATATCAAAGTAATGGATATTTTGCTCTAACAGGGCTGCCAAAGATCAGAAAAACAGGTTTATTTTGCACCCGCAGTCCAATACCCGCCGCGGGCGGGTTTTTTATTTGGCCCGAGCGATTTCTATTTAGTCATTTAAGTCTTCAACGGGAGCTGACGATCGGCCGTTCAGGCAATAAATGGCATAGTCCAACATTGCCGCCCTATTCCAGCTGGCATTAAAATTTATACTCAAACTTTCGGTGCCTAAGTATGATCGGTTACAGGACTCTTTGTTTTTAATCTGAATTCCGTCTCCCCATTCTAGTTGTGGCTTCAGTGACTCTTGTACTTCATAGGCAAGAGCGAGGACTCTATAGCAGCTCTCCAAATCCTCCATGACACAAGTGATTCGCGTGGTCGTTTTTTTTGATTTATCCAAATCCTTGACCGTTCTAAAATCCTTCGAAAGAGGGGCGGCCTTAAGGAGGGATTTAATTTGATCAACCGTGGCGTTTACAGGCAATTGTAAGGACTGTTCCCAGCGAAGGTTGAGATCATAATTATACCTATCTGAGGAGCTCTTTAGTGGAAACCTGATCCTCGAATCAAGGGTTAAATATATCGGATTTAGCTTATGGCAAAGTAGGGAACTCATAACAGGATTGGAATTCCCCAGAAAAACTGGATAGTTTCTCAGGCGGCATTTAGTGTTGATTCATACTCCAAAGGACTTTGATAGCCAAGCGATGAATGCAATCTTTTTTTATTGTACCAGGTTTCAATATACTCAAAAACTAAGATTCTCAACTCTGCTTCGGTTTTGTAGTCATGACGGTAAAGACACTCAGACTTGAATGACTTGAACCAACTCTCAACAATCGAATTGTCGTAGCAGTTTCCCTTGCGACTCATGCTCGGAATCACATCCTTCTTCTTTAGCAAAGCCAAAAATAATTTGCTCGCGTACTGAATCCCGCGGTCCGAGTGAAAGACGATCTTCGCTCTATTTCCGCAATTAGCCAATGCCATCTGCAGAGCATTCAAGACCCCGGTGGTTTCTAAACTGTCAGTGACCGACCAGCCCACAACTTTTCGGGTACAAACATCGAGAACTATGGCCAGATAGAAAAAGCCAGATCCAAATCTCAGATAAGTGATATCTCCGGCAAAGACCTGATTAGAGTCTTTGGGCAGATCATCCTCGATCCTGAAAACTCGTGGAGCAATTGGGCCCTCGTGGTTCGAATTAGTCGTTCTCACTCGATATTTTTCTTTAATCGGGCATCCAATCCCATCTCCATCATTTACTTCGCAACAGTATTTTCACTTACAGAAAATCCCTTGCTCCTCAGCTCATGAAAGATCCTTGGTGAGCCATAGGTACTTTTGCTAGCTTTGAAAATCTCCTCAATTTCCTTGCAGATTTCCCTTTTTTCGTCAAGAATTTGAACTGACTATTCGCTTTCCATTGGTAATACCCACTGGTACTCACCCCAAAATGTCTGCACAGGCGGTTGATAGGAACTTCATTTGAAAGGTCCAAAATCATTTGGAATTTCTCATTTGATCCTTTGATATGATCCCTAGGCTTTTTTTAGAACATCGCTGACTTTGTTCAAATACTCATTTTCCTTTCTGAGTTCTCGAACCTCAAGCTCCAGTTCTTCATAGGTTTTCGCGCCGCTCGCAGCGGCGCGACCTGATTGCGCTTCGATTTTCCATCGACGAATATTTGCCGGATTTATACCTAGATCTTGTGAGGCCTTTGTTGTTCCCATTTTCTCTGCTAAATCAATGGCTTCGGCCTTATACTCTTCTGAAAAAACCCTTCTCTTTGAACTCATTGTTATCTCCCATCGGTTTGTTTAAACCGCTCGAAGAAAACTGTCCACTATTTTTGGGGAACTCTAGATCGGCTATCAACGACCGAAGATTTGCAGCGGTGTTTTTGGCGTCCTGAAGGCTTTCAAGTCTTGCCGAAGGCGGATCGGAATACCGTTCAACATGAAAGAGATCCGACTTATGGTAGGCGGGGTCAAAGCCACAACTACGATCTACATCCTCATGAAACGCCGACATCTCTGCCTCCACTTGGCCAGTGGCCGCATCTATGCAAGACCATACTTTACTATTCAAAATTTCACTGTGATCGAACTTCTGTCTCCCGTTAACTCATAGGTTTTTTTAATTGAATTCCTGTAAGCTTCGATTTTGGGCAAGAGAGCCGACACCTTCTTAATGTCGCCGTTCTCAAAACAGGACAAGTTCTGGTCCCCACAAAGGTTCACAATCTCCACAAATTTCTTGTCTGCATCGCCTAAGTAGCGCTTTAATTTTTCTTCTGTCCTGGATTCGAGTGCTTTCAGTTCTGTAAGCTCAGGCGACGCGCAGGCTACCACTGCTCGAAGGTAATTCTGACGAGTTAGGGTCTGGGACATCGCCAATGCCTTTTTAGACAATTCTAGTACGTTGCCCAGTGCCATTATGCCTTTGCGCTGGTCCTCGATATTCTTCAGCTCGAGACAATCCAGCGTACACTTGTATTCGCTATAACTTTCGCCCTTGAATGTTTCCTTCATAGTCCCTTTGCACTTGAGCTCATAAAAGGATAATTCCGCCTGTTGGAAAACAGTTCCTGGATCTGAGGTATCTGCGTGCTTCTCGTCCGAACGAGTGCCGCATCCAACAACCACAAACAGTACAAAGATAAAAGAAATCCAACTGCGAGGCATGTAAAAATTCTCCCATAACTGTAAAAGGTCAACCAACTGAGGCTTAGACCCTAGGGCCATCTAGTTCTAGTGGTTGCCTGCAGCAATTAAGATGCCAGGGTTCCACATACGCTTTTGGAATGAGTGCCGTCGATATGGCACGGTTGCTTGAGCGAAAGCAAGACGAAACCAATGCCAGAAAAATGGCCCGCACTTAGGATTGATTTTCCACAGCCGCTTTTTTTCTAATACAGTTTGCTAGAATTTTGGTTTTAGATAAGCAAACAATGGTGACCTGGAAATATAGCGGCGCAAGATCTTTTTCGATGCGAAAGGAGTTAAGTCAGAAGAGCGTCTTATCTCGAGCGTGAGAGTCGGCAAGGTTCGGGGGCATCGGTAAATTTCATGGAAGAGACGTATACAAACGAATTCTCGAGTTTAAACACGAAGCCCAGAAGTCTCGAGAGGAACGCACTGTTGTGCTGGATGTTCGAGAACCAACACCCATAGGGTATTAAGGAAAGTGATAAGTCGCGCAGCCTACATGACAGGCAAAAAGACGTGCTGAAGTGCTGAAGTACTTAAGGCCCAAATTATCGTATCCGTTCACTGACCGTGAATGGAATCTGATATTTTTTTAAGTAAAATCCGCCGATTGACACTTTCAAAGGCGGTAACCAATGACTTCAGATTTTCTGCAAGAATTAAGGAGAGATATCGAAGCCTGGCGAGTCAGGAAGAAATCTCCTCAGGAGAAATTTCTGATGAACTGAGGAGTCGGATTTTGGTCTGCGAGAGCTATTTGATGACCGCCTCCTGCGTCGAGAACTCAGTTTATCGCCCGGATTTTTCAATCCAAAGCAAGTAGGGGAACGATCCGCCTCTAAGCTTCGGCGGAGGAATTTTGTGCCAAACAATTCTGGGCCCTTTATTAAGTTTTCCCCCGATCTAACAGTTGAGGCACCTCGAGTTGTTTTACGACTTTCTGATTTGACGATTGAAATTCATCGGTGATTCAAATCAGTCCGTCCTCACCGATTTATATCCACTGCGGAGCTGTGGATTTTCGTAAGGGAATCGATGGCCTTTGTGGAGTTTGCAAGGAGCAGATGGAGAAGGACCCCATGAGTGGAGCTCTTTTTGTTTTCTCCAATAGATCGAGGAAATCTCTCAAGATATTGGTTTATGACTCCCAGGGGTTTTGGATATTTCATAAGCGGCTCAGTCGTGGATCGTTTAAGTGGTGGAGGACGGGAGAGGGAGTCTCGGGTGAGCTACGAGCCTCAGAGTTGGCAGTTCTTATCTGGAATGGAAATCCCGATTTAGCCGCACCACAAACAGAATGGAAAAGTACTTCCAATTTTGTGAAATCAGCGGAAGACTTTTCCGATGTTGAAAGCCAAGAAGAAGATCCACATTGAGATGACAGATGAGAAGCTTCATCGGCTGATTGACGAGATTGAGAGCTCAAACTTAACGGAAGAAACTCGTCAAGAATTAATCAATTCTCTCAGAGCCTTGATTGAATTAGATCGTTTGGTGGGACTGAAAAGTGCCACCATCGCCAGATTGCGCAAGATATTTGGAAAGCAATCAGAGAAAGTTCAACAAAAAAGACCCTCAGGAGAAAAAGCCTGCTCATGGGAACACCGGAGCAGTGGTCGCCATGGCCACGATCATTATCCATCGGTCAGTGTCCAAAATTATGAGATTGTAAATCTAAAGGAAAAGGATCCTTGTCCGGATTGTCAAAAAGGGAGGGTGTACAATTGGAATCCAGGCATGTATGTGCGCGTGACGGACAATCCGCCACTTTCAGTGAGCGTTCACAAGACCAGAAACTTCGTTGTAACCTGTGTGGCAAAATATTTGAGGCTGAGTTTATCGGAAAAGGGAGGAAAAATTCGACGCACAAGCCAAAGCCATGATAGCCATTCTTCACTATAAGTTCTGTGGCTCGATCAACACTCTGGACTCAGACGGAAAACCTGGCCAACCAGATGATTCTGGTTTGGAAGGTCATGGTCCGAAAGGCTTCGGAGGGAGCGTTGTTCTATATTGATGACACCAAGGCCAGAGTTCTCTCCCTCATGAGGGAGAATGAACTTCAGGAGCCAAATACCAAAAACAGAACCGGCATGTACACCACGGGCATTCTTTCTGAAACTCCAGAGGGAAAAATCATTCTATATTTTACCGGAAGGAAATACAGTGGAGAGAATTTGGAAGAGCTCCTGACTCGGCGGCAAAGTCAGGGTCCCATTGCCATCATGTCAGATGCTCTGAATATGAATAATATCAAAGACCGAGCCCAGGAGATATTGAAATACCTGTGTCTCACCCACGGTCGGAGGCAATTTAAGGATATCGAGCAGGACTTTAAAAGAGAAAGCGAATTTGTGCTGGGCCTTATTTCTCAGGTCTATGCAAACGAACGGCACTGTAAAGATGTGAATTTATCCCCCGAAGAGCGCCTCAATACCACCAAGAGAAAAGTGCCCAGCCGATGGGGGAACTCAAAACCTGGATTGACAAAGTATTTCCCAACAAACTCGCTGAGCCCAATTCAAAACTAGGAGCCGGCGTCAAATACATGCAGAAGCATTGGAAGGGGCTCACCGCATTTCTCCGCCACCCAGGAGCCCCCATCGACAACAATATCCTCGAGCAACAGCTCCGTACCCCCGTTCTAAACCGAAAAAAAACTTCCTCTTCTTTAAAAGTGAATACGGGGCCTTCGTGGGCGACATTCTTCTCTCAGTTATAAAAACTTGTGACATCAGTGAGGCCAACGCTTTTGACTATATGGTGTCCATTCAAAAAACTTTGAACTGGTCAGGTCCAACCCTGATAACTGGATGCCATGGAACTACACACAAAATTTCGAAGTAGTCATTCACGGTCAATGAACGGATACAAATTATCGTGATTTTCTCTGGCCACAAGTTTTCGTTTTGATTCTTATCGCAATGGCAAGGAAACGTGCCGTATCGACGGCACTCATTGCCCGAGGAGATTCGAAGCCTCGATGGCTGGGCCGCAGTGAACCAGCGGATGAGTTTGATCAATATCGCAATCTACGGTATCGGGGGGGGGTATTTACTCACTTTTCTCTCGCCTCAAATCTTGGGAATTGCCATGATAAAGTGCGGGCTCCTCCTCTTTGCTTCTATCCACTACCCAAAAATCACGAAGGGCAGACTTAATATTTGAAAAGAATTCGAAATACAAACAAAAATTACATACAACCAAGGTCAGCGAAAGGGTCACTCGTGAGTCTTTGAATCCAGTTCTGTGCGCTGAATTGATGGCTTTGTGACGATTTAATTTGGATTCCCATTGCTAGGGCAATATTTTTCTGATCGTCATTTGAATTTAAAAGGGAGGACTGTTAATTTGCTGCCGATTCAGAGAGACGGCCGGAGGAATCTTTCTATATTATTGTTAGATTCTGGTCCTTTGCTGGAACCAATAGCCAGTGAGCCCGGCATGAAAAATGCAGTGGTCATCGGGTTTTTTTGGAGAGGATTCCCGTGGCTCAAACGTTTCAGATACGTATTCCGAACATTTTTCTATGTTTTTTTCTCGCATTCCTATTTTCTGGCTGTGCCAAAAAAGGCAATAAATCGGTTCCTGATGCCCGTCCTTCTTTGGAATGTTTAAGCAAAATTAAAAACGATATCGTTCAGAATAAGATTTTTTTTACTGATCAGCCCGAAACCAACCTTGATGATGGTCTTCTAAAAGTCAATCATCACATGGCTTCTATCGCCATTTCAAAAGAGGACTACGAGATTTCCCAGAAGCGTGGATCGAATTTTTTCCATACTATTGCCAAAAAAGTTTACTATAAAAATCAAACGTCTAACTTTGTCATCGAAACCACAATTTTGCCTGGCGAAGATGGTTCTAAATACAAATATGAACTTTCGCTGGAATACTCAGAAGACAATATCCCAGCCAATTCATCCACAGTAATTGTGCAAAATTACAATGTTTCGGATAACTGTGAGCTTCAATTTTCGTCGGTAGAATACAAAGACATGAGACAGGTAGGTCAATCTATCAGGAAAGAAACGGCGTCCTACAATACGATTAAAAAAGAAGGACCCGACATTGAGACTAAGGCCTTTCAGGGCCAGCCACCTATTTGTGCCTCTGAGGTACCAACTGACAAACCCGAAGGCCTATTGCAGTTAGTGAAAAGTCAAAACACCTACGCCTTCGATGTTGGTGTCATTTCATTTCTTCAATTAGAAATTCAACAAACCGATACAAGGGGCAAATCGTTTCTAATAGAATATGTGTCGCCCGATACCGATGACACTTTTAAGGTTGAGTTTAAGTTCTCTGACGAGTCCCCATATACATCCATTTTGGAAAACGGTGAATTCACGTATACAGTAGATCTTAATACTTGGCTGCATACCTATCCAACAAGCGGTCACTCCAAAAGTTTTGACATCCAGTTCGATACCAATCCATACGAAGACGAACTCCCACTTGGCCTGACCATTTGGCTAAATAAAGAGTTGAAATTTCCAAACATGAGAGCCTATTGGAACATTATTCAAACAGATAAGATAACTGACAACCCAAATTACAATTATAAATATAAAATGGTGGGCCGGCAAAAACATGACTCCCTTCCAAGCATATTGCCTTTAGACACAAGCCGATCCACAAGTCCATATTTAGGGGCAACCAAGGACTTAGAGACTTCCCTGCCGCAAATTCAAGCCTGGTCTGAGGAGTTGCTCAAGAATTTCAAGGGCAATCGCATAGATATGGCTTTAAAAATCTTGAAGCTAGTGAATTCCTATCTCACCTATGACGGTAAGATGGTTGAGGAAAACTTGGTTCAAGGCCTTAAAACATCGGAAATTTTAGAGCGCAAAAAAGGAGTCTGTCAGCATTTTGCGAATCTATTTACCACAATCGCTAGAGCCGTCGGCTTGCCCACCAGGACAGTGTTTGGAGTCTCTCTCCATCCTAATTCAAGCGCCATGCACGCCTGGGTAGAATCAGAATTTGCAGATGGAATTTGGCTGCCCTTAGAGCCCCAAAGCGAGAGTGGCAAGATCTATTTTTCGAGGTACTTACCTCTCGCTTATGACGCTGAAGGCGGCACTGACTTCAAGACCGCCATGCAATTGATTTCCGCTATACCTGACGCAATGATGATCAGGGACACGACTGCCCCTATGGCAAAGTAAACAATCTGCGGTGGGTGGTGATTCTCCCCTAAGAGGGTTTACGGGCTCAGTCTCGTATAGGCCTGGAGGAAATCTGACACTTGGGATGAGTTGTTCAAAGAAAATTGAACCCCCAAAAAAACGGTTGATGCAAGCAAGGAGATGGTGGGCAAAATCAAAGGAGCCGAACCCTATTTAGAATTAGATGAAGGTGAACCAATACTACTCAAAGACTTTGATATTCTAAAAGGTGCAAAATCAAGAGTGAGCGGGTTTGGATTGTTTATTCCATTTTCAAGTATTACTGAGCAAATGAAAGACAAAATCCTATTAGTAAATGATCTCGCATCAGTGTTGATTAATTTTGACCGAAAATATCGAAAATTTCTCTGCTAGTTCCAATGATTTATTTTTGTCCAGTCAATGACAGATATCTTTGAAGACTGCAACGTACTCAGCCATAGTGCCGAGGCCCACCGCCGCACGTCGCACCGCCGAACTGCCAAAGATTAGAAAACAGGGTTTATTTGGTTTCTATTTAGGCTTGCGGTGTCTTATTGGCTTCGGCAAGTATACGTGCCGCTTTGACGGCGCTCGTTTATGCTCGATGATAAGTGTATTTCCTTCTGAAGAGCCCATTGCTTGAAATTGGCACGATGGATTCTGTGTTGGGGTCGGTTCAGCAATGCACCGGCCTACCCGATTTTATAGCAGCCTGCCCAGAAGTTCATTTTTGGAACATTTACAAAACACACCATATGCCCTGTCTAATTTTTAAAACCTGCTTTAGGCTAGGAAAAAAGGAGGACCGTATGAGAAAAATTTCTTGGAAATATACAAAGCCAGCCACTTCTTACAAGTAGTAGGTGACAGACCTTATGCATTTCTTGCATAAGGTCTCCTCTGCCTCTTTGATCAAATAAAGCAACATTTTAGATCTATTCATCTTTTTTATTCAGTGCCATAATCATCTGTGGCTTCTATGTAAGGATGTTTTTAATGAATAAGAATCAAGATGCGTACTACTATGAACCGGCTTTAAAGATTGCTCCAGACATGCCTCCAAAATTGCAAACTCCATGTAAACAAATTAACAATCTTAATTTAAAAAGAGTCATAGCCAAATCTCTAGATCCTCATTCCGGGTATAATTGGGAACTTGATGTGTCACTATCAGTGGCAGATCTATATCGAGCTTTTCTGTTTTTATGTAAAACATATCCAGATGAAATTATAGTCCCAACAAAAGAGGTGGACGATTTTTGGCACCTACACATATTGGACACTCGACATTATATCGAGGACTGCCAGCATGTTTTTGGCTACTATCTTCATCACTTTCCTTTTGCCGGCCTAGAAGGTACTAAAGTTTCAGAAACGGATGATGAGAAGTTTATCGAAAACACTATCGGTCTAATGGGGAAACATTTCCCAGAACTACTATAGAAGATCCGATGCCAATAAACACAGCACTATTAGAACAAATTAGAACCAATTTAGATCAAGACGGGCTTATATTTCTCGAAAATCAAGACATTGCAACCTTTGAATCCATTTCCTCTCTCTTAGGACACGTCATCCTTAAAACTGATGTAAAAATCAAGTCAGATGCGACAGCGATGGTTCAAACTGCAGAACCCCTTGAATGGCATCAAGATTCCCCAGAAGCTAAGTGGTTAGCATGGTTTTGCATTAACCCAGGCGAACCAACAGAAACCTTCGATGGCCGAATTCTCTTTAATCTTTTATCACCTGTAGAAATAGAAATATTAAAAAGCATCAAAACGACTATAAGAACTTCTGATGATTGTGAGGAAGAAACTACGATGGTCTCAGGATCTTCCAACGGCGAATTAATCTTATATTTTTGCCCTTGGCTTATAGACGACAAGCTGAACGAGCTGCAAAAACAGACCATAGAAGAAGTAAAACGATTACTACGTTTAAACGATGGCTTAAAAAATATATTCTTTTGGAAACAGAATGATCTTTTAATTATTGAAAATAGAAGAATGCTTCATCGCAGACCTCTACTTGACCCAAAAAGTGATAGGTTCCTTATGCGCAACTGGATCAAAAGTGAATAACAACATTAGCTCTTCTGTCCTCTTTCTTCTCATTGCAGCTTCTATCGGAACTTTTGGTGCCAGCTTATTCTGGACGGGTTTTCCAGTTTACTATGCATCCATAACGAACACGAGCTGGTCACTTTCGGGTGTATACACTCTAGCCACCCTAGGAACTCTTTTGTTTACATTAATTGGCGGTGTATGGGGTGATACCGGGAACTATGGCAAGCTTGCTGTTCGAAGCCACTTTGTTAGCTTTATTTTCATTCTTACAATCTTTGGTTTTACCTTTGGAGAGACTAAGCGATATCTTCTTTTTGTTTTGCCATTACTCTATTTTAATTTTTCTCTGGGATTTATTTCTGAATCCGTATGGCTATTGAAGTCAACCGAAACAATTGATTTCCAGAAACGCATTTTAGATAGAACAATGCTGACTCTAATCTCAAAACTTTTAGGATTCTCTCTGGGTCCATTGTTATTCCTCACTATTGGAAGAAATAGTCTACTTATTTGTGGTGGAGCGTTCCTCATGACATCAATTATTCAATTGATATTAATTTTGAAAACTTCTCCCGTCATCAGCGTCAAAGTAACTAACTCCGAAAAGGCTTTTAAACTTAGCCTGAAAAATATGGCTTCATTATTTTCCTCACCTGTTTTTGTCTTAGCAGCTTTTCTAACTGGTATGTTATCTATACCTTTTAATCCCTTGTTTGTTTTGCATTTGGAAAAAATTGGTACACCTAAGGATATTTCTCTTTTTTGGCTAGTGGCCGGTCTCTCTGGTTTTTCTGCAACGGTTATAATGAGAAAAACTAAAATCCTTGATAGTAAGAAGTGGTTTTTAGGCATTACTTTTGGCATGTGCATGCTCCTATATAATGCATTTAGCAGCATCCACCCTGTTATCGTCATTGGTTTTGCCTCCTTGTATGTCTTTTTATCAATCCAATTCTCGGCGAAAACTCATATTATTACAGCAGTCCTTTCTAAGTCGGAGACAGTTGGTTCAAGTGTAGGTTCAGTTAATTTTCTCATGGATTTGGGTGTATTTTTAGGAATGTTCTTAGGCACATTTGCTTCAACTGTACCACTACACTGGATTACTTATATTTCTACTGGATTGCTCCTGGCCAGATGGGTCGCTTTTTCAAAGTTGTTGAAGTTGAGTGAAATGTGAAACACGTCTTGCGCACATTCAGCGGCAGGCCTGGGCTCTCCGGCTCTTCTCGGTTCGTGGTGGAACGCAAGTTGGACCCAAGCTAAGTGCCCGCGATTACATGTTTGGTATCATTACAAAATTTTATTTTCCCCCCAACCGAGGGATAAGAAATTGGGGCGACCGACGGGGCTTGAACCCGCGACAACCGGAATCACAATCCGGGGCTCTACCAACTGAGCTACGGCCGCCACAGAATAACAGTGACTGTTTATAAAAAATTGAACCCTAAATATCAACTGAGTTAAATATAATACAATGCATTAAGATTTAGCGACACCAATAAAGCCTGGGTATGATTCACGTGAAACCCCTAGTAGTCGCAAGGTCCAACCCGTACACCCTTCGCTTGGCATTGCTCATGAAAATTTGCAGGAAGCCTTGTTTCATCAGCCCATTTTCCGTTGGCATCACACCGCCTTCTCAGGCAACTGACCTGAGCAAGATCCGTGCGGCAGTACTTTGCTCCCTTTGGATTGTTTTCGCAAGCCCAGTAGCATTGGTCAATTTCAGCTTGAGGCGATTGACAAACAGAATTTGCAGCTCCTTTTGCCTTCAGGGCAGCTGTCTTTCCTTTTGGCTTCTCTCCGACGGATGATTCCCAATCCAATTGCTCAATTTCTTTGGCACTCATTTTATGAACCGGCGTCATATATCCACGAGCAACAAATTCATTGATTTCTTTATCAGAAAAGACTTCCGAACTATTCGCCTCAACAACATAACTGGCATAGGTCCCATTGTTGATATCCAAAGATTGCGACTGGTCGGCATTGGCCAGAACAACAGATCCCGTCAAAGTTTCAACTTTAGTTACCTCTTTGTCCCCAATATCAAAACTGACCACAAAATCGGTTCCTCGCACTCCGGCAACAGCACTCTTTGTTCGAACCTTAAAGTAAGAGCTCGTATCGCTCTTGTACTTCTGCTTAACTTTGCTCCTCACCTTGCCCTTGATCAAATCCAGCAAGGCTCGCCGATCTAGCTTAGAATCAGACTCATACTCAGACATCAAAACTTCTGACTGGGGCTGAATATGAAGTTCATTCGCATCCTGAAATTCTATTCTGATCTCAGCCTGAGCCTCGGTCTTTACTGTGTCCTTCGTATGCACAGATATTCCGACACGAGCTGCGTGCTGCTTTCCAGAAGGCTCCACAAGCCATGAATCGCCTTTGCTCCACATGACTTTTCCGATTTCACCACCGCGAGGCAAAGCTTCATTTTCCGCCGCCGCTGAAGCCGGAGTGCGCTTTCCCTCAGGGACCTCCGAGGTCCCTTTCTTCTGAGAAATTTCGCAACCAGATGGGATTGGATCCTTCAATTGACAACTTGGTCTCGAACAACTGCGAACTCTGTTATTGCCACACTTTTCGGAATAGAACGTAAGGCCAGTTTGGTTTTCGCATGAACTGCATTCAAGCCTCGGACAGTCGCAGGGATCTCCCGACCCAGCAAAGGATTGAACACAAACTCCAAACACCAAGGCGAGCACCAATATCAAAAAGGATGTTGGCAACAAACCTGAAGTTCCAAAACGGGACAATTCTAGCTTGCCAAGGACACCGCCACGGCCTGTGTACACAATCGTGCTCTCAAAGGCTTTCGCTATTATGCACTTAATCATGACTCATTTCTCCAACTTTCCAACTTAAGGTAGGAAGATGTCAGCAACAAATGGGCGCCGCTCGCATCCCACATGAGTTTTTCGACATCTCCTCTCTGCGACCTTAGTACCAGTTTGAGATTTTCAGAAATATAGATGTCAACTTGTCTCTGTTCAGCCCAAGCGCGGTAGGTTTTCGCCAAGTGAGACCTATATTTTTTTCATATGGCTCGGCATATGTCCCATGAAAAATAATTTTAGTTACAAGTTCCCAAAAGGCATAACCTCGCCGCTTGTCTAACACGGCAGTCAGAGTTATGGTTCCGCCCCTAGAGACAACGGAAAGGAATGAGACAATGAATTTGGACAGACCCTCCCTAAGACTTGCTGTTTTTATCTTGAGTCTATGTTTTGCGACCAAAGCGAGAGCTCTCTATTCAGTCATGGAAACTGGAGATATCCTCTCTGAAGGCTCATTTAAGGCAAGCCTAGAGTCTCAATTTATCTCTGACGGAGATCGGGGTGTTAATTTGATTGGCCGAATTGATTCCTGGTTTAACCAGGACGCCAACCTAAGAGCCGTCGTGGGCTCCGGCACAACTGACTTCTATGCTGGCGGATTTTTCAAATGGGTTCCTTATCCAGATACGGAGGGCCAGCCAGCAATCGGTCTCTCCTCAGGCATTATCTATGCAAGATACGACGGATTTGATTCCTCAAACAGAAATGAAGACATCGATGAAATATCTCTCCGCTTTCACCCTCTCATCAGTAAGAAAATAAAAACAGAAATTGGAGAAATGAATTCTTATGCTTCCATTCCGATCGGCGTTTCATCCAGAGAAGGTGAAGGAAAATTCCCCGTCCAACTCACCGGCGGCGTTGAGTGGAAAACTGAACAGTGGGACAACATCACCTTTACAGGAGAAGTTGGTTTCAATGTACATGAAGCCTTCTCCTATTTCTCCCTTGGAGCCCGTGTCCAGTGGGACAAAGAAAATGGCTTCTCACTTGATTAATATCTCAATCTGACGCGAAATCTGACACTAAATAAACATCAAGCGAAAAACCATCACAGGAGGCCCCACCCTTCAAAAAAGATGGGGTTTTCTCTCCTCCAACTACAGAGCAAAGAAAAGTCAGCTGAGTTAATTGACGTCCTTGTAATCTGCATCAATAACATCACCTGACTTGCTGTCACCCGAGCCTCCGGATCCACTATCAGGAGCGCCGCCAGCACTTGCCTTGCCTTTTTGCTTTTCGTAAAGAAGACTGCTCAAAGTTTGACTTGAATTCGTGAGGCGCTCGGTCGCTGACTTAAGATCGCCCACCGAAGCCCCTGTATTATTCAGAACTCTTTTTGCTTCCTCGATTGCGTCCTCAATGGGTTTTCGATCTCCATCATTAAGGCTAGATTTATTATCAGCAACCAATTTCTCAGTTTGATAAATTAAATTATCCAAGTCGTTACGATGGATGATTGTCTCTTTCTTTCTTTTATCTTCATCAGCATGAAGTTCAGCGTCTTTCACCATACGCTGAATGTCATCCTCAGAAAGTCCTGACTTAGCGGTGATCTTAATCGCCTGTTCCTTGCCCGTCCCGACATCTTTAGCAGACACATTCAGGATACCGTTTGCATCGAGGTCAAAAGTAAACTCGATCTGAGGCATGTCACGAGGGGATGGAGGGAATTCCCACCAACTCAAAACGCCCCAGCGCCTTATTGTCACCCGCCAGCTCACGCTCGCCCTGCAACACATGAACATCAACGCTCGTCTGATTGTCAGCTGCTGTAGAAAAGTCTGGCTCTTTCGAGTTGGAATTGTCGTGTTACGCTCAATTAACTTTGTCATCACTCCACCCAAGGTTTCAATACCCAGAGACAAAGGAGTCACGTCAAGGAGAAGTACATCTTTAACATCGCCCGCAAGTACACCACCCTGAACAGCGGCTCCAAGAGCCACCACTTCATCGGGATTTACCGAACGATTTGGCTCCTTTTTAAAAAAATCTTTTACAGCTGCTTGAACAGCTGGAATGCGAGTAGAACCTCCAACCAACACGACTTCATCGATATCGGAAATAGACATACCAGAATCAGCCAAAGCCTTTTTGCAAGGCTCCATAGTCCTCTTTACTAAATCCCCTGTTAACTGCTCAAACTTAGCCCGGGTCAATTTCATGTTCAGATGTTTCGGACCAGAGGCATCTGCAGTGATAAATGGAAGGTTGATTTCTGTTTCCTGGGCCGAACTCAACTCAACTTTGGCCTTTTCAGAGGCCTCTTGAGGCGCTGAAGCGCCATCTTATCCGAGCGCAACTCGATTCCCTGATCCTTTTGAACTCATCCATTATCCAAACAAGAATGCGTTCATCAAAGTTGTCACCACCCAGATGAGTGTCCCCGTTCGTCGCCTTAACCTCCACAACATTATCGCCAACCTCGAGAATGGAAATATCAAACGTACCTCCACCCAAATCAAAAACGACAATTTTCTGATCTTTTTTCTTATCAAGCCCATAAGCGAGAGCCGCTGCAGTTGGCTCATTGATGATTCGCTTCACCTCAAGGCCGGCAATCCGACCAGCATCCTTCGTCGCCTGACGTTGAGCATCATTGAAGTAGGCTGGAACCGTGATCACCGCCTCGGTCACCTCATGGCCTAAATAATCCTCTGCAACTTTTTTGGTTTACCCAAAATCAGCGGAGATTTCCTCCGGAGGACGGCCTTACCGTTGATATCAAACGCAGAATCCGTACCTTTTTGACGACCTTGTAAGGCACCAACCGACTCTCTTCGGAGACTTCCTCCAAACGTCGACCAATAAACCGTTTTGCCGAAAAAATCGTGTTTTTCAGGATTTGTCACTGCTTGGCGCTTCGCAATTTGACCCACTAACTTTTGTCCATCTTTAGTAAATCCAACCACCGAAGGCGTCGTCCTCCCACCCTCTTCATTAACGAGAACCTTGGGCTCTCCGCCCTCCATGATAGCCACAACAGAGTTCGTCGTACCTAAATCAATCCCAATGATTTTTCCCATACTCACATACCCCTTATTCTAAAAATTTTACTCTTCACACCTTAACTTGGGTCGCCATTTTCAGCCGTCAAGATATAAGATTGAATTTAAAACCAAACAGACCTTTGCCCCTCAGACACTGACTCGCCTTTTACTCCCAGCAATTTCACGCAGGAGCTGCTCTTCCTTCTTTCCCAATTTTTTTGGCATCTTCACTTCAATTTCCAAAATCAAATCACCACGACGTCCTCCCCCGAAGCGAGGGAATCCCTTGCCGCCGAGACGAATTCTGTCCCCGCTCGACGTCCCTCTAGGAATTTGCACCTTCTCTGATCTACCACAGACTGGGAAGTTAACCTCTGCACTCAAGAGAGCCTGGAGATAGCTAATCTCTAAACCCCCAATGAGATGTTCTTCCTGCCGTCGAAAAGACTCTTCTTCCGTCACATCAATTTCGACATACAAATCACCACTGGCCCCCCAAAAAACCGCCTTCTCCTTCATTCGACAATCTCAACTGAGTCCCTTATCAACACCTGCAGGAACATTGATCATCATTTCGCGTTTTTTTCTATCCGGCCACGGCCATGGCACACACAGGGTCTTTAATCACCACTGACCCTGCCCTTTGCAATCAGGACAAGTTGTGGCCATTGAAAAAAAAACCTGACGCTCGGAACGACCTGCCCAGACCCCCACAAGTCAAACAATTCTCGGTTCTGTTCCTGTTTTGGGCTCCGCTCCCCGGCAAGGCTCACAATCAACCCCCCGAAAGAAATTCCACCTTATGCTGAGCCCCCAACATCACATCTCGGTAACTGATTTCCAAAAGATACCTGAGATCACGCCCTCTTCGAGGACGATTTCGCTGCTGAGTCGACCGCTGAGCTCCTCCACCAAAAAAGTCGCCAAAAATATCACCAAAAGCGCTAAAAACGTCGTTCACGTCAGAAAAACCTGCCCCGCCACTTTGCGGACCGTCAACTCCTGCCCGACCAAATCGATCATAGCGAGCAACGCTTATCAGGGTTTCCGAGAACCTCATAGGCCCGAGCGGCTTCCCTTAAATTTCTCTTCGGCGGCCTTATCTCCAGGATTTTTGTCAGGATGAAACTGCATCGCCATTTTTCGATAGGCTTTCTTAATTGTCGACTGATCTGCCTCGCGGCCCACTCCAAGCACCTGATAATAATCTCCGCTCATATCCCACCTTTTTAAAAGACTACGCGAGGCTCCGATCCGGGCCAGACACACCCCCTCAAACTGGGATTTTTCTCTAGCCACGTCAAGGCCAAGACGACGAATATTCTCATATTTTAACTAAATCTCGACAGAGGGCTCCAGATGAAAGGACAAAACGATCATGTTTGCCCAAGAATCCAAACATTATCAGGGCTTGGTGGGCGTCCCTCTATTTCTTTAAATCCGCTGATTGAGATGGGGTTAGCGATGAAATGCCTCTCTCCTTGCGGAGGATCGCCTCAACTTCTGCCAACCTCTGTTTTGCACGCAAAGGCACCTCGTCAGGGGAATTTTTGTATGTATTCCTCTACGACTGCCTTTCCTAGCTCAGCCAGGCCAGCCTGGGAGTAAACGTGGTTGCCAAAAAATAGACCCAGCTAGGGCTCCCGAATCTCCCGCTTGCTAAGAAGCCTGGCCCTTTCTCTAAGTTTCCTGTCTCAAAAAGAGCATGATAGGCGGCCGTATAAGAGATCTGCCAAACTCGAGGAAAAGCAACAACCCTTTGTCAAAAATGATCTCCGCTCCTTCCCGGTCATCAACAAGGATACTCAATCCTGTCGCCCCCATGGTGT